>NZ_DLNJ01000022.1:0-100387 GCF_002478345.1 Microbacterium sp. UBA7513
TTTCCGCCGGCCGAGTCGCCCCCCAGGACGTTCGGCGGGTCCTCGTGGAAGGGGGGGGCGCCCGCCTGCACGTCCAGCGGCTCGGTGAACGCTCCCGTCCCCGCCACGGCATCGGCAGCCGCGTCGCCCTGCGCGAAGCCGAGGAGCGCCTCCCCCGCGCTCACGCGCAGCAGGTTGTCCACCGATCCCGCCGTCACCTCCGCCGTGAGGTCGACGTCGAGCCCACGCGACAGCTCTGTCGCGAGGTGGCTGCCGTAGTCGTGGTAGACGCCGGTGGGGCTGCCCGCGGCGAGCACGGCGGCGGTCTCCGTCCAGTCCTCGGAACGCGGACTGCACGCGCTCACCGCGACCGCCGCCGTCACGAGCGCGAGCATCCCGGCGACGACGCGCCGCCCCCGCCGGCTCACGCTGCCGCCTCCGCGGGGAGGACGAGGGCCACGAGGAGCCCGCCGCCGCCGGCGCCGCACACCCTCAACTCGCCCCCGACCGTCGCGAGGAGGTCGGTCGCGATCGCCAGCCCGAGCCCGGTTCCCGGCATGTCACCGCTGTCCGCGCTCCGCCAGAAGCGGTCCGCCGCCGACGACGCGTCCTCCGGCGACAGCCCGGGACCGTGGTCGCGCACGGTGAGCTGGCATTCGTCGCCCTCGCGCTGCGCACCGACCTCGATAGACGAGCCCTCCGGCGAGTACTTCACCGCGTTGTCGATCGCGGCGTCGAGAGCACTCTCGACGATGGTGCGGTCGGTGATCGTCATGACCGACGGCTCCCCCGTCCGGCGCAGCACGATGGCCCGGTGGGCGGCCACCTCCTGCCATGCCTCGACTCGGCGGGCGGCCACGGCGGCGAGATCGACCGCCGACATGGTGGAGTCGGTGCGACCGCCGCGCGCGAGCCCGAGGAGCGTCTCCAGGATGCGAGTCATCCGCCGGCCCTCCTCCCTGGTCTCCTCCACGTCGTGGTCCCACTCGTGCCCCAGCCCTGTCGCGAGGTGCTCGACGCGCAGCAACAGCGCGTTGAGCGGATTCCGCAGCTCGTGCGAGGCGTTCAGCGCGAACTCCTGCTGCCGGGTCATGACGCGCTCGATCTCGTCGGCCATGCCGTTGAACACCCGCGTCATGCGCCGCAGCTCGGGCGGCCCGGTCCCCTCGGCCACCCGGGCGTCCATCTCCCCCCGCTCGATCGCCGCCATCGCCTCGTCGAGACGGCGCACCGGCGACAGCACCCAGCGCGCGAGCCCCGCGACCAGGAGGATGCCGAGCGCGCTGAGCAGCACGACGATGAGAGCGAGCACGAGCGTCTGCCGCAGGATGACCGTCTGCGGCGTGTCCGTGCCACCCGTGACGAGCACCGCGCCGATCACATCCCCGTCGTCGAACACGGGTTCCACCAGTGCCGCATCGGACACGACCCACGGGAAGGACGTCGGTTGCTCGGCGCGGCGACCGGAGAGCGCCAACCGCACCCGCTGCGCATCCTCCTCCGACAGCACCGTGTCTCCGTGGTCACCGGCCGCCCAGGGGCTGCCGGTGAGATCGAACACGGTCACCTCGATCCCGTAGACCTCTTGGAAGCGGCGGACCTCGGCGTCCATCACCGCCGGACTCCCGGAGCGCAGCGCCTGTCGGGCGCTCGTCGCGAAGTACCCGAGGTCGCCGAGCTGCTCGGCGTAGAACGACTGCTGGACGCTGCGTGCCGCGCTCCACCCGGTCACGCCGCCGAGTGCGACGAGCACGATGATCAACGGCACGAGGAAGACGACGGTCAGGCGGCGGCGCACGCGTCAGGACCCCGCGAGCCGGTAGCCGACGCCACGCACGGTCTCGATGAACGCGCGATCGCCGCTCTTCTTCCGGATGGCGGCCACGTGCACCTCGAGGGAGTGGCCGAAGCCACGCCAATCGGTGTTCCAGACCTCGCGGATGAGGCGCTCCTTCGGCACCGCGACGCCCGGATACCGCGCGAGCACGCCCACGATGTCGAACTCCTTGCGGGTGAGCGCGAGCGGCACCCCGCCGACCTGCACCTCCCGCGCGACGAGGTCGATCTGCACCGCCCCGTCATGCAGCAGCACCCGGGTGTCCGGTTCCGTGCGCAGCGGCCGTGATCGCCGGGTGACTGCCTCGATCCGCGCCAGGAGCTCGTGCACGTCATAGGGCTTCACCACGAAGTCGTCGGCACCGGCGCGCAGCCCCTTGATCCGCTCGGCGACCTGGTTGCGCGCGGTGACGATCACGATCGGGACGTCGGAGCGCCCGCGGATGCGGCGGCACAGATCGATCCCGTCGACGTCGGGCAGCCCGAGATCCAGCAGCACCACCTCGGTGTCCGCATCGAGGTGCTCCAGCGCCGCGGCCCCGTCGGCCGCATGCACGGTGGCGTAGCCCGAGCGCGCGAGGAAGGCCTGCAAGGCCCCCGCCACCCGCTCGTCATCCTCGACGATCAGTATCTGCATCCCGCGTCCCGTTCTTCGCCGGTCAGCCGGTGGAGGCCGCGCGTTGGGCGAACGCGCTCTCGTACAGGCAGACACTCGCCGCGGTGGCCAGGTTGAGCGATTCGGCGCGGCCGAAGATCGGCAACCGGAGGACACGGTCGGCCTGAGTCAGCGCCTCGTCCTCGAGCCCGCGCGCCTCGTTGCCGAACAGCCAGGCGGTCGGCTCACCGAGCACGCCGTCGGCGCGTGCCGCGAGGAGGTCATCCCCCTTCACGTCCGCCGCGAGGATCTGCAGGCCCGCATCGTGTGCACGCCGGACGACCTCGTCGAGCTCACTGCCCACCGAGACCGGAAGGTGGAAGAGCGAGCCGGTCGTCGCCCGCACCACCTTGGGGTTGTATGGATCGACCGTGCGACCAGTGAGCACGACGGCATCGGCGCCGGCGGCGTCGGCGGCCCGGATGATGGTGCCGAGGTTGCCCGGGTCGCGCACCTCCTCGCAGATCGCGACGAGACGCGGTGCCGCATCGAAGATGTCCCGCACCGAGGTCGGCGTCTGACGGACGACCGCGACGAGCCCCTGCGGGGTCACCGTGTCGGCCATCGCGTGGAGGACGTCCTCGCTCACGTACTCGACGTCGACATCCGCCTCCGCGGCGACGGCTCGGATGTCCGCGTGCTTCTCCCACCCGTGCGGGGTCGCGAACAGCTCGACGATCGCTTCGGGACGGTACGTCAGCGCCTCACGGACGGACTGCGGACCTTCGAGCAGAAAAAGACCGGTCTCGGTGCGCGCGCTGCGCTTGGTCAGCTTGGCGACGGCACGGACTCGGGGGGAACGGGGGTTCTCCAGCACGAACTCAGTCTACGGTCAGCCCGACGCCGCCCGGATACGCGGAACGGGCGCCTTCCCGGAGGAAAGCGCCCGTTCGGAAGCGAGATGCTTACGCGGCCGACTTCGGCGCGTTGACGTCGGAGGGCAGAGCCTTCTTCGCCGTCTCGACCAGCGTCGTGAACGTCGCGGCGTCGTTCACCGCGAGGTCGGCGAGCATGCGACGGTCGACCGTGACACCCGCGAGGCCCAGCCCCTGGATGAAGCGGTTGTACGTCATGCCGTTCTGGCGGGCCGCAGCGTTGATGCGCTGGATCCACAGACGACGGAAGTCGCCCTTGCGCTTGCGGCGGTCCCGGTACGAGTAGACCAGGGAGTGGATGACCTGCTCCTTGGCCTTCCGGTAGAGGCGCGAACGCTGACCGCGGTAGCCGGAGGCGCGCTCGAGGATGACCCGACGCTTCTTGTGGGCGTTGACCGCCCGCTTGACTCTTGCCATTTTCCTGTGTTCCTATCCTGCGATCGGGCGCGTCAGCGACCGAGAAGCTTCTTCGCGACCTTGAAGTCCGCCTTCGCGAGCACCTGGTCCTGGTTCAGACGACGGGTGCGACGGCTCGACTTGTGCTCGAGGTTGTGGCGCATCCCGGCCTGCTGCTTCTTCAGCTTGCCGCTGCCGGTGATCTTGAAGCGCTTCTTAGCACCCGAGTGGGTCTTCTGCTTCGGCATCTTCTCTTCCTTCGTATGGCGCCTTCTCAGGCGACGGTGTCAACCCGCGGTGCGGGAGTTCTGGGGGCGGACCTACTCCGCCTTGGCGTCCGCGTCGTTCTTCGCCTCGCGCGCGGCCTGCTTGTTCGCGGCGCGCACGGCGTTCTGCTCCTGCTTCGCCTCGGACTTGCTCTTGTGCGGCGCGACGACCATCACCATGTTGCGGCCGTCGATGGTCGGGTTCGACTCGACCGTGCCGAACTCGGCGACGTCCTCGGCGAACTTGCGCAGCAGACGGACACCCTGCTCCGGGCGCGACTGCTCGCGACCGCGGAAGAGGATCATGGCCTTGACCTTGTCGCCGGCCTTGAGGAAGCCCTCGGCGCGCTTGAGCTTCGTCGTGTAGTCGTGCGCCTCGATCTTCAGACGGAAGCGGACTTCCTTGAGGATCGTGTTCGCCTGGTTGCGACGCGCTTCCTTTTCCTTCTGCGCGGCCTCGTACTTGAACTTGCCGTAGTCCATGATCTTGACGACGGGCGGCTTCGAGTTCGGGGCGACCTCGACGAGGTCGAGATCGGCTTCCTGGGCGAGACGCAGCGCTGCCTCGATGCGGACAACGCCGATCTGCTCACCCGCGGGGCCGACGAGGCGGACCTCGGGGACGCGGATGCGCTCATTGGTACGGGGATCGCTGATGCGGAGCTCCTTAGACGATGTGATTCGGCCACCGTGATGCGGTCTGCATCCCGGGCGAAATCGGAGTCGTCCCCCACCCGCCGGCGTTCAGATGCCGGCTTCGCACCCTGTCTACCGGCCTCTCATGACGAGCGGAGCCGGCGGAGCGCAAGACCCGGTAGCCTGGAACGGCAAGCGCGGGTGGGAAGTGAATCCTCTTTCGTTCCGGAGCATGACGCTCCGGAGCCCGCCAAAGTCTAACAGAAAGCAAGGCGAAGTGACGAACCAGGCATCGGACGAGGCGGCCCGCGAGCGCGAGGAGCGATGGGCTCGGCAGGAGGAGGCAGCCTCCTCGGCCGTCCGTGACATCGCCGACGTCCCGGCCGTCGAGGTGATCACGACCGCCGCCGTGCACCTCATGAGCGCCGCGGCCGTGAAGCTCGGCCTGGCGGACGACCCCGACGCCGCGGCCCAGCTCGACCTCGATGAGGCGCGCAAGCTCATCAACGCCCTGGCAGGGCTCATCACCGCCGGCGCCCCGGAGATCAGCGACATGCACGCACGCTCACTGCGCGACGGCCTCCGTTCGCTGCAGCTCGCCTTCCGCGAGGCCTCGACCATCCCCGACCCGATCGGCAAAGGGCCGGGCGAGAAGTGGACCGGCCCCGTCACCTGATCCGGCCGAAGCTCCGCCTCAGCTGCTGCGGCGGAGTTTGACCGTCAGAGAGTCGGCGAGGACGGCGATGCGGTCGTCCGCGGCCCAGCGCTGGGCGAGCCGGGCGAGCACGGCATCCAGCACCTCGCGCTCCAGTCCGTCGACGAGCTCCAGCACCACGATGAGCTCGGGTCCGCGGAGCCGGGCGTCCGGGTCTCCCGACGCGACCGCAATGTCGATCACGGCGAGTTCGTGGGCGATGCTCTCCCGGAGGGCGGTGACGACCTCCGGAGAGAGGAAGCTCGGCTCCCACGCGTGCCCCTGCGCCACGGCCCGGACGGCGGGGCGGCGGATCACGAACTCGGTGTCGGACGTGGGGTCCAGCACGATGAGGTCGGTGTCCTCCGACGACGCGGCCAGGGCCGCGCGGACGGCCTCGACCGGGATCGGGCGTGCCGACGGATCCCAGCGCTGCATCGTCTTGACCGACGAGAACACCGGCTGGACGCGGCGTCCGTCCGGGGCGGCGACGGTGACGATCGAGAGCTCCTGCGTCTTGTCCACCGCCAGACCGCTGGGGGCCACTCCCTCCTCGCCCTTCTCGGCGATCAGGGGGACGAGCACCCGGGCGGAGCGGAACGCGTCGACGACCTCGGCCTGGCTTCCCTCCCCCGCGCGGAAACGGTGAAGCGCAGCGAGCAGAGCCGGGTCCGCCGAGCCGTCGTCCGCCGCATGCGGGTTCGACTCGAAGCTGCGGCCCTCCCAGGGCACCCCGGCGGAATCGGCCCGGTTGTGCGACTCGGGGCCGCAGGCGTGGGGGTCAGTCTCCGGCGACATCCAGGGCCTCCGCGAGCGTGAAGGCGCCCGCGTACAGAGCCTTGCCGACGATGGCTCCCTCGACGCCCAGGGGCACGAGGTCGCGCAGCGCGGCGATGTCGTCGAGGTTCGAGATGCCACCCGAGGCGACGACCGGCTTCGGCGTGCGCGAGGTCACCTCGCGCAGCAGCTCCAGGTTCGGGCCGCGCAGCGTGCCGTCCTTGGTCACATCGGTCACGACGTAGCGGCTGCAGCCGGCGTCCTCGAGGCGCTCGAGCACCTCCCAGAGGTCGCCGCCCTCCTTCGTCCAGCCGCGCGCGGCGAGCGTCGTGCCACGGACGTCGAGGCCGACGGCGATCGCCTCCCCGAAGCGGCTGATCACGTCGGCCGCCCACTCCGGGTTCTCCAGCGCGGCGGTGCCGAGGTTGATGCGGGCGGCACCGCTCTCCAGAGCTGCCTCCAGGCTCGCGTCGTCCCGGATGCCGCCGGAGAGCTCGACATTGACGTTCTTGAACTGCTTGATGACCTTGCGCAGGATCGGCGCGTTGCTCCCGCGACCGAACGCCGCGTCCAGATCGACGAGGTGGATCCAGGAGGCTCCCTGCGAGACCCACTCCCCGGCGGCGTCCAGCGGGTCGCCGTAGCTCGTCTCGGTCCCGGCCTCCCCCTGCGTGAGACGGACCGCCTTGCCGCCGGCGACGTCGACCGCGGGAAGGAGCGTGAGCGAAGGGGACTGCGCGAAGTCGTTCATGGGGTCCTTGGTTCGGGTGGGTCTGCGGCCCGAGAGGGCACGAGAGACGAGGGTAGTCCGCCGCGAGGCGCGGGACAAACCGCGTGACGCCGGGCGCCGACGCGGCTCGGGGTCAGAGGCTCTGCACCCAGTTCCGGAGCAGCCGGATGCCGGCGTCCCCGGACTTCTCCGGGTGGAACTGCGTCGCCGAGAGCGGGCCGTTTTCGACGGCCGCGAGGAAGGGGCCGCCGTAGTCCGCCCACGTGAGCACGGGCTGCGGGAACGGCGGGATCACGTCGAGCTCCCAGGACTGCGCGGCATAGGAGTGCACGAAGTAGAAGCGCTCCTGCTCGATGCCGCGGAACAGGACCGTGTCCTTCCCCGGCTCGACGGTGTTCCAGCCCATGTGCGGCAGCACGGACGCGTCGAGCTCCGTCACGGCGCCCGGCCACTCGCCGAGGCCCGCGGTGTCGTGCCCCCGCTCGACGCCGTGCTCGAAGAGCACCTGCATGCCGACGCAGATGCCGAGCACCGGTCGGCCGCCCGCGAGACGACGGCCGATGATCTCGTCGCCGCCGTGGGCGTGCAGAGCATCCCGCACCGCCTGGAAGGCCCCGACACCGGGCACCACGAACCCGTCTGCCTCGAGCGCCTCGGCGCGGTCGCGCGTGAGGACGGCGTCGGCTCCCGCGGCGACGAGGGCCTTGACCGCGGAGTGGACGTTGCCGGACTCGTAGTCGAAGACGGCGACCCGGGGCGCGGCACTCACAGCGCGCCCTTGGTGGACGGGATGCCGTCGACGAGGGGATCCAGGGCCTTCGCCTGCCGGAACGCCCGCGCGAACGCCTTGAACTCGGCCTCGGCGATGTGGTGCGGGTCGCGCCCGCTCAGCACCCGCACGTGCACGGTCAGCGCGGCGTTGACGGTGATGGCCTCGAAGACGTGCCGTACGAGCGATCCGGTGAAGTGCCCGCCGATCAGGTGGTGCTCGAAGCCTGCGGGCTCCCCCTCGTGCACGAGGTACGGGCGACCGGAGATGTCGACGACCGCCTGTGCGAGCGCCTCGTCCAGGGGCACGAGGGCGTCGCCGTACCGCGAGATGCCGGACTTGTCCCCCAGCGCTGCGAGGATCGCCTGGCCAAGCACGATCGAGACGTCCTCCACGGTGTGGTGGGCATCGATGTGGGTGTCCCCTGAGGCCCGCACGGTGAGATCCGTCAGCGAGTGCTTCGCGAACGCCGTGAGCATGTGGTCGAAGAACGGCACCGACGTGTCGATGCGGCTCGCACCGGTGCCGTCGAGGTTCAGCTCGACCTCGACGGTGGACTCCGACGTGCTGCGCACGCGGCTCGCGGTGCGTGCGGTGGGCGCGGGGATGGTCATGATGCCGATCCTATCGAGGCCAGGGCGTCCAGGAACGCCGTCGTCTCCGCCTCCGTGCCGGCGCTGACGCGCAGGTGGCCGGGGATGCCCACGTCGCGGACGAGCACGCCGCGATCGTACAGCTGCTGCCAGGTCGCCTGCGGATCCGCGACGCCTCCGAACAGCACGAAGTTGGACCACGAGAGGTGCGGCGTGTAGCCGAGCGCTTCGAGCGTCGCCGTGATGCGGTCCCGCTGCTCCACGATCTCCTGCACCATGCCGAGCATGACGTCGGCGTTGCGGAGAGCGGCGACGGCGGCCGCCTGCGTCAAGGCGCTCAGGTGGTACGGCAGCCGGACGAGGCGCAGCGCGTCGATGAACGCCGGATCGGCCGCGAGGTAGCCGACGCGGGCACCGGCGAAGGCGAACGCCTTGCTCATAGTGCGGGAGACGGCGAGCCGCGGCCGTCCTTCCAGGAGGGTGAGGGCCGACGCCGCATCCCGCGGCGCGAACTCCTGGTAGGCCTCGTCGACGATCACGACGCCGCGGGCCGCCTGGTACACGGCCTCCACCACGTCGAGCCCCAGCGGGGTGCCGGTCGGGTTGTTCGGCGAGCAGAGGATCACGATGTCGGGGTCCGCCGCGCGCACCTGCTCCGCCGCCTCCTCCGGGGTGACCGTGTAGTCGGGCTGACGGGTACCGGCGATCCAGGACGCGCCGGTCCCCTTCGCGATGAGCGGGTACATCGAGTACGTGGGAGCGAAGCCGAAGGCCGTGCGCCCCGGTCCGCCGAAGGCCTGGAAGATGTGCTGCAGCACCTCGTTGGATCCGTTGCCCGCCCAGATCTGCTCCGGCGTGAGGCCGTGACCCAGGTAGTCGGCGAACGCCTCCCGCAGCGTCGTGAACTCACGGTCCGGGTACCGGTTCACGTCTCGGATCGCCACGGCGATGTCGTCGAGGATGTCACTGGCGACGTCGTCGGGAACAGGATGCGTGTTCTCGTTGACGTTGAGGGCGACCGGCAGCGGGGCCTGAGGTGCGCCGTACGGGGTGAGTCCGCGCAGATCGTCGCGGAGCGGGAGATCGTTGAGGGAGAAGGTCACCCTTCCCATCTTAAGAGGAGCACGGAGCGCCGAGGTCATCGTGACGATCGGATGGTCACGGACCGGAGGCAGGACCTCGGGCTCCGCGTCAGTCGGTGTACCGTGCCGGGAGCGCGAGCTCCTGACCGACCTGGAGCTCACCGCCGCGCAGGAGGTTCATCCGGCTGATCTCGCCGATGACATCCCGCGGGTCGGCGTCGGGAGCGATGCTGCTCGCGATCGACCAGAGCGTGTCACCGGGCATGACCGTGACGGTCTCGACGGAGACGGCCGGTGCGTCTACACCGGAGGCGATCGCGCTGCCCCCGCCGATGGCGGCGAAGGCGATGCCCGCAGCGAGCGGGACGGAGGCGAGCGCGAGCAGGGTGCGGCGGCCGCGGGCCGTGATCCGCAGCCGGGTGGCCGGACGGGCCGGCGCCGGAAGGGCGGTCGCGGTGCTGAGGCTCATGCTGCTCATGTCTGCTCCTTACTGTCCCGGCGCCGGAGCCCGGGGAGGTTGGCGTAGCTTTCGCATCCGCGACTCGGCCGGGAGCCGTGGATGCGAAGCTACGTTCCGAAGATATCTTCGAGTTCGAACATCTGTCAAGCCGTCTTCGAAACCACGCCCCGCGAATCGGCCGACACGCTCGAACAGATCTTCCAGATCGGCGCTTTTCTCGGATACGGTTTCGATAAGGACACCCCACCACGGGCCACCGACATTCGAAGCGGCACGTCGGATCACGCAGTGAAGGAGCACCATGAGCGACACCTCAGCCCTCGAGTCCGAGGCGCCGCGCACCCGCCGTCGCAAGAGCCTCAGCCCGAAGCAGATGGCGATCCTCGAGGTCATCCAGGCCTCGATCGCGCAGAACGGCTATCCGCCGAGCATGCGCGAGATCGGCGACGCCGTCGGGCTCAAGTCGCTGTCCAGCGTCACCCACCAGCTCGGTCAGCTCGAGCTCAGCGGCTACCTGCGACGCGACCCGGGCAAGACGCGCGCCATGGAGGTCCTCATCGACCTGCCCGGCACCGGCGCGGAGAACCCGGCGGACGTGGCGACCCCCGTGGGCGATGCCGCCCTGGTCCCCCTGGTCGGGCGTATCGCCGCGGGCGTGCCGATCACGGCGGACCAGCAGGTCGAGGAGATCTTCCCGCTCCCCCGGCAGCTCGTCGGCAAGGGCGACCTCTTCATGCTCAAGGTCTCCGGGGAGTCGATGATCGACGCCGCCATCTGCGACGGCGACTGGGTCGTCGTGCGTTCGCAGAACACGGCGGAGAACGGCGAGATCGTGGCCGCCATGCTCGACGGCGAGGCGACCGTCAAGGTGCTGCGCCGTCGCGACGGCCACACGTGGCTGCTGCCCCGCAACTCCGCGTTCGAGCCGATCCTGGGCGACGAGGCGGTCGTGCTCGGCAAGGTCGTCGCGGTCATGCGCGCGGTCTGAGACGCCGTATCGTCGGAGACGACGACGAAGGCCCTCCCGGTGCGCCGGGAGGGCCTTCGTGTGTCCGGGGACGACCGCGTCAGGCGGTGACCACCACGTCCTCGCGCACCCGTCGGGTCGCCTCGACGATGTTCCGCAGCGACGCCGTGGTCTCGGCGTAGCCGCGGGTCTTCAGACCGCAGTCCGGGTTCACCCAGAGCTGCCGGAGCGGGATCTCGTCGACCGCACGCCGGAGCAGGGACTCGACCTCCTCCACGGTGGGCACGCGCGGCGAGTGGATGTCGTACACGCCGGGGCCGATGCCGTGGTCGAAGCCCACCTCGGCGATGTCCGCGACGACCTCCATGCGGCTCCGGGCCGCCTCGATGGAGGTCACGTCCGCGTCGAGCGCACGGATCGCGTCGATCACGACGCCGAACTCCGAGTAACAGAGGTGGGTGTGCACCTGCGTGGCCGGTGCCGCGCCGCCCGTGGCCAGTCGGAACGACGCGACCGACCAGTCGAGGTACGCCGGCTGGTCGGCCTGCTTCAGCGGGAGCAGCTCCCGGAGCGCCGGCTCGTCGACCTGGATCACCTGGATGCCCGCGGCCTCCAGGTCGGCGATCTCATCGCGGAGCGCGAGCGCCACCTGGTTCGCGGTCACGCCCAGCGGCTGGTCGTCGCGGACGAAGGACCACGCGAGGATCGTGACGGGGCCCGTGAGCATCCCCTTCATGTGCTTCGCCGTGAGCGACTGGGCGTACGCCGACCAGGCGACCGTGATGGGCGCGGGACGCGAGACGTCGCCCCAGAGGATCGACGGGCGCGTGGCTCGCGAGCCGTACGACTGCACCCAGCCGTGCTGCGTGACCGCGAAGCCGTCGAGGTGCTCCGCGAAGTACTGCACCATGTCATTGCGCTCCGGCTCACCGTGCACGAGGACGTCGAGACCGAGGTCCTCCTGCAGGGAGACGACCGCGGCGACCTCACGGCGCAGGAACTCCTCGTAGTCGTCCTCGGGGATCTCGCCACGGAGGAACTGGGCGCGCGCGCGACGGATGTCGCCGGTCTGCGGGAAGGAGCCGATCGTCGTCAGGGGCAGCGCCGGCAGGCCGAGGGCGTTCTGCGCCTCCTCCCGCTCCTGGTACGGGGCTCGGGCGAAGTCGGCGTCGCTCAACGCACGGGCACGCACCTCGCCGTCGCGCACGCCGGGAGCGGTCAGGCGGTCCTGCAGCGCGGCGGTCGCGGCGTCCAGCTCGGCCGCGATCGCCGTGCGCCCTGCGGACAGGCCGCGGGCGAGAGTCACGACCTGCTGCACCTTCTGGTCCGCGAACGCGAGCCACGAGACGAGACGCTCGTCGAGCGCGGTCTCGTCGTCCACATCGTGCGGCACGTGCAGCAGCGAGGTCGAGGTCGATGCCGACACCGGGGCCCCGAGCGCACGGAGCGCCTCCAGAGAGTCGAACGCCGCGGAGAGGTCGCCACGCCAGATGTTGTGACCGTCGATCACACCGCCGACGAGGGTCTTGCCCTCGAGGCCCGGCACCGCGTCGGGCACGGTGCCGCGCACGAGATCCACGGCGATGGCCTCGACGGGGGCGGCGGCCACGGTCGCGAACGTCGCGCCGAGGCTCGCGTACGGCGCCGCGACGAGGATCGAGGGCCGCTCTTCGGCGTTCCCGAGCACCGCGAGCGCGCGCTCCGCGGCGGAGGCGAGCTGCGCGGGCGTCGCCGGCAGCGACTCACTCACGAGGGCGGGCTCGTCGAGCTGCACCCACTCGGCGCCCGCGGCGCGCAGACGGACGAGCAGATCGACGTAGACCGGCAGCACGTCCTCCAGCCGCGAGAGCGGCTCGAAGCCCTCCGGAGCGTCGTCCGACGCCTTCGCGAGCGCCAGCAGGGTGACCGGCCCGACGACCACGGGACGCGTGACGAAGCCGGCGGCGACGGCCTCGGCGACCTCGCGCACCAGGCGGTCGCTGGCGAGGGAGAACACCGTCTCCGGCCCGATCTCCGGCACGAGGTAGTGGTAGTTCGAGTCGAACCACTTCGTCATCTCCAGCGGCGCGCGCTCGCCCTCGCCCCGGGCGACGGTGAACAGCGCGGGCAGGCCGATCGTGCCGTCCGCCTCGCGGAGGTCGTCGAAGCGGGCGGGGATCGCGCCGACCGTGACGGCGGCGTCGAGGACCTGGTCGTAGAAGGAGAAGGACTCCGGGATGGACGAGTCCGTGCGGCCGAGGCCGAGCTCCGCCAGGCGCTCGCGGGTCGCCGCGCGCAGCTCCGCGGCCGTCCGCTCCAGCTCCTGCTCGTCGATGCGGCCGGCCCAGAACGCCTCGACGGCCTTCTTGAGCTCGCGGCGACGGCCGATGCGGGGGTAGCCGAGGATGGTGCCCTCGGGGAATGCGGTCATGGTGTTTCCTTTCGGCGGGGACTAGTGCCGGAGCGCCGGGACGATGCCGGCTTCGGCGAGGACGGTCAGGACGGTCTCGTGCTGGTTGAAGGCGTACAGATGCACGCCGGGGGCCCCGCCGGCGACGACGTCGGCGGCGAGGCGCGCGGCCCAGGAGATCCCGATCTCCCGCCGCCCTTCGGCGGTCGGCTCGACATCGAGGGCGACCGAGAGCTCGCTGGGCAGGTCCTCCCCGGTCAGCTCCAGCACCCGGGCCAGCCGGGCCGGCGACGTGATCGGCATGATGCCGGGGAGGATCGGGATGGTGACGCCTCCGGCGCGGGCGCGCTCCACGAAGGCGAGGTAGTCATCGGGGTGGAAGAAGAGCTGCGTGATGGCGAAGGTCGCCCCCGCGGCCTGCTTGGCGAGCAGCGCCTCGACATCCTGCGTGCGGTGCGTGGCCCGGGGGTGCCCCTTCGGGAACGCGGCCACCGCGATGTCGACCTTCTGCCGCGGGGCGACGAGTGCGGCCCCGGGGAGACCGGGGACCGGAGACTCCTGGTACGGCGCGCGCTCGGCCTGCACGCGATCGATGAGCTGCACGAGCTGGGCGGCGCTCTCCAGGTCCCCCAGGAAGGGCTCGCTCTGTCCCGCGGGCGGGTCTCCGCGCAGGGCGAGGAAGCGGAGGATCCCGGCGTCGAGGAACTCCCGGATGAGCGCGGTGGCTCCGGCGTAGGTGTTGCCGACGCAGGTGAGATGAGCGAGGGGTTCGACGTCGGTGTGCTCCCGGATGAAGCGCAGCACATCGAGCGAGCGGCCGCCGGTCGAGCCGCCGGCGCCGTAGGTCACCGACAGGAACTCCGGGCCGGCCGCGGCGAGACGACGGACGGTCTCGTGCAGGGCCTCCTGGCTCGACTCCGAGCGCGGCGGGTAGAGCTCGAAGGAGAACGGCACGCGGGAGGCGCGGGAGGCGTCGAACGTGGAAGACATCTTCTCTCCAGGGGACAGGGGCCGGGGTCCGCGCACGACGAAGAGCACGTCGTTCGCGGGCGGGTGCCGGGCTCGGCTGTCGCTCCACGCCCGGGATGAACCGGGCGTTTCCAGAAACCTAGAACACGCCCTCGGCCCGCCGCACGAGTGTGACGTCGTGTGTCACCGCCCGTAGGCTCGAGGCATGTCCTCACCGTTCGGCTCCTGGTCCTCCCCCTTCACCGCCGCAGCCGTCGCAGGAGCAGCACCGCGCATCGACGGGGCCCGCTTCGTGGGCGACGAGGTGTGGTGGGCCGAGTCCGTGCCGGCTGAGGGCGGCCGCGTCACGGTGCGCAGCTCGACGGGCGCGGAGATCCTCCCGGCTCCCTGGAACGCCCGCTCCCGCGTGCACGAGTACGGGGGCGGTGCCTGGACCGTCGATGGCGACACCCTGTACTTCGTCTCCGGCGCCGACCAGCGCGTGCACCGGATGGATCGGGGTTCCGAGCCGAGCCCCCTCACCGCCGCCGGCCCGTCGTACGGCGGGCTGCGCGTGCAGAGCGGCCGGCTGCTGGCCGTCCGGGAAGACCTCTCGACAGACCCGCACCGCCGCGCGATCGTGGAGATCCCCGCGGACGGTTCAGCCGCCGAGGATGCCTCCGCCATCCGGGTGATCGTCGAGGGTCCCGGCTTCTTCGCCCACCCCGCGCTCTCGCCCGACGGCAGCCGCGTCGCCTGGGTCGAATGGCAGGCGGACAGCATGCCCTGGGAGAGCGCCACGCTCGCGATCGGATCAGCGGCCGGCCGGGCGATCACCCGGGTCCCCACCTCCGCCGCCCTCCAGCCGGAATGGGCCGGCGACGACGCGCTCGTGTTCGCCGATGATTCCTCGGGACGCTGGCAGCTCCAGCACCTCGCGCTCGACGGACTCCAGCCCGGTGCCTCCCGTCCGCTCACTTCCTCCGACGCGGACACCGGCTACGGCCTGTGGGTGCTCGGCAACCGCTGGTTCCAGCCGCTGGCGGACGGCCGCCTCGTGGCCGTCCGCACCGACGGCCGCGACGAGGTGCAGCTCGTGTCCGCGGACGGCGAGACGCGCGTGATCGCGGTCCCGGCCGACGGGCACCTCAGCGTGGACGACGTCTCGGGCTCACGCGTCCTGCTCAGCGGAGACGGCTCGCGCGTGACCTCGGGCATCTGGTGCGTCGACGTGGACAGCGGTGCCGTCGAGACCGTCACCGGCGGCGCTCCGGTCGACGAGGACTGGATGCCGGCGGCCCAGCAGCTCGTCGTGGAAGGTGCGCACGGGCCCGTGCACGCCTTCGCCTATCCGCCTGCCGCGCCCGGAGAGCCCCGGGGCGCCGACGGCGAGCTCCCGCCCTACATCGTGCTCGTGCACGGCGGGCCGACCGCCCACGTCACGGGAGCGGCCTCCGCCTCGATCGCGTTCTTCACGAGCCGGGGAATCGGGGTCCTCGACGTGAACTACGGCGGGTCCACCGGTTACGGCCGGGCGTACCGCGACCGCCTGCAGGGGCAGTGGGGCGTCGTCGACGTGGACGACGTGATCGCGGCCGCCCGCGGGCTCGCCGACGCCGGGCTCGCCGACCCCGCGCGCATCGCCATCCGCGGCGGCTCGGCCGGCGGTTGGACGGTGCTCTCGGCGCTCGTGCGCGGCGGGACGTTCGCCGCCGGCATCAGTCGCTACGGCGTCGCGGATCTGCGGATGCTCGCCGCCGAGACCCATGACTTCGAGGCGTCGTACCTCGACGGCCTCGTCGGTCCGCTCCCCGCTGCCGAGCACGTATACATCGAGCGCTCGCCCCTGACCCACGCCGAGCGCATCGACGTGCCGGTGCTGCTGCTGCAGGGCGGGGAGGACCGCGTCGTGCCGCCGTCCCAGTCCGAGGCCATCCGCGACGCGCTGGCGGCGAACGGCATCGACCACGAGTACGTGCTGTACCCGGGCGAAGGTCACGGGTTCCGCAGCGCGGAGACCATCGTCGACGCGCTGGAACGCGAGCTCGCGTTCCTCGGCCGGGTGTTCGGCTTCACGCCGAGCCTCTGAGCCGGGGAGGCTACTCGCCCACCCGGTTGCGCAGCCGCATCGCCCGCTCGGCCTCACGGGTGTCCTGGCGTTCGCGGAGGGTCTGCCGCTTGTCGTACTCGCGCTTGCCCTTCGCGAGGGCGATCTCGACCTTGGCGCGGCCGTCGGAGAAGTACAGCTTGAGCGGGATCAGCGTGTACCCGCCTGCGGAGACGGCGTGGGCGAGCTTCGCGATCTCCTCCCTGTGGAGCAGGAGCTTGCGGATGCGCTTGGCCGAGTGGTTCGTCCAGTGTCCCTGCGAGTACTCCGGGATGTGCACGGCGTCGAGGAAGACCTCGTTGCCCTTCACGAACGCGTACCCGTCGCTGAGGTTCGCACGTCCCTGACGGAGCGACTTCACCTCGGTGCCCGTGAGCACCATGCCCGCCTCGTACGACTTCTCGATGGTGTAGTCGTGACGCGCGCGACGATTGGTCGCGATGACCTTCTCCCCGCGTTCCCTGGGCATGATGATCTCCTGTGCTGTGGTGCCGTGGACGGCTCGGCAGCGGATCGGCCGAGCAGCCTTTCAGGGTATCAGGTGCGAAGCCACCGTCGGATCGCGAAGCCGGCCGACAGCGCCGCGAGCACGACACCGATCCCGACGAGGACCGGGACCACGAGGGCCGCGTCCTGCATGGTCACCCAGGTGGTGATGAAAGGCACGCGCCCGCGCAGGTAGCCGTTCACGCCGAAGTGCATGCCGGCGACGACCGCCGCGCTCGCGAGGGCCGAGCCCAGGAGCGCGGCGAACACGCCCTCCAGCACGAACGGCGTCTGGATGAAGCGGTTCGAGGCGCCGACGAGCCGCATGATCCCGATCTCCTTGCGCCGCGCATAGGCGGACAGGCGGATGGTCGTGGCGATCAGCAGCGTCGCGGCGATGAGCATGAGGACCGCGATGCCGACGGCGATGTACGTCGCCACCGTCAGCGCGGAGAAGAGCGGTTCGAGGTACTGGAGCTGGTCCTGCACCTGTTCCACTCCGGCCTGCCCGCTGAACGCCTCGGCGAGCACCTGCGACTGGCCCGGGTCCTTCATCGTGACGAAGAAGACCTCGAACGCCTGGTCGGGCGAGAGCACGCTGGCCTGCTCCTCTCCCACCTGCTCGACGAGCTTGGCGTACGTCTCCTCCTTCGTGTCGAAGGTCATGGAGCTGATGAGCGGCGACAGCGCGTCGCCCTCGAGCTGGGCACGCACCGCGGCGACCTGCTCCTCGCTCGCCGCGCCGTCCACGCAGGTGTCCGACTCCGACACCGCGGAGCACATGTACACCGCCACCTGGGCGCGCTCGGCCCAATAGCCGCGCATGACGCCGATCTGGGACTGCATGAGGATCGCGGCGCCGACGAACGTCAGCGACACGAAGGTGACGAGCACGACGGAGATCACCATCGAGATGTTGCGCCGCAGGCCGACGAGGGCCTCGGTCAGGATCAGACCGATTCTCATGAGGTCGGGCCCACTTCCTCGTCGTCCTGGTCGGACAGTCCGAGGCGGTCCGCGACGCCGAGCTCGGCGACGTCCACCTCCGGGATCACGATCGGGTGCGTCCGCGGACCCGCGGGCGCCGGGCGCTCGGCGGCAGGCTGCGGCTGCACGACGTCCGGCGGTTCGACCACGCCAGGCTCCCGCACAGGCTCCGGGGGCTCGACCACCTGCGGGGTCGCGTCGGCAGCGGGCTTGGTGACCGCGGGAGATGCGGCGGCGGCGCGGCGCTGGGCATCCAGCTCCTCGGCCAGCGCGGCGCGGACCACGGAGAGGTCGGCGGTCTGGCGCTGCACCTCCTGTACGGCTGTGAGGGCGGCGGCTGCCGCGGCTCCGCGGACCTCTTCCGGCACCAGGCGCGGGATGTTCGAGGTGTCGCCGTATCCGCCGTGCACCTCGTCGCGGACCATCTCGCCGTCGCGGAGCTCGATCACGCGACGGCGCATCTGGTCGACGAAGCCGGCCTCGTGGGTGGCCATGAGCACCGTCGTGCCTCCCGCGTTGATCCGCGCGAGGAGCTGCATGATGTCGACCGAGGTCGCCGGGTCGAGGTTTCCGGTGGGCTCGTCCGCGAGCAGCACCTGCGGGCGGTTGACGAGTGCCCGGGCGATCGCGACACGCTGCTGCTCGCCGCCGGAGAGCTCGTGCGGCATGCGCTTCTCCTTGCCGTCGAGTCCGACGAGGGCGAGCGCCTCGGGAACGGCCTGCTGGATGAAGCCGCGGGACGAGCCGGTGACCTGCAACGTGAAGGCGACGTTCTGGTAGACCGTCTTGGACGGCAGCAGCCGGAAGTCCTGGAACACCGAGCCGATGTGCCGACGGAAGTACGGCACCTTCCGGTTCGCCAGAGCCCGCAGATCGCGGCCGAGGACGGCGACGCGACCCGTCGTGGGCACATCCTCGCGCAGGATGAGGCGCAGACAGGAGGATTTGCCGGAGCCGGAGGCACCGACGAGGAAGACGAACTCCCCACGCTGCACCTCGAAGTCGACACCGGACAGGGCGGGCTTCGACGTCCCGCGGTAGCGTTTCGTGACGTTCTCGAACCGAATCATGGCGATTCGAGCCTAAGCGCGCCACGGGCCCCGCCTCGGCACGACACCCCGCCGCGCAGGAGGCCGCTCCGCTCCTCCGCCGTGGTCGCAGGCCCACCGATGTCGTCGCCCGCTGCTATACATGGAGTGTCGATTCGCGTCCACCGCGCGCGAGCGCACACACGGAGGGGACCCCCATGACGACACCTGCCGGCTGGTACGACGACGGTTCCGGGCGCCTGCGCTGGTGGGACGGCCAGCAGTGGACGGAGCACTTCGCGCCGGAGACGTCCGCGACGACAGAGCCGACCGCTGCGACGACCGACGAAGCGGTCGCAGAGGACCTCTCCCCCGACACCACAGCCGAGGCGCCCGACAGTGCGCCCCTGGCGGAGGAGGCGGCTTCGTCCGCCGAGCCCTCCGCCACCGTCGCGGCCGAGCGCGAGATCGCCCCGGACGAGCCCGCGACCGACTTCGTCGTCTCCCCCGAGCCCGCACAGGACTGGACGGCACCCGCCTCCGGCGCGCACGATCTCCCCGGTGCGGCACCGGTCGTCCCGCCGGTGGGCGCCGATGGCGGAGCCGCGACCTATCCTCCCGCCGCTCCCGGCGCGAATGCGTACCAGGCTCATGGCGGGTACCCGGCCCCGGGCGCATACCCGAGCACGCAGGGCGTCGGCGGCTACCCGGGGCAGGCCCCCGCTGGTCAGGGTGCATATCCCGGACAGAACGCCTACCCCGGACAGGCGCCGTACCCTGGCCAGGCGCCGGCCCCCGTCGGGCCGAAGAAGACGTCGGTGCTCGGCCTCGTCGGCCTCGGGATCGCCGCGCTCGGCCTCATCCTCGCCTTCATCCCCCTGACGCTTCCGTTCGCCTGGGTCCTCCTGGCGGCCGGATTCATCGTCTCCCTCATCTCGCTGTTCCTGAAGGGCACCAAGTGGCCGGGGATCACCGGTCTCGGGGTTTCCGTGCTCGGCGGGATCGTCGCGATCGTCGTGAGCATCCTCTTCGTCGTGTCCGTCGCGAACAACGTGCGCCCGGTCCCGCTTCCCGACTACGACGAGGGCACGAGCCAGAGCCCGGCGCCGGAGACCGATGACACCGGCGACTCGGGCACGGGGGAGGTCGCCGAGGGCACGCTCGGCGAGCCGGTCGCCGTGCCGCAGATCGAGGGCACCGCCGAGGTCACGATCCGCTCGGCCACGTACGGACCGAGCAACGGCTCGGACTTCGAGGCGAACAACGGCGGCTACCTGGTGATCGACGTCGCCTGGGAGACGCTCGACGGGACGACGTACGTCAACCCCCTCTACTTCTCCGTCGAGACGGCCGATGGTACCGAGGGCGACTACGACATCTTCGGCGACGCGACGCTGGAGTCCAGCCAGCAGAAGGCCGGCTCCACGACGGAGGGGACGGTGTCGTTCGACGTCGCCGAGAGCCCGTCCTACGTGATCGTCATCACGGACGAGATGCTGCAGGAGGTCGCCAGGGTGACGGTCGAGGCGTCGGCACGCTGACCCAGCCTCACCACACGACGAAGGCCCCGGGAGCTCCCGGGGCCTTCGTCGTGTGGGTGTGAGCCCTCAGTCCTCGTCTTTGCGCTTGCGCCAGCGGATGCCCGCCGAGATGAAGTCGTCGAGATCGCCGTCGAACACGGCGGCCGGGTTGCCGGATTCCTGGCCCGTGCGGAGGTCCTTCACGAGCTGCTGGCCGTAGAGGAAGTAGGAGCGCATCTGGTCGCCCCAGCTCGCGGTGATGTTGCCCGCGAGCTCCTTCTTCTTGGCGGCCTCCTGCTCCTTCTGCAGCAGGAGGAGGCGGTTCTGCAGCACCCGCATGGCCGCAGCGCGGTTCTGGATCTGCGACTTCTCGTTCTGCATCGACACGACGATGCCGGTCGGGAGATGCGTGATGCGCACGGCGGAGTCGGTCGTGTTGACGGACTGGCCACCGGGGCCGGAAGAGCGGAAGACGTCGACCCGGATGTCGCTCTCGGGGATGTCGACCTCGGTCGCCTCCTCCATGAGCGGGATGACCTCGACGGCGGCGAACGACGTCTGGCGCTTGTCCGCGGAGCCGAACGGACTGATGCGGGCGAGGCGATGCGTGCCCGCCTCGACCGAGATCGTGCCGAAGGCGTACGGCGCGTCGATCTCGAAGGTCGCCGACTTGATGCCCGCGCCCTCCGCGTACGAGGTGTCCATGACCTTCACGGGGTACTTGTGCCGCTCCGCCCAGCGCAGGTACATGCGCATGAGCATCTCGGCGAAGTCGGTGGCGTCGTCGCCGCCCGCGCCGGAGCGGATGGTGACGATGGCGCTGCGCTCGTCGTACTCGCCGTCGAGCAGCGTCTGCACCTCGAGCTGGTTGATGAGGTCGGTGAGCGTCTGGAGCTCCTTGCGCGCCTCGATCGCCGACTCCTCGTCGCCCATCTCGTTCGCCAGGTCGACGAGCACCTCGAGATCGTCGAGGCGCTGGGCGATGCCGGTGATGCGGGCGAGCTCCGACTGACGGTGGCTCAGCGCGCTGGTGACCTTCTGGGCGTTCTCGGTGTCGTCCCAGAGGTCGGGCGCGCCGGCCTCCTCGCTGAGACGCGCGATGTCCTCGCGGAGACGGTTGACATCGACGACCTCGCTGATGTCGCCGAAGGTGTGCCTGAGCGCCTGGATTTCGGCGGAGAGATCTAGTTCGAGCATGACACCTCAGCCTAACGTGCCGCCCGTGCGCGCGGGGACGGGCATGTCCAGGGCCGTGCGCCGACCGGAGTAGCGTGAAGGACGTGAGCAGCGCATCCACGGTCCTCCGCCAGTTCGGACCGATGGTGTACCTGCCGACCGTCCTCTTCTCCCTCGGTGAAGGTGCGGTCATCCCGCTCATCCCGGTGATCGCCGCGTCCATGGGCGCCGACGTCGCCTTCGCGGCCCTCGTCGCCTCGGCGCTCGTGGTCGGTCAACTCTGCGGCAACCTCCCGGCCGGCTGGGCCGTGGGCCGCATCGGCGAGCGCCTCACGATGGTGATCGCCGGCGTCATCGCCATCCTCGCCTCCGTCGGCATGGTGTTCGCGCCGTCGCTCGGGGTGCTCGCAGCGTCCGTATTCCTCCTGGGCCTGTGCGCCGCGGCGTTCGGGCTCGCTCGGCACGCGTTCATGACCACGCGGGTGCCGCTGGCGTTCCGCGCCCGCTCGCTCTCCCTGTTGGGCGGCAGCTTCCGTCTGGGCATCTTCATCGGCCCGTTCATCTCCGCCGGCCTCCTGCAGCTCTTCGGCACCGAGGCCGCGGCGATCTGGTTCTTCCTCGCCTGCCTCGTCGTCATGGTCGCGCTCGTGCTCTTCGGACCGGATCCGGAGAAGACGGTCGCCCCGCTGCGGACGACGATCCGGTTCGCCGAGGACAGCGGAGAGGCGGTGACCGGGTCGATCCCCACCGTCGAGCGGGCCGGCATCTTCCAGACGATGTGGCGGCAGCGCGGAGTGCTCGGTCGGCTCGGACTCGCTGCGGCCTCGCTGTCCGCGGTGCGGTCGGCACGGCAGGTCGTCCTGCCGCTGTGGGGCCTTTCGCTGGGTCTCGACGCATCGACCATCGCCCTCGTCGTCGGCGTGTCCGGAGCCATCGACTTCGCCCTCTTCTATGCCAGCGGCCAGGTGATGGACCGCTTCGGCCGGCTCTGGGCGGCGATGCCGGCGATGGTGCTGATGGGCGCCGGGTTCCTCGCCCTGTCGGTCACGCACGACCTCGACTCCGCGGTGCTCTGGTTCGGCATGTTCGCCGCGGTCCTCGGCGTCGGCAACGGCCTGTCGAGCGGCATCCTCCTCACTCTCGGTGCGGATGTCGCCCCGAAGTACGACCCCGCCCCATTCCTCGGGTCGTGGCGCACGCTGACCGATGCCGGCGGCGCGGTCGCTCCGCTCCTCGTCTCGGGCATCACCGCGGTCGCCTCCCTGTCGTTCGCCGCGGGAGCCATGGGCCTGATCGGACTCGTCGGCGCCGCCGGGTTCCTCCGCTGGATCCCCCGATTCGTCCCCCGGACGCCCCCGCGCATGCCGGACCCGGCCGACGACTGAGCAGTCTGGAAGACCCGCGCTTCGCGCCTTATGAAGACCGGTACACGTTTCGAGAGACCGGTGCTGCATCTGTCGGGACGGCGCCGCCGTCCGGGACTATCCAATACGTCTCCTCTCCGAGGGCATAGGTGCCGCCGCTCCCGCACGCGCTGAACCAGCGTTCGGTGGAGTAACTCAAGAAACAGACCGGATGCTCTTTGCCTTTCGCCAGCCATACGTCCGCATCAGCGCTCGCACCTACCCATCGTGCGCTGTTTATCTCGAACCCTTCGAGCGCGTTCTCAGGAAGATTCGTCGGCAGTTCTATGCCTGCCACATCCGGGGATGTGAGGTCGGAGAAGCCTCCGGCAGAGCCTGAACACCCGCTCGTCGCCACAACCATCAGCGCAGTCGCGGGAGCGAGAACGAGCCTCGAGATCTTCACCATCAGTCAGTCGACCTCTTCTCGAGCCTCTTGGTTGCCGGCACCGTCGATGGATCAAAGACGAAGGTGATGCCAACCGCATTGACGGCCGACTCATCCGATGGCTCGCTGAAAGGGATCACGTACTGCAGGCGGGGATCGAGGGCTGAAGCGTCCGCGATCAGCAAATTTGGGGACACCTCATCCCACACCCGCGTCGCTTCTGCTTCGGCGCGATCCGGAAGCTCCGCAGCGGTCTTCACGAGGTTTACTCGCATCTCGTCCGGCGCGGCGATGTCAGGCAACACCAATGCCACAATTGCCCGATAGCCGTCCGATGCGGGGTCCCCCGCGAGGGACCAGGCCATGCCCTTCTGCTGCAATCGCTCCGGACTGGTGCAGGCCACCGCCGACACGTCCTGTACGAAGTCCGTGATCAGACAGACATCGCCACCCTCTTTCGTACCCATCCAATATGAAGACACCTCGTCCTGACCTAGTAGACGGATACTCGTCGAATCGACGGTCTCATCCAGTTCCTCAAGGTCGATACCAGCCGGGAGCACGTCAGTGGGCCTCTCTACGCTCCCCAGCCTGTCGATCACCGCAGCAGCGGCTGCCATCCGTGGACCTCGCGCCACCGGGGCGCCGCCCTGGGTGGTGACGCCTAGTCCAACGCCGACGATCGCAGCTGCCGCTATCGCCGCTCCAGTGACCACTCGCACGCGACGTGACCCGGAGCTCAATTGGTGTACGCGCAGGAAGCGCCGATCTTCTGGCTCTTCGGGATGTTCCCTTCCGGGTAGTCCCACCAGCAGTTGCTGAAAGCTCTCGAGACCTTCGCATGACTGAAGCTTGTGGAGTGCCCGTCCACGACAGAACTAGCGATCTGGCCCTGCCAGGAGTAGGTATTGACCAGATGGAAGCGCATATAGTTCGATGCCGCCCCGCCGCGAGCGCCGTTGAGGGTCACCTGCCGGGAGAGTGCAGGCTGGCCTTCGGATCTCGCCACACCCGAGGCATGCCACCGGTCGGCCGCGGTCTCACTTCTCTTGCATTCACGTTCGGGACCTTTCGACAACGATGCATGCGCGCGCTGCGCTCCGGCTCATCTGAGCAAGCGCGACTTCTGATACCGAATGTTATGCACATGAAGTGTTTCACGCCTCACATGACCACAACTTTCGTCCGTTTCATATCAGTATTCCTCGTCTGCTGCACTGGTCCCTGACGCCTCCTCCGACGCAGACATCGCGGACGATCGAGAGGCCTCGTCGGGCAGACGGCGAACGCTCGGCGTGCGACTCAGCGCAGCGCCGTCCGGCTCGTGGCCGTCGCCTGCAGCGTCACCCCGTCCGGCACGAACGGCGAGAGCAGCGGCGGGTGCCAGGTCGCCGCGACGGTGATGCGCGCGCTCACGCCGTCCGGGGTGCCCGCATCGACGACGGTCGCCTCGAACCCCGCTCCGAGGACGAGCGGCGCCGCCTGCTCGGTCACCCCCGCGTCGGTGAGCGTCGCGCGCGGCACCTCCCCCTCCACCTGCAGCGTGAAGCCGTCCGCTCCGGCGAGCGCCGCCGCGTCCGCAAGCCCGTCCAGCCGCTTCTGGGCGATGTACAGGTCGGTGGCGCAGACGCACACGAAGAGCACCGCGAGCGCAAGGACGAGGTAGCCGAGCACGAGCAGCAGCACGCTCCCGTCGTCGTCGTCCTCTCCGTGCTGCTTCAGGGCCGGCACGCGTCCCCTCATCCCGCGACCCATCGCCGAGACACCTTCTGCACCGATACGGCCTCCACGGGGACGGACGTCGCATTGTCGAGTCCGAGCACGCCCGGCACCAGCGGCAGCGGCACCCGCGTCGAGACCGTGACGACCACCGTCGTCCCCGCCGCCGGGCAGGGCGATGGACGGGGCCGACAGGAGACCTCGACGTCGACCGCGCCGGGGTCGATGCCGTACTCCTCGACGATCCCCTCCAGCACTCGCTCCCCGCGGCCGGCCGCCGCCGACAAGTCGGGTGCCGACGCGATGGCACGTGCGGCCTGCCGCGCCGCGGCCTCGACGCCCAGCGACTGCTCCTGCACCGACCCCACGGCGATCACGAGGTACAGCAGCGGCACGAGCATGATCACACCGACGGCGATGAACTCGAGCGAGCTCGACCCGGCGTCATCGCGCATCGAAGGACTCCGCCGGTGCGTGGGCCTCCACCTGCAAGGCCGCAGGGACGCCGACGAGGCCGAACACCGGGAGCATCGTCCGGATCCGGACCTCGACGGTCTCCTGTCCCGCTCGCCGCGCCGAGGCCACCGTGATGTCGTCCGCGTAGGAGGGGCCGACCGCGCGACGGATGACCTCGCGCGCCCGCTCCTCCCCTTCCGCGGCTGTCGTGTCTGCGAGAGCCGCGTAGTACGCCCCCTCGACCGCGGCGTCATGGACGACGTTGCGCACGTAGATCGCGAACGCCAGTTGCAGCACTGCGAGGGTGAGCGCGGTGAGCAGGGTGCCGACGAGGAGGAACTCCACAGGATTCGATCCGCGGTCTTCGGTCACCCCCGCAGGCGCACGCATGTCAGAGCCCCGACACCCGCTGGATGGCCTGCTCGAAGAGGGAGGTGAGCGCAGGCCCGGCGACCGCCCAGATGAGCACGACGAGGCCCGCGGTCATCAATGTGACGAGCACCCAGCCGGGCACGTCTCCCCGTTCGTCATCCTGGAGGGCACGGAGCATCGAGCGCGCACGAGAGATCATGCCGCCAGTGTGCATCGGCGACCCGTCGCGGCGCGGAGGTTATCCACAGGGGCGGCTCTCAAGGTCGTCTACCGGAAGCTGCAGAAGCGCAATAGGCTCCCACCTCATGGAACCCAACCCTCTGCTGCCGTCGATTCCGGTGCTGATCGCGATCGTCGTCGGCGTGGTGATCCTCGTCGCCGTCATCATCGTCATCGTCGTCGGCGCCCGGAGGGCGAAGCGGCGGGGTTCTGTACCCCCGTCGCGCGAATCGCACAACCCCGGGTCCGGACACCACGACGAGGGATAGCCTGTCACGCATGCGCCCCGGACCTGACGATGAGATGCGGGCGCGGGTCGAGATCGACGGGCTCACCTATCCTCTGCCTCGCGGCACCGATGTCGTCGCCCTCCGAGAACGGATCGAAGCCGCCGCACGTACCGAGCCGACATTCGTCTCGTTCGCCACGTCGGACGGCCTCGCGAGCGTCCTCGTCCACCCGACGTCGCGGGTGTTCCTCTTCCAGGTCAAGGTCTCCGGCGAGGGAAGCCTCGCCGCAGACCTCGGCGGATTGCCCGACTGGGACGTCTGAGCGCCGCGGGAAGCCACCGTAGCGTCAGGAGGTGAACTCGTCGATGAGGAGCTCGCCGCGCGCGTTCAAGCGCTCCATCATATGGCTGACCCGCGCCGGGTCGATCGCCGGGACCGGGTCGGCGTCGAACTCGAGCACCAGCGGGATGGCCGGGTGCATCCACGCGGAGAGCCGGCCGGGGCTCTTCTTCCCCGATGGCCACGTCATCATGAAGCTCTCCTGGCGACGGAGCTTGGTGGAGATCACGATCTTCAGATGCGCCAGCAGGGTGTCCTCGACGTCGATCGGCGGACGAGAGCTGTTGTACTCGAGACTTCCCATAGTCAAACGGTAAGCCCCCGGGACGCCTTCGGCCGACCACTCACCCGATGCCGAGGCGCAGGATGAACAGCCCGGGGTAGATCGCGAACACGACGGACAACGGCAGGATCAGGAACACCAGCGGCAGGAGCATGAAGATCTCCTTCCGTCCGGCCTGCTCGATGAGCGTGCGCTTGGCCTCCTCCCGCGTGTCATCGGCCTGCGCGCGCAGGACGGCGGCGAGCGGCGCTCCATGTTCGAGCGCGGCGACGATCTGGTCCACGGCCCGCGTGAGCCCCGGCAGCTCCAGCCGGGCCGCCATGGCACTCAGCGCGTCCGCCAGCGGCGACCCTGTCCCGACCTCCAGCACCACCCGACGCAGCTCCACGGTGAGCTCCCCGGATCCCACACCGGCCACGCGCTTCACGGCATCGAGGAACCCCTCCCCGGCCGAGAGACAGAGCGCCAGGAACTCCAGCGTCGTCGGCAGCTCCTCGGTCAGACGCACCTTCCGCGCACGCACCCGCGCCGACAGTCGCATGTCGTACCCCACACCGGCCGCCGCTCCCGCGAGGAGCGGGATCGACCCGACCGGAAGCGACCACCGACCGATCACGACGAGAACGATGACGGCGAGCGCCCCGGCGACGACTCCGCTCACGATCACCGCGAGCTGACGACCGCGGAAGGCGACGGGATCGAGTGTCGCCCCCGCCTGCGCGAGCCGCCTTCGGAGAGCTTCCGTCCCGCCGAGCAGCCGGTCGAGCGCCTGCGCACCGCGCGCACCGAGGCGGAACCCTCCGGCGGACAGGGTGCCGGGCCTGGGGAAGGCGTCCCGCGGCAACACCTCGTCGTCGACGACGTCCCGCACGTACGGCGCGATCCGCGACGCAAGCGTCGCCGCCCGCCACCGCGGGAGGCCCGCCAGAAGCGCCAGAACTCCCGCGGCGAATCCCCCACCGAGCAATACGGCCACCGCGAGCGCGGAGACCCCGCTCACCCGAACCACCGTCGCGGCTCGGGCAGCCGACCGATCCGGATCATGAGGCGGAACGCGACGACCGACACGACCGCGCCCACGACGATGACGGCGATCCCTTCCGGCGTGCCATAAGCCTTCGCCCCCTCCGGGCGCAGGATCAGGAGGGTGAGGATGACCCATGGCGCCACTGCGCCGAGGACGGCCGCCCCGCGGATCCAGGACTGCCGCGCCTCGACCTCGCCGCGGAGCGCCGCGTCGGCACGGACGGACGAGGAGAGCGCCCGCAACACGTCGATGAGCTCGGTCCCGCCGACCTGCCGCGCCATCCGCAGAGTCTCGATGATCCGGTCGCCGAGTGGATCGGCGAGGACGGCCTTCAGCCGGTCCAGACTGGAGTCGAACCGTCCGCTGCTCCGCAGGTCTCGGGCGAACACGTCGAACGCGGGGCGGAGCGGCGGTGGAGCCGATTCCGCGAGGGTGGCCACCGCATCGGGGAGCGACAGACCGACGCGGATCGCGGCGATCAGCAGGTCGCAGACGTCGGGCCAGAGCTGGCGCCGCAGACGCCGCACCCGCAGACGGCGGCCACGCAGGTAGGCGATCGGCGCCGTGCCTCCGGCCAGCCCGGCGAGAATCGCGAGCGCGGCGCTCCCCGTGACGAGCCAGGCGAGCGAGGCGGCGCCGAGCGCAGCACCGGCGATGCCGATCAGGAGGGAGCGAGTCTGCACCGCCGGGAACCCCGCCTCGCCCGCGAGACGAGCCAGACCACCGCGATGTGGAGAGGACGCGGAGCGTTCCCCCGCCGGCCACAGCCACGGTGCCAGGACTAGGAGCACCCCGGCCGCGAGCGTCGCCCCGAGGAGGATCGTCATGCGAGAACCCCCGTCCCGGCCACGGTCGATCGGCCGCGCGGGCGCCCGGCTCCGAAGACCGGCGTGCTGAGCACCCGCCCCCGGACCACCTCACCCGTCGGGGCGACGATCTCCTCGACGAATCGGCGCCCCGCCGCATCGCGCGCGCAGTGCACGACGAGATCGACGGACGACGCGATCGCCGGAGCGACGAAGTCGCGGTCGATGTTCCGTCCGGCGAGCAGGGGAAGCAGGCACAGCTTGTCGAGCGCCTCCGCGGCGGAGTTGGCGTGGACCGTGCAGGCGCCGGGCACACCCGTGTTCAGCGCGAGCACGAGGTCGAGGGCCTCGGCATCGCGCACTTCGCCCACCACGAGGCGGTCCGGCCGCATCCGCAAGGCCTCCTTCACCAACCGTCGAAGCGTGATCTCCCCCGTGCCTTCCAGGCTCGGCTGACGTCCCTGCAGCGCAACCACATCGGGGCCGTCCACCGCGAGCTCGAACGTCTCCTCCACCGTGATGATGCGCTGTTCGGCCGCGCAGGCGGCGAGCAGCGCCCCGAGCATCGTCGTCTTCCCTGCGTGGGTCGCCCCTGACACGATCACGGATGCGCCCGTCCGCATCGCCTCACCGAGGGCCCGCGCGGCCTCGGGAACCAGCGCGCCCTGTGCCGTGAGCGCCTCCAGCGAGCGATGCCCGGGAAGGAACTTGCGGATGTTGACCACCCACGACCCGCGCACGACGTCGGCGATCGCGACGTGCAGCCGCGAGCCGTCCGGGAGCGAGGCATCGACGAACGGCTGGCCGATGTCCACGCGCCGTCCCGTCGCCTGCAGCATCCTCTCCACCAGATCCCGCACCGTCGCCTCGTCCAGCCGCAACCCCGTCCGCTCCGCCACCCCACCCCGCGCCGTGTGCACGGCCCCGTCGCCGTTGACCCACACCTCCTCGACACCCGCGTCGTCGAGCAGCGGCTGCAGAGCACCGAATCCACTCACCGTCGCCAGCACGTCCCGCACGCACGCCGCCTCGTCCTCGACGAGCACGCCGCCTCGCGCGAGCGCGCGATCATCGTGACGCCGCACCTCCGCCCGGGTGACCTCCCGCGCCCGCTCCGGGTCGGTCGCCGGATCCACCCCCTCCGTCCGGAGCCGACGCCGAACGAGGTCGGCGATGAACGACGCGGGCTGCTCCATCCCTGCATCCTCGCAACGATCCGCTCCCGGCCCGCGGAGTTATCCACACCCCGTGCGCGGCCTCCGAAGCGGAGACCGTCCAGCACCAGGTACCGTGCAGGCATGAAGCGGTTCACTGTCTCGTGCGGGCTCCTCGGCGTTCTCCTCCTGTCCGGCTGCACCAGTGGTCCCGATCTCTTGCAGTGCCAGAGCGTGGCCGCCGTCGACACCGAATTCGAGGCCTTCTTCGCCCAAGACACGGTCGGCGGTACGGCGAGCCCGGAGCAGACCGAGCGCCTGAAGGAGCTCGCCGACGAGTACGCCGAGCTGGACGTCGACGGCGAGGTGCAGGAGGCGGCGACGGCGGTGAGTGACGACCTGCGCGCGCTCTACGACTACCGTGTCGGCGTCCAGAACGGCGACGACGCGGACCCCGACCGCGAACAGGAACTCCGCCGGACCGCGATCGATACGTTCGTCGAGGGGCAGGCCGTCTGCATCGAGACCTCCTCCTGACGCCTCCGTATCGAGGCGCCCGCCCCGGTGTCAACCGGTACGTCCCCCGTCGTCGTGCTCCCTAGGCTGAGGAGCAGACCTGCGAGGAGACGACGTGCACCGCGCCACACCAGCCGCCCCCGAACCGACCCTGAGCGTGGTCATTCCGGTCAAGGACGACGCGGCGGAACTGCAGCGGTGTCTCCGCGCCCTCGCGCGGCAGACGCTCCCGCCCGACGAGATCATCGTCGTGGACAACGCCTCGACCGATGAGTCGGCCGCCGTGGCTGCCCGGCTCGGTGCACGGGTCGTGCGGTGCGACACCCCGGGCATCCCCGCGGCGAGCGCGACCGGGTACGACGCGGCGACGGGAGACGTGATCCTGCGGCTCGACGCGGACGGCGTCCCGGGGCCCCGATGGATCGAGACGATGGCGACCGCGTGCATCCGGGATCCGCGGGTCGGCGCCTGGACGGGCGGCGCGCACTTCATCGACGGGCCTCGGCTCCTGCGCCGCCCCCTCGCGGCGGCCTACCTCCTCTCCTACGTCGTCGTGTGCGGCTCGGCTCTCGGTCACGTGCCGCTGTTCGGGTCGAACCTCGCGCTCCGCCGCTCGACGTGGCTCGCCGTCCGGGACCGCGTGCACCGCGACGACGCCGCGCTTCACGACGACCTCGATCTCGCCTTCCCCGTCGGCGAGCGCCACCGCGTCCGCTGGCTGCTGCACACCGACATGGGCATCTCCATGCGCCCGTTCGGCAGCGGCCGCTCCTTCGCCCGCCGAGCCTGGATCGGCACCCGCACGGTCCTCGTGCACTGGCCGGAGGACTTCCCTCCCGTGCGCTGGGTGCGTCTCACCCTGCGCCGCGTACTGCACCGGCTCGGTGTCCCCGCGCGTGGAGCCCGCCGATGAACGCCGCGCTCCTCGGAACACCGTCTGCCACCGAGCTGCACGTCATGACCCTCAACATCCGCCGCGACCTCGGCGCGCTCGCCTGGCCGCCCGCCGACCGCTGGGAGATCCGACGCCCCCGGCTCGCCGCGCTCCTGCGCACGGAGCGGCCGGACGTCCTCGGTGTGCAGGAGGCCCTCCCCGCGCAGGCTGCCGCCGTCTCCGCCGCGCTCGGCCCGTCGTTCCGCCGCGTCGGCCACGGCCGCCTCCCCGGGCCCCGCGGCGAGGGCTGTCCGCTCTTCTACGACACCGACCGGCTGGAGCTGCGCACCTGGCGACAGATCGCGCTCTCCCGCACCCCCGATCGCCCCGGTTCCCGCTCCTGGCTGAGCGTCACGCCGCGGGTGGCGGTGGAGGCGTCCTTCCGCGACCGCCGCACGGACGCCATGCTCACCGTGCTCAACACCCACCTCGACGCCTTCTCGCCGTGGGCGCGGCTCCGTCAGGCGCAGGCGGTGCACGACGTCGCCGCCGCCTCTGCGGCCCCCGTCATCCTCCTCGGGGACATCAACGCCTCCGCCGGCTCAGCAGCATGGCGCGCCCTCGAATCCGACGACGTCCTCCGCGATTCGTGGACGGCCGCCGTGTCCCGCCGCACCCCGGCCTGGAGCACGTTCGACGGCTACCGGACGCCGCGCCGAGGACGCCGCATCGACGGCATCCTCGTCTCCCCCGCGCTTCCCGTGCGCCGAGCCGGCATCGACGCGCGGCAGTATGGAGGGGGCTGGCCGTCCGATCATCTCCCCGTGCACGCCCTGATCGATCCGGCATCGCCCGCCGCCGTCCCACCCGAGGAGCACGCATGAAGGAGGACTTCCTCCGCCCGCCGCACTCCGCAGCGGAGTACGGTGCCGACGCCGTCCGGGTGATCGGCATCCTCAGCGTCCTCGTCGCGGCGATCTGGTCCACCCCGACCGACGCCGGCATCCTCGCGCTCGCCCTCCCCGCCCTCATGCTCCCCCGCGTCCTCGGGATGCGCGGCGGCATCGACCTCGCGATCGGCCTGATCGTGCTCATCGCCGCCGCGAGCAACGTGTTCGACCTGTACCGCACGCTCACCGGATGGGACCTCGTCGTGCACTTCGTCTGCACGGGCGCCCTCGCCGCCACCGGCTACCTCGTGCTCACCCGCCTCGGCATCGTCACCGCGCAGGAGTCGCCGACGTTCCGCCCCCGCATGCCGATCGTCCTCTGCACCGTGATCGGGCTCGCGGCCAGCGCCGTGTGGGAGGTGATCGAGTGGGCGGGTCGCACGTTCATCACCGACGAGATCTTCGTCACCTACGAGGACACCATCGGCGACATGGCCATGGGCGGACTCGGTGCGCTCGCGGCGGGAGTCCTCGTCGCCGTCGTCCGGCTGGAGCGTCGCCGCTCGGCGTGACGGCGCGGAACTGCGGGAGGATCCCCAGGGTCGAACAGCGCGCGGGTCAGTAGACTGAAGCCACCGCGCGGGAGTGGTGGAATTGGCAGACACGCAGGATTTAGGTTCCTGTGCCCCAGGGCGTGTGGGTTCAAGTCCCACCTTCCGCACGACGGGTGCTTCGGCGCCCGCATCGCTCCACCGCCGACACCTCACGACCGACGGGAATCCCGCCAGTGCTCGAAAGCATGCTGCACGCCCCCACCGCGCTCATCCCGTGGCTCGATCCGCAGACGATCATCGGGGCGGCGGGTCCGTGGGCGCTCCTCGTGGTCTGCTTCATCATCTTCGCCGAGACCGGTCTGCTGGTCGGCTTCCTCCTGCCCGGTGACACGCTGCTCATCATCGCGGGTCTGCTGACCCACACGAGCAACGTCTTCGGCGTGAACATCTGGGTCGTCTCGCTGCTCATCGCACTCTCGGCGTTCATCGGCGGCGAGGTCGGCTACGTCATCGGACACAAGGGCGGCCCCGCGGTGTTCGAACGCAAGGAATCCGGCCTGTTCAGCAAGAAGAACGTCGAGCGCACCAACGCGTTCTTCGAGCGCTTCGGCGGCCTCACCGTGATCCTGGCCCGCTTCGTGCCGACCGTGCGCACGTTCGCCCCGGTCGCGGCCGGCGTGGGCCACATGCCCTGGCGGCGCTACTCGCTCTACAACTTCATCGGGGCGATGATCTGGGGCTTCGGCCTCACCATGGTCGGCTACCTCATCGCCTACATCCCCTGGATCCGGCACCTCGTCGTGGAGTACATCGACATCATCCTGCTCGTCGCCGTCGGCGGGACGGCGATCGTCACCCTGTGGCACTACCTTTCCGAGCGTCACAAGGCGAAGAAGGCCGCGGCCGCGGGCGAAGACGTGGTGACCGACCATGCGGAGGCGGAGGAGCTCGTCCTCGACGCCGACGTGTTCGACCGGGCCCCCGACCTCGACGGCGACGGCAAGCACTGATCCCGTCTCGGGTCAGCCCGCGTTCTTCGAGCGCTTCTCCTTGGAGCGGGCCACGCTCGCGCGCAGCGCCTCCATCAGGTCGATGACCTCGCCGCCGTCGGCCGCCTTCTCGGCGTCTCCGCCGAACGTCTCGGCCACATCGAACGTCTCCCCGGCCTCGATCTTCGCGTCGATGAGGGTGCGCAGCTCCTTCTGGTACTCGTCGACGAACTCCTCGGGATCGAAGTCGGCCGAATAGCTGTCCACGAGCGAAGACGACAGCTCCAGCTCCTTCTTCGAGATCCGCACGTCCTCGTCGAGGGACGGGAACTCCGCCTCCCGGACCTCGTCCGACCACAGGAGCGTCTGGAGCACGAGGACCTTGCCCCGCACGCGCAACGCGGCGAGCCGGGTCTTCTGGCGCAGCGTGAACCGCACGATCGCGGTGCGGTCGGTCTGCTCAAGGGTCTTGCGCAGCAACACGTACGCCTTGGGAGACTTCGAATCCGGCTCCAGGTAGTACGGCTTGTCGAGCGTGAGCGGATCGACCTGTTCCGAGGGCACGAACTCCACGACATCGATCTCGCGGCTCTTCTCCGCCGGAAGCGCGGCGAGGTCGTCCTTGGTGAGCACGACCGTCTGGCCGTCGTCGACGTAGGCGCGGTCGATGTCGGAGTACGCGACCGTCTCGCCGCACACCTCGCACGTGCGCTGGTAGCGGATGCGGCCGCCGTCCTTGTCATGCACCTGATGCAGCGGCACGTCGTGGTCCTCGGTCGCGGAGTACACCTTGACCGGCACGTTCACCAGCCCGAACGTCAGGGCGCCCTTCCAGATCGTCCTCATCACACCAGTAGACACCAGCCCCACCCGTCACGACCACCCCTTGACTACGCTGGCTCCATGGTGGGAGAGGCGCAGGTCGTACAGGTCGACGGCCGACGACTGCGCGTGACCAACCTCGACAAGATCGTCTATCCGGAGACGGGCACGACCAAAGGCGAGGTCATCGCCTACTACACCGCCATCGCACCCCTGCTCCTGCCACTCCTCGACGGCCGCCCGGTCACCCGCAAGCGCTGGGTCGAGGGGGTCGGCACCGCCGCCGCCCCCGAAGACTCCTTCTTCACGAAGCAGCTCGAGCCCGGGGCTCCGGACTGGATCCCGCGGCAGGACATCCAGCACTCCGACGGCCCCAAGGCGTACCCGCTGGTGGAGGACGTGCCCACGCTCGTGTGGCTCGCGCAGGTCGCGGCGATCGAGCTGCACGTGCCGCAGTGGCGGTTCACCCCGGAGGGTCTGCCCGGACGCCCGGACCGTCTCGTGCTCGACCTCGATCCCGGACCCGGTGCCGACCTCGCGCAGTGCGCCGAGGTCGCCCGGATCGCCAGGACGCTCCTCACCGGCATGGGTCTCGACCCTCTTCCCGTGACGAGCGGCAGCAAGGGCATCCACCTCTACGCGTCCCTGCCCGGGGAGCAGACCAGTGCCGAGGTCTCCGCCGTGGTCAAGGAGCTGGCCCGCATCATCGAGAACGAGCACCCCGATCTTGCGACGAGCGTCATGTCCAAGGCTGTACGCGGGGGCAAGGTGTTCCTCGACTGGAGCCAGAACAACGGCAAGAAGACGACGATCTCCCCCTACTCCCTGCGCGGGCGTGCCCGGCCCGGGGTCGCGGCGCCGCGCACGTGGGAGGAGCTCGACGATCCGGGGCTCGCACACCTCGAACTGGACGACGTGCTCGCGCGCGCGGCTGCGGGATTCGACCCCCTCTCGTCGCTCCGCCCCGACGCTCCGGCACTGCCCGCGAACGCGCCCGCCGCGACCCCCGCACCCGCGATCCGGGCGGCGGCTCCCGCCCCCGCCCGCCGCGGACGGCCCCTCGCCGCGCCCGCACCGTCACCCGCCGGCGCCACCCTCCCCTCCCTCGCCCCGATGCTCGCCGAGAACGGCACCCCCGCGATCGCTCGGAACCTCAGCACCCCCTCCTGGGTGGAGGTGAAGTGGGACGGCATCCGTGCGATCGGCACCTGGCGCGACGGGCAGATGTCGCTGCACGCCCGTCGCGGCACCGACATCACCGCGCGCTATCCCGAGCTGACGGCCGACGGTGCCCCGTTGCTCCCGGTCGACGAGGCGATCGTCGACGGGGAGATCGTCGCCTTCGACAGCGCCGGCCGGCCGAGCTTCTCGCTGCTCCAGAACCGCATGCATCTCACCCGGCCGCGGGAGATCGAGCGCGAGGTCGTGCGCACGCCCGTCGTGTACATGCTGTTCGACCTGCTCCGTCTCGACGGGCATGATCTCACCGCGATGCCGCTGCGCGAGCGGCGGACGCTGCTCGGCGACATCGTGGCGGGGGTCGACGCGCCCATCCAGGTCCCTCCCGTCTTCGACGACGTGGACGCGGCGCTGGCCGCGAGCGAGGAGTTCGGCCTGGAAGGCGTCGTCGTGAAGGACCCGGCGTCACGGTATCGTGCCGGCCAGCGCTCGCCCTCCTGGCTCAAGCTCAAGAACACCCGCATGCAGGAGGCGGTGATCGTCGGCATCCGCCCGGGGAAGGGCGAGCGGGAGGGCACTCTCGGCTCCCTCCTCCTCGCAGTCCCGGAGGACGGCGACCTCCGCTACATCGGACGTGTGGGCACCGGCTTCACGGACCGCATCCTCCGCGACCTCCTGACCCGCCTGGAGCCGCTGCGGGTGCCGCGCGCACCGCTCGACGGCGTCCCCCGACCCGACGCCTCCGACGCGCTGTGGGTGCGCCCCGAGCTCGTGGGCGAGGTGGAGTTCGCGAACTGGACGCCGGACGGCATCCTGCGGCACGCCCGCTGGCGGGGTCTGCGTCCCGACAAGACCGTCGACGAGATCACCGTCGAGGCGTGAGCGGCACGCCGCTCAGGCGTGGTGCGGTTCGCAGTCGCTCTGCTCGGCCGGCTCGATCTGGAACGTGGAGTGCGCGACGTCGAAGTGATCCGCGAGGCACGCCTGCATCTCCGACAGCAGCGCCGCCGAGCGGCCGTCCGCCAGCAGATCCGGTCGCACGCTGACGTGCGCGGTGAAGACCGGCGCCCCGCGGGTGAGCTGCCACACATGCACGTCGTGGACCCCGACGACGCCGTCGTAGCCGAGCAGGTGGGTGCGGATCTCGCCGACGGCCATGCCCTTCGGGGCCGACTCGGCGAGCACGGAGAACACCTCCTTGAGCAGCACGAACGCCCGCGGGATGATCATCGCCGCGATGAACAGCGAGGCGAGCGCGTCGGCCGGCATCCAACCCGTCACGAGGATCACGCCCGCCGCGATGATGACCATGAGCGAGCCGAGCAGGTCGCCCATCACCTCGAGGTAGGCGCCCCGCACGTTCAGGTTCGTGCGCTGGGCCCGGCTGAGCAGCCACATCGACACGGCGTTGGCGACGAGGCCGACGACCGCGACGACGAGCATGAGCCCGCCCGCGACCTCGACCTCAGCGGGGTTCAGCAGCCGCTGCACCCCCTGCACGGCGACGACCGTGGCGAGGGCGATGAGGATGACCGCGTTGATGAGCGCGCCGAAGACCTCCGCGCGCTGATAGCCGAACGTCCGGCGGTCGTCCGCAGGACGCGCCGCCACGGTCGCGGCGATGAGGGCGATCACGAGCGCCGAGGCGTCGGTGAACATGTGCGCGGCGTCCGCGAGCAGCGCGAGCGAGCCCGTGAGCAGGGCTCCGACGACCTGCACGATCATCACGGTCGCCGTGAGGGTCAGGGAGATCGCGAGCAGGCGTCGGCTGCTCGCCGAGCGGAGACCGCCGGGCGCGGGCGCATGATCGTGCATGCCCCCAGGCTAGCCCGGCGACGGGCCCGAGAAGGCCGTTTCCCGCTAGTCAGGAAGGGTAACGAGAACCAGTCTCAGCCGCAGGGAGTTGGGCAGTCGCGGCAACGTATCCGACACCGGCCGTTGTGGCCGCTCTCAGCGCCTACCTGAGACGCACGCACCGCTCAGGGCTCCGGCGTCGACACCGCCGACGCGGCGAGCGCCGACGCTTCGACCGCCTTAACGCCTACCTGATGCGTGAATTGATCTGCCTGTGGATCCCGAAGGACCGGACTGCAGTCGCCGTCATCATCGCCTCGTTCCTGCTGCTCGCATGCGCCGTTTGGGAACGCTGCTCGTCCTGCCACATAAGAGGAAGTAGGAAGCGGCGAGCCCCCTCGTCCGCAGCTGAGCAGGATCCCGAGGAGGGCCTGATTGGACTACGACGCGCCCAGATGCTCCAGGGCCGTACGGACATGATTGTCCGTGAACATTCTTCCTTTGCGTTCCGTCCATCCCTGAACGAATTGCGTCACCTGCTCGGGATCGTCCGTGCCGAGTACTGAACGTGCCCAGTCAACGCTGGCTAGCAACTCCAAGGGGTACGCCCCCTCGAATCCTTCGATGACCTTCAGCACGCCGTCAACGGCGTGCGCGAACTGCTCGGGGGCGTATTTCTCCGGCCGGAACTGACTGAGAGCTATACGTCCCTCGTCAGTAACTTGAACCGGAACGAGGTCAAGCACCTTATCGTTGCCATCGCCATACCCTTCGACGAACGTTCCCTCAATGTGCGAGAGCATCGCTCGAACGGCATCGCTGTAAGGGCCGTACGACCCCTGCGCGAACTTCAGCTTCATCTCTGGTACGAACCGGGCCGCGAAGTACATCAGCTTCTGAATCTCAAGGTGTGACGCACCTCTAGCGTCTTCCCAAGGCTCCGCAGCGTGCCTTTGCTTCGAGTACGCCAGGAGTAGCGAGACGAGCAGGGCAACGGAATTGCTCATCCGAACAGAACTCGATTTCTGGACCGCGAAGTGGCCCTTAACTGGGTCGAAGATCTCCACCCTCAAGCCTTCGATTGGGGCTAGGGCGTCCTCGACGAGAGGGCGAACTTCACTCCAGTCGAGTCCGCCGTTCCCCGACCCAAGGGGCGGCACGGCGATGGACTGGATGTCGCGCTCTTTGATGACGCGTACCAGATCCTTCAAGCCCTCGCGTATGTACTCGACGCGTGAATCCGCTCGCCAATGCTTCTTCGTGGGGAAATTGACGATCAACCTCGGACCCGTAAGTTGATGGGTCTCCGTTACGAACATGCGACCGATCTCGACCGCTCCGAGGTCGCACGCTCGCCTGTATTCCTTGAAGTTATCGGGGTAGCGACGCTTGAACTGGAGAGCGAGACCTTTGCCCATGACTCCGACAGTGTTGACAGTGTTGATCACTGCGTCGACTTCGGCCTTCATGATGTCGCCTGTTGCCGAGTTGATCATCTTGCCTTCCTTAGTAGGAGAATGCTCGCGTGTGCTTGTAATTGATGTGCGTGTAGCCCGCATCTTCGAATGTCCGCCGAGCGTCTGCGACTGTTCCTTCGTTTCTAGCGACTACCACGGACACCAGGTCCAGGGGCACGCGGTCGTACACCAGTACCTCGGCGGCGCGTCGCGACATGCGGTCAGGGTCTTCGGGGGTCTTGAACCACTCCCGAGCCGAAAGCAGATCGAAGTCGACGAACTGTCCAAGACTATCGAGATCAGTTGTGAACTCGGCGAGAGCCATCGCTGCGTTAGCGTTGCTGGCCACCCACTCCAGCCCGCTCGCTTCCAGGTCGCCCAGCCGCATGCCCATGAACACAAGACCGTCCACCACATCCCGTTCAAAGTTCTTCGACACGACGTAGAGCATGGGTGACTTCGCCGCGATGTACCACGGTACGTGGCTGCTGACAGGTCTCCCCTCGGCGTAGTTGATCGCCTGTACCAACATCATCCGCCGCCGAGCTTTGACGTCCGCGCTCGCAACGCTCCCCAGTCGCGGGGTCACATGGTCATCGCAGACGAGGTGACCGTCGGCAACGATCTCCGCCAAGTAGTCGAGTCGAGTGAAGTGCCACACCATCCAGTCACGGGGGGCCTCCCGAGCGGGCCCTCCATTGTGTGCGACAAAGCCCCCATCGGGCATAATCCGCATGTTCGCCACGTGTACCTGCGTAGAGTCTCGTTCCAACTTTTCCTTCAGCATAGAGGGCACGCGCATGCGCCCGCGGCACCTACTCGGCGGCCCAGCCACTGCCCGGGTTACATCGACCGGCAGAGGTCTGAAATGCGCGGTGTCACGGAGGGCACCTCTCGCGAGTACCTAAACCGCGAGATAGTGGGGCGGCACGCCCGCATGCCCTTGCTCAGATCCGAGTAGTGGCGCAGCTCCCTGGTCATTCACCAGCGCAGGGAAAGCCGCACGACGCCGCCCCCGGGCGTCGCCAGATGATGGCAACAGATGCCGACGCTTGCTCCATCGTGGCGACGCGCCCATTCCGGTGTTTCTTCCGCGGAATGCTCAGAGCGCGGCGAGCAGCGGCACGAGCGCTGTGAAGGCGCGGGCGCGATGCGACTGCGCCTGCTTCTCCTCCCCGGTGAACTCCCCCACGGTGCGCTCCGCGCCGTCCGGCTGACCGTCCGGGATGAAGATCGGGTCGTAGCCGAAACCGCCGCTCCCGGAGGCTTCGTGGGCGAGGCGTCCGGGCCAGATCCCCTCCACGACGTGCTCGCGACCGTCCGGGAGGACGAGCGCGATGGTCGACGTGAAGTGCGCGGCACGGTGCGGGTCGGCGATGTCGCGCAGCTGGTCGAGCAGCAGCTCCAGGTTCGCGGTGGCGTCCTTCTTCTGCCCGGCCCAGTACGCCGAGAACACCCCGGGCGACCCGCCGAGCACGTCCACGCAGATGCCTGAGTCGTCGGCGAGCGCCGCGAGGCCGGTGTGCGCGGCAGCCGCACGCGCCTTGAGGAGCGCGTTCTCGGCGAACGTCACCCCGTCCTCGACCGGCTCGGGACCGTCGTAGCCGACGACCTCCAGGTCGGGCCGCGTCTGCTGCACGATCTGCTGGAATTCCGCGACCTTGTGCGGGTTGTGGGTCGCGAGGACGACGCGCATGCTCAGGCTCCTGCCAGAGCGGCGAGCTGCCGTTCCTTCAGGTCCGCGCAGCCGGCGATGCCGAGGTCGAGGAGCGCGTCGAGCTCGCGCTTGTCGAACGGCGCCCCCTCGGCCGTGCCCTGCACCTCGACGAACAGGCCGCGGCCGGTCACCACGACGTTCATGTCGGTCTCGGCACGGACGTCCTCGACGTAGGCGAGGTCGAGCATCGGCTCCCCGTCGACGATGCCGACCGAGACGGCGGAGACGGAGTCGAGCAGCGGCGTCGAGTTCTTGCCGATGAACTTCTTGTCCCGTCCCCACTCGATCGCGTCGGCCAGGGCGACGTAGGCACCGGTGATCGCGGCCGTGCGGGTGCCGCCGTCCGCCTGGAGCACGTCGCAGTCGATGACGATGGTGTTCTCGCCCAGCGCCTTGGTATCGACGACCGCCCGCAGGGCGCGACCGATGAGGCGGGAGATCTCGTGCGTGCGGCCGCCGATGCGTCCCTTCACGCTCTCCCGGTCGTTGCGGCTGTTCGTCGCGCGCGGGAGCATCGCATACTCGGCCGTGACCCAGCCCTTGCCCTTGCCGGTCAGCCAGCGCGGCACTCCGTTCGTGAACGAGGCGGTGCACAGCACCTTCGTCCCGCCGAAGCTGATGAGAGCCGAGCCCTCGGCCTGCGCGCTCCAGCCGCGCTCGATGGTGATCTCGCGGAGCTGCGAGGTGGAACGGCCGTCGGCGCGGACGATGTCGGTCATGTGCTTCTCTCGGTCGGGGATGGAGCGACGGGCTCAGCGCGCGTCGAGGGCGGAATCGGGAAGCGTGATGACGCCGGTCTGGACGAGCTGCACGTCGCGCACCTCACGGCCCATGAGCCGGTTCGCGAGCGCCGTGAAGTCGTCGGCGGAATCGCCTGTGGCCTCGTAGACGTACGTCGCGGTGGCGTCGGGCGGCGCCAGCAGATCGCCGCGCACGAGCTGGCGATACACGTCACCCGCGGTCTCGTCGTCGCTGGAGACCAGGGTCACGCCCTCCCCCATGACGTAGCTGATGGCGCCACGGAGGAACGGGTAGTGCGTGCAGCCGAGGACGAGCGTGTCCACGTCGGCTTCCCGCAGCGGCGCGAGGTACTCCTCGGCCACGGCCAGCACCTCGGGGGTCCCGGTCACGCCGGCCTCGACGAACTCGACGAACCGGGGGCAGGCCGCCGTGAACACCTGCAGGCGCTCGTTCACCTCGAGCATGTCCTGGTACGCCCGGGAGCCGATGGTGCCGACGGTGCCGATCACGCCGACCCGGCCGTTCCGCGTCGTCGAGACCGCGCGTCGCACGGCCGGACCGATCACCTCGACGACGGGCACGTCGTAGCGCTCGCGCGCATCGCGCAGCATGGCCGCGGAGGCGGTGTTGCAGGCGATCACGAGCATCTTCACCCCCTGGTCGACCAGCGTGTCCAGGACTTCGAGTGCGTAGCGGCGCACGTCGGCGATGGGCTTGGGGCCGTACGGCGAGTGGGCGGTGTCGCCGATGTAGACGAACGATTCGCGGGGCAGCTGGGCCCGGATGGCCCTGGCCACCGTGAGCCCGCCGACACCGGAGTCGAAGATCCCGATGGGCGCGTCGTTCATGACTCCCCAGCCTACCCGCGTGCGCGGCGCCGCGTGCATCCTGGCCTCACTAAGCTGAGCGCATGACCACGTCGACGGCGCTGCTCACCGACCGTTACGAGCTCACGATGCTCGCCGCCTCGCTCCGGGACGGCACCGCCTCCCGTCCGAGCGTCTTCGAAATCTTCTCGCGACGGCTCTCCGGCGGGCGCCGCTTCGGCGTCGTGGCCGGCACCGGACGGCTGCTCGCCCTGCTGCGCGACTTCCGCTTCGGGGATGACGAGCTGCGCTTCCTCCGTGACGAGCGCGTCGTCGACGCCGAAACCCTCGCCTACCTCGAGCGCTACCGCTTCACCGGGACCATCCGCGGCTACCGCGAAGGCGAGCTCTACTTCCCCGGGTCGCCCATCCTCACGGTGGAGGGCTCGTTCGCGGATGCGGTGGTCCTGGAGACCCTGGCACTGAGCGTGCTCAACCACGACTCCGCCGTCGCCACGGCCGCCGCGCGCATGAGCATCGCCGCCGGAGAGCGACCGCTCGCGGAGATGGGCTCGCGCCGCGCGGCGGAGCGCTCCGCCGTCGCTGCGGCACGGGCGGCCTACATCGCCGGCTTCGGCGCCACGAGCAACCTCGAGGCCGGGCGCGCCTGGGGCATCCCGACCATGGGCACTGCCGCCCACTCCTGGACGCTGCTGCACGACAGCGAGGAGGACGCCTTCCGGGCGCAGGTCGAGAGCATGGGCGTGGACACCACGCTCCTCGTGGACACCTACGACATCCGCACCGGCGTCGAGACCGCGATCCGCGTGGCCGGGACCGGACTGGGCGGCGTCCGCATCGACTCCGGCGACCTCCCGATCGTCGCCGCGGAGGTCCGCGCACAGCTCGACGAGCTCGGCGCCACCGAGACCCGCATCACGGTGACCAGCGACCTGGACGAGTACGCGATCGCAGCCCTCGCCGCCTCCCCCGTGGACGCCTACGGCGTCGGCACCTCGGTCGTCACCGGCTCCGGGTATCCGACCGCGAGCATGGTCTACAAGCTCGTCGCCCGGCAGGACGCCGACGGGGCGTGGATCGGGGTCGCCAAGGCCTCGGCCGACAAGGCGTCGTTCGGCGGGCGGAAGGCGGCCTTCCGCACCGTCGACGATGGCGTCGCCGCAGCGGAGACCGTCGTCGTCTCCGACGGGTTCGAGGCGCTCGACACCCCTGCCGAGCACCCGGACGGACGACCGCTCCAGGTCACCCTCGTCGACGGCGGCGAGATCGACTCCGCCTACGAGGGCGCGGCGGGGACCGCTGCCGCCCGTGCGCATCACCTGCGTGTGCGCGAAGAGCTGCCGGTGCGCGCGCTCGCACTCAGCAAGTCGGACCCGGCGATCCCGACGGTCTACGTCGAGGCGGACTGAGGCGCAGACGGCGGTCGGCGGTCAGCCGACCATCGACTCGTAGATCTCCTTGCACGTCGGGCAGATCGGGAACTTCTCCGGATCACGACCGGGCGTCCACTTCTTGCCGCAGAGCGCGCGGACGGGCTTGCCCGTGATCGCCGACTCGAGGATCTTGTCCTTCTTGACGTAGTGCGAGAAGCGCTCGTGGTCGCCCGGTTCGATGTTCTCCTCGCGGAGGAGCTCTTCCAGTTCGCGATCAAGCGTTGCCACGCCGCCCTGATCGGGGCTGTCCAGCGGAGTACTCATCCCGTGATTCTAGCCGCGTCCGAGCCTCGACGGGGCGGGTCTCACGCCGTCTCGACGAACTCCATCAGACGCTCGCCGCTGTGCTCGAAGATGCGTCCGCCGATCACGGCTCCGCCGATGAACGCGACCGCTCCGGTGACGATGCCGACCCAGAACGCCGCAGGCGCGAAACCGGGATCGGCGACGATGCTCGCGCCGAACAGCCACATGGTCGGCACGCTCAGGAGGATCGCACCGAGGAATGCCGCCGCCGGGCCGTAGACCCCCCGGGAGGTCGGTCGCTGCGGCTGCTGGAACGGGCTGTCCCCGGGGCGGGACACCGCATACGGCGCCACCACCGACACCACGCTCGAGATGCCGAGAGCAGAGAAGAGCAGGCTCGCACCGAGGCCGACGAGCGGGAGGAGAAGACCCCAGCGGCCGGCCAGCACGAGCGAGAGCGGCACGGCGATCGCCAGCACCGGCACGGCGACCAGGAGCACCGGCACCAGGCGCCCGAGACGATCCGGGACTCCCCGGACGCCGCTCGCGACGTGCGTCCAGAGGGCGGTCGAGTCGTAGGCGACGTCGTTGTGCGGCAGCCATCCGAAGAAGAGGGCCATGACGGGCACGGGGACGAGCGCGGCGATCTCGACCGGCACGCCCGCGACGATCAGCGGGAACACGGTCAGCACGCCCGCCACGGGCACCACGATGATGTTCATGATGTACCGACGGTCGCGGAGCCAGTACACGAGGCTTCGCGCGGCGATGGCGCCGAAGGCGTTCGAGGGCAGCAGGGCGAACCACCCGAGTCCGGTGCGCTCGCGTGCCGCCACCGGACGCTCCGTCGTCGTCAGCAGGCGCCGCACGAACCAGGTCCAGGCGAGCCACAGCAACGCCAGGGTGGCCACGGCGATCAGTCCGCTGACCCAGGCCGCAGCCGTCTCACCGGCGGCCGCGGCGAACATCGCCGCCGGCGACGCGGCGAGCGGGGTGAAACCGATCACCGAGGTCAGGGTCGCCAACGATGCCGGCACCTCGCCGTCCCAGCGGAGCGAGCCGAGGAACACCGCGACAGGGAAGGCGATGACGATCAAGGCGAGGGCGAACAGCGCGGTCAGCTCGCGGGATCGACGCTCCGGCAGCAGCAGCGCGTTGAGCGCCATCCCGACTCGGGAGAGGAGGATGGTCGACAGCAGCCCGACCGCCGCCAGGAGGACGGCCGGCACCCACGGCGCACCGGCGCGGACGGCGACGATCGTCACGCTGACGTAGACCGCGAGGAGCGCAAGGCTGGGCACGCTGATCAGTGAGGCGATCGCGAGGACTCCGGGCATCTTCCGCTCGTCGACCCCGAACACCGCGAAGCGCCGCGGATCGAGCTGGTCGACGGCCCCCACGAGCAACGGCCCCACGAGGAAGCCGAGCAAGACGGCCGCACCGCCGAGCACTGTCACCGCCTGGGAGACGGGAACCGGCGCGTCGCCGAGGCTGAACACCGCCACGCAGACGACCACCGTGACCGCGATGACGGCGCCGAAGGAGAGCAGGGTGCGCCCCCGGTGTTCCCCACGCAGGGCGCCCAGGAGAAGCGCGAACCTCAGTCGGAGAACGTGTGCAGCCACTCGAGTCCCTCCACCTCTCCGCTGGAACCCGCGAGCTCCACGAAGCGCGATTCGAGCGTCTGCCCCGCGCGCACCTCGTCGATCGTGCCCTCGGCGAGCACCTCGCCGTTGACGATGATGGCCACCCGGGAGCACACGCGCTCGACGAGGTCCATTCCGTGGCTCGACAGGATCACGGTGCCGCCGTGCGAGACGTAGGCGCGCAGGATGTCGAGGATCACGGCGGAAGAGACCGGATCGACGGACTCGAACGGCTCGTCGAGCACCAGGACGCGCGGCGAATGGATCATCGCGCCCGCGAGCATGATCTTCTTGGTCATACCCGCCGAATAGTCGGACACCACCCGGTTAAGGGAGTCGCCGAGATCGAAGGCCCGGGCGAGGTCGCCGGTGCGCTTCTCGATCACGTCGGCGGCGAGGCCGCGGAGCAGCCCGTAGTAGTAGAGCAGCTGCCGGCCGGTGAGGCGGTCGAACGTGCGCAGCCGGTCCGGCAGGACGCCCATCACGCGCTTCGCCGCCAGCGGCTCGCTCGCCTGGTCGATGCCGCAGATGAGGACACTGCCCTCGTCCGCGCGCAGGAGGCCGGCGACGATCGACAGGGTCGTCGTCTTGCCGGCACCGTTGGGGCCGACGATTCCGTAGAACGAGGCAGCGGGCACGGTGAGATCGATGCCGTCGACCGCGCGGTTCTCGCCGAACTGCTTCACGAGACCGCGGATCCGGATGGCTTCGGTGGCGGGCTCCGCCGCCTCCGCCCCGACGACCTCGGCCGGCGGCTCCTCGGCGGTCACGCCTTCGACCACTTCGACGACCTCGACGTCCGCGACACGGCTGTCCTCCAGCGCAGGCTCCTTCGTCACCGGGAGTGCGGTGTCCGATGTCTCGACCGTGGACTCCGTCGAGGGGGACTCCGCGATGGCGGTGGGGTCCTCGACGCGCGTCGCCGACTCGGGAGTGTCGTCGTCCGACGTCGCCACCTCGGCAGACGCGGTGTCGGATTCACCGACCTGTGCGGACACGGTCGGCGCCGGCGTCGTGCTGGGCTCGTCGGGCTGCGCCTCCGCGGCAGCCTCGGCTTCTGCCGCCTTCGCCTCCGCGGCCGCGGCTTCCGCGGCCTTCGCGGCAGCCGCCTTGGCCGCAGCCGCCTTCGCCGCAGCGGTCTTGGCGGCGGCGGTCTTGGCCGTCGTCTTGGCCGCGGATGCCTTCGCGGCGGCCGTCTTCGCGGCAGCCGCCTTGGCCGCCGTCGTCTTGGCGGCAGCCGTGCTCGGCTTCGTGGTCGTCGCCGACGGACGCTTCGGGCTCGTGGTCCGCGCGGCGGTGTTCTTCACCGCGGCCGCCCGGGCGGCGGACGCCGTGCGAGCGGCCGCGGGATCCACACTCGCTGCGGGCGTCGGCTCGACCACGACCTCAGACGTGGGGGCCGCCTTCTCGGCTGCAGCCTTGGTCGGTGCGGGCCGCGCGGCGGTCGACTTCTTCACCGCGGGGGTCTTCGCCGCGGGAGTCTTCGACGCCGTCGAGGACTTCGCCGGGCTGGAAGACTTCGCTGCCGTGGACTTCGCCGGAGCGGCCTTGGCACCGGTCGTCTTCGCCGGAGCGACCTTCGTACCGGCGGCCTTCGCCGCCGTGGACTTCGGGCTCGTGGACTTCGTAGCGGCGGTCTTCGCTGAGGTGGATTTCGCAGCGGTGCTCTTCGAGGCAGCGGTCTTCGCCGCTGCCGACTTCGGCGCGGAAGACTTCACTCCGGTCGTCTTCTTCGCGCCGGCGGAGGACGAGGCAGATCTCTTGGTGGCCGGTTTCCGAGCGGGCGCGGAGGCCTCGGTCGGAGTCTCGGCTCCCTCTGCCTGGGGGGTGGGGTCATCAGGGGAGGAAGTCACCGTCCTACGGTATCAACGGGCGGCTGAGAGCCAAGGCCCCACGCGACAATCCGCAATCCGATCCCCTTCTCTGCGCGTTTCGCAAGGGGGTTGTCGTCCCTGTGCATTGCGTGTGTACTCGATCACGAAATGGCAACGGGGCCCGCCTGGCCCCGGGCTTCTCAGGGGGAATCGCTAGCATGATTCCCGGCACGACGAAGTGTCTGGTCGGTGAACCGACCGTGAACACAACTTCCTTAGGAGTATTCGTGACTCTTCAGACCGTCATCCTCGCAGCCGGAATGGGCTCCCGCCTCGGCCGTGCGCTGCCCAAGCCGCTCACCGAGCTCAACGACGGCCGCACGATCATGGGCCAGCAGCACGACAACATCCGGGCCGCTTTCGGATCCGACGCACGCATCACCACGGTGGTGGGCTACCGCGCGGAGACCATCATCGAGGCCTTCCCCTCCGTGAACTACGTCCACAACGACCGCTACGACGAGACCAACACCTCGAAGAGCCTGCTGCGCGCCTTGAGCGCCACCGGCAAGAGCGGCGTGCTGTGGATGAACGGCGACGTCGTCTTCGACCCCATGATCCTCGGTCGCGCCGCCGCGTACATCGAGCGTGACCAGTCGTTCGTCACCGTCAACACCGCCAAGGTCAGCGATGAAGAGGTGAAGTACACCGTCACCGCGGAAGGCTTCATCAAGGAGCTGTCGAAGTCCGTCAAGGGCGGCCTCGGTGAGGCGGTCGGCATCAACTACATCTCCTCCGGCTTCAAGAAGGCGTTCATGCGCCAGCTGCAGCGGGTCGAGGACCAGGACTACTTCGAGCGGGGTCTTGAGCTGGCGATCGCCGAGGACGGCCTGCTGCTCGAGCCGATGGACGTCTCCGACCTGTACGCGGTCGAGGTCGACTTCGCGGAAGACCTGGAGCGCGCGAACCTCTTCGTGTGACGTTCCCCTCCGAGAGCCCCGTTCCGCCATGGACCGGGGCTCTCGGTGTTTTCGCGGACGGGCTTCATAGGATCGGCACATGGCCCCCAAGGTGCACAAGATCCACTCCCTGCCGGACGACGCCCCGTGGGACAAGGGTGTGCCGCCGGTCGGCTCCCAGGAACACCCGATGATGGTCCGCGGGCTCGACCGGGTGCTCTCGATCCAGCGCCCGCTGGTGCTCGCCCACATCCGCAGCATCCGGCTCCGCCACCCGCACGCGACCCCCGACGAGATCATCCGGATCCTGGAGCGCCGCTACCTCGCGGCCGTCACGACCGGCGGAGCCGCGGTGGGGGCGACCGCCGTCGTGCCGGGTATCGGCACGGGGATCACCCTCGCGCTCTCCGGCGTCGAGACCGTGGGGTTCGTGGAATCCACGGCCCTCTTCGCGCAGTCGGTCGCCGAGGTGCACGGCATCGCGGTGGGCAACCCCGACCGTGCCCGCGCTCTCGTCATGACCCTCATGCTCGGCAAGGAGGGCGTCGACCTCGTCGGACAGCTCGCCCGGCAGGCCACCGGTCGCGGCAGCAGCCGGTCGGCGTACTGGGGCGAGCTGGTGACGAAGTCGCTCCCCCGCGCCGCCGTGGGGCCGCTCGTCGACCAGCTCAAAGGGATGTTCGTGAAGCAGTTCGCAGCCAAGGGCGGGGCTTCCTTCATCGGCAAGGCGATGCCCTTCGGGATCGGCGCGGCGATCGGCGGGGCGGGCAACCACATCCTCGGACGCCGCGTGCTCACCACCTCCCACCGAGCCTTCGGGGCCGCGCCCCTCCCCCCCCCCGCCGAGCTGGAGCCCATCCCCGGCGCCGAGAAGGTGGAGCTGCGGATGCTGCGAGGAGCGCGCTACGCCGGCAACGCGGTCGCAGGAGCCGCGGGCACCGTGGCGCGCGGCGCGGGATGGGTCGGGCACCGGGTCGGCGAGATCGCCGGTCGCCGACGTGAGCACCCCACGGAGGAACTCGACGCCGGTCCCGGAGACGGCGATCACGGGCTGCCACCGCGACCCGGTTCCGACACGACCACCGAATGAGGGAGCGCGCACCTCGCCAAAGGATCCGCCGCCCCGTTGTGCCGATCATCCAACGGACGGCGCGGACCCGACGCTAGGGTGGAATCCGTGACGGACAAGCCCGACCCCTTTACCACCGCCGGAAAGATCGCGGATCTGCGCGCTCGCTACACCGAGGCCGTCGTCGACGCCGAGACGAAGGCGAAGGAGAAGCAGCACGCCAAGGGCAAGATGACCGCCCGCGAGCGCATCGAGCTCCTCGTCGATCCCGGCAGTTTCGTCGAGTTCGACGAGTACGTACGCCACCGCACCACCGCGTTCGGCATGGACCGCTCGCGCCCGTACGGCGACTCCGTCGTCACCGGCGTCGGCACCATCCACGGCCGCACCGTGGCCGTGTACTCGCAGGACTTCTCCACCTTCGGCGGATCGCTCGGCGAGGTCGCCGGCGAGAAGATCGTCAAGATCATGGAGTTCGCCCTGGCGGGCGGCATGCCCTGCATCGGCATCCTCGACTCGGGCGGCGCGCGCATCCAGGAGGGCGTCGTCGCGCTCGGCAAGTACGGCGAGATCTTCCGCCTGAACACCCGAGCCTCCGGCGTGATCCCGCAGATCTCGATCATCATGGGTCCGGCGGCCGGCGGCGCCGTGTACTCCCCCGCCCTCACCGACTTCGTCATCATGGTCGACAAGACCAGCCAGATGTTCGTCACCGGACCCGACGTGATCAAGACCGTCACCGGCGAGGACGTCGGCATGGAGGAGCTCGGCGGCGCCTACACCCACAACACGCGCTCTGGCGTCGCGCACTACCTGGCCGAGGACGAGGACGACGCGATCGACTACGCGCGCACGCTCCTCGGCTTCCTGCCCGACAACAACATGGCGGAACTGCCGTCCTACGAGAGTGCGTTCGAGTTCGAGACCACGGACGCGGACCGCACGCTCAACACGCTCATCCCGGACTCCCCGAACCAGCCGTACGACATCCACACCGTGATCGAGCACGTCGTGGACGACGGCGACTTCCTGGAGGTCCAGCCGCTGTTCGCGCCGAACATCGTCATCGGCTTCGGACGCATCGAGGGCCGCTCGGTCGGCATCATCGCCAACCAGCCCTCGCAGATGGCGGGCACGCTCAACATCGAGGCGGGCGAGAAGGCGAGCCGGTTCGTGCGCTTCTGCGACGCGTTCTCGCTGCCGATCGTGACCCTCGTCGACGTGCCGGGGTACCTGCCCGGCACCGACCAGGAATGGACCGGCGTCATCCGGCGCGGAGCCAAGCTCCTCTACGCCTACGCCGAGGCCACCGTGCCGCTCGTGACGGTGATCCTGCGCAAGGCCTACGGCGGCGCGTACATCGTCATGGGCTCCAAGCAGCTCGGTGCCGACGTGAACCTGGCCTGGCCCACCGCGGAGATCGCCGTGATGGGCGGCCAGGGCGCTGTCAACATCCTCTACCGCGGGGAGATCCGCAAGGCGGAGGAAGCGGGAGAGGACGTCGCCGCCGTCCGCACCCGCCTCGCGAACGAGTACACGTACAACGTGGCCTCGCCCTTCCTCGCGGCCGAGCGCGGCGAGCTCGACGGGATCATCGAGCCGGCGAACACGCGGGTGGCGATCGCGAAGGCGCTCCGGGCCCTGCGGGGCAAGCGTGCCGAGCTGCCCCCGAAGAAGCACGGGAACATCCCGCTGTGAGCGGCCAGGAATCCGCCGTCGACGGGGCGATGCCTGCGCCCGTGATGCTGGAGGTCACCCGCGGCACCGCGACCGAGGAGGAACTCGCAGCCCTCATCGCCGTGCTCGGGGACGCCTACGCGAACGAGCAGGCGGAGGCGACGGTCGAGGAGCCACGGGTCTCGGCATGGACCCGCACGCAGCGTCCGCTGCGTCGGCCCCTACGCCGCGACATTCCCTGGGGACGTTTCGCCGGCTGAGCCGATCGCGGATTTTGTCCCCCAAAATACCTACAGACAACCGTTGCGCGACCCCGCAGACTGAAGGGGACGCTTCGCGTTCGGCTGGTCTCTCTGTCCCAGGGTAGACAGACGCTGATCGGCCACCAGCGGACGGTTTTCGGGTAACTGTCCGCACGGCGAGGGGCAGGCGGATTCGCCGCCCCTCGCCCACTCTCAGCTCCGCGCGTCGGACGCCGTCCCGCGCCGCTCCCTCGCGATCTCGTGCCAGAGGTCGACGGAATCGTCGTCCGATGCCCGCAGGCCCGCGCGACCGACGACGGTGACGGCGACGAGCGGGTCCCGTGCGGAGCGGATGATGATGCGCCCCGTGCCGGCGCTGCGCAGCACCGACGCGAGCTCGTCGCGGATCTCCATGCGCCGGCCCTCGTCGACGCCGTCGAGACCGCCCTCGTCGAACACCGTCACGGAGGCGCCGCGGCGGCGCGCGGCGTCGATCGCGTTGCGGACGTCGTCGTTCAGGAGGTCCGCACCACGCAGCTCGTCGCGAAGACGCCCCTCCGCGAGCCGGGCTTCCAGCCGCTCATCGTCGTCGAGCTGTCCGCGCGACGCCACCACCCGGCTGAGCACGGGACCGGCGACGGCGAGGGCGAACTGGGTGCGGAGGCGACGCTCGCGCTGGCGCACCCGCTGGGTCGCGTGCCAGGCCGAGACCGCCTGCTGGATCTCCGACATGCGCTCCGTGTCGCTCACGGCGCGGTCCCAGAACATCACTAGGAGCTGGGCGACCGCGACCCACATGATCGACCCCACCACTCCGAGGTTCAGCGCCACCCCCAGACCCAGCGCGAGGGATGCGGCGACCACGAGCACGACCAGCGTGGCCCAGCCCGCCCACGCGCGGCGACGGACGACACAGACGATGCCGAGCAGACCGAGGGCGCCGATGTACCAGGTGGCGAACGGGGCGGTTCGATCGTCGGGGTCCAGCGAGAGGGTGACCAGCACCGGGATGATCGCGCTCGCTCCGAGGGCGAGGAGCGCCGACCACAGCGGCATCCGCACCGTGGCCGGACTCCCGAGGATCGCGACGTTCACCACCACGAGATACACGGCGATGGCCAGGACCATGAGCAGCGGGGCCGTCGGCTGCTCGATCCACCAGATCCCCCGGGCGACGAAGTACAGCGCGAACCCGACCGCGAGCGAGGTCGCGACGCTGCGCACGGTCCGGTTCATGAGCGCTCCCACCCGAGGGTCACGACGGTGCCTTCCGCGTCCGAGGCGATGTGCGCGGTTCCGGCCACACCGGCCATGCGGGCGAGGATCGAGGCGCGGATGCCGAGCCGGTCGGGACCGATGGCGTCGACGTTGAAGCCGCCGCCGGTGTCCGAGATCGTCACGGCGATGCCCTCGTCACCGTGACCGACGACGAGGATGTGCAGTCCGCGACCATGCGCGTGCGCGACCGCGTTCCCGATCGCCTGGCGCGCCGCGAGGACGAGGGCTCGCGCGGCACGCCCCGGGATGAGGCCGCTGCCGCCGCGCTCCTCCACGATGGCGTCCGCGCCCAGCTCGGAGAGGGCCCGCCGCAGCTCCACGACGATCTGCGCGGCCCCCACCGGCTCGTCGCTGCCCTCTTCCGCGACCGCCGCCTCGGTGTTCGCGAGCCGCGTGAGGGCTTCCCTGGCCATCGCCACGGCGAGCTCCCGTGCCCGCTCGCCCTCCGCGCGCTCTGCCGCGATGAGGGCTGCCAGGACGCTGTCGTGCATGAGGGCCGACATGGCGACCCTCTCCTCCTCGGCGGCGGCCGCGGCGGCCGCCGTCGCATACGAGGCCACGGCCGTGCCCCGCGCCTCGTCGACGCCCGCGGCGACCGAGCGGAACATCCAGCCGAGCGAGACGATCACGACGCCGAGGATCAGCGTGAAGGAGACGTCGAACGCCGTCGTCACCCAGAACTCCCGGGAGAACTCCCCCTGCACCAGACGCACGTATCCGTAGACGAACGGCACTCCGACGGCCCACGCGAACTGCAGCCGCACGGGGAAGGCGAGCATCGCCGCCACCACGCCGACGTTCACGAGGAAGAAGATCCACGGCTGATCGCCCGCCACCTTGTCCGCGGGGTCGACGACCAGAGGCCATGCCGCGAGTGCCAAGACATACACGACCGCGAACGTCCCCGCGGCCAGACGCACGCCGCGGCCGACCAGACAGGCGACGAGCATCGCGGTGAGCGGCACGAAGACCGCCACGAGCATCACGATGTGCGCGGTGTCCGGACGGGAGAGCGTGTTGACCGCTGCGATCAGCGCCTGCGCGCCGAGCACGCCGGAGCCCAGGGCGACCACGATCGCGAGGATGCGCTCCATCCGCTTGCCGGTGAACCGCTCGAAGCCGTTCTCCGCGCTGCCGGGAGACGGGATCTTGCTCCAGGCGTCGCGGACGCTCAGCGGCTCAGCGGGCACTCGGCGCCCCGTCGGCCGTCACGATGCCGTCCTCCATCGCGCGCCGCAGCAGATCGACCTTGGTGGGTGCCGGCCGACCGACCTCGACGTACTTCACCCGGATCCGGGTGATGTTCTCCTTCGCGGTGGAGTACGCGACGCCGAGACGCTCGGCCACGGCCTTCAGCGGCAGGCCGGTCGCATACAGGCGGAGCACCTCCCGCTCGCGGGTGGACAGCTGGGCATCGGCGAACGCGCGGTCTCCGTCGACCGCACTCGCCCATTCGACGTTGTTCAGCGCCTCGCCCTGCGCCACGGTGCGGATGGCGTCCAGCACGTCGTCGAGGGCGGAGGACTTGCTGACGACACCGGCCGCACCCGCCGCCAGGGCCTCGCGGACCGCGGCCGGCCGGTCGGCGACGCTGTGGATCACGACGCTGGCGCCGTCGGCGACGAGGGACACGACGTTCTCCGTCACCGTCGTCCCGTCTCCCAGCGTGAGATCGAGCACGACCACGTCGGCGGGCGGAGCTCCCGTCGAGGACCGCCATACGAGGTAGGAGCCGACCGTGCTCCCGGTGAACACGACGGTCTGGCCGTCCCTGGCGCACGCGGCCTCGAGGCCGAGGCGGACGGACTCGTGGTCGTCGATGAGGGCGACGGTGCTCATGCCCACAGCCTAGTGAGTCGCGGACGCGGGACCGGGAATGCGCTCACCGGGTGAGCAGGGCGACGACCTCGAAGTGATGCGAGTGCGGGAAGAGGTCGAACCCGCGGAGCGCGTCGACCCGCCACCCCAGGCCCCGGAAGGTGCCGAGGTCACGTGCGAGGGCGACGGGGTCGCAGGCGACGTAGGCGATCGCGGACGGAGCCAGCGCATGCACGCCCTCCACGACCGCCCGGCCGGCGCCGGAACGGGGCGGGTCGAGCACGACCGCCCCCGTCGCGCCTCCGCGCCGCGGCTGCTGGAGGAAGCGGTCGACGCGTGCGGTCACGGCGGTCACGTCGAGCGGCGCGAGGTTCGCGGCGGCATGCGCGGTCGCGCGTCGGCTGGACTCGACGGTGACGATGTCGGTCCCACCGAGATCGGCGAGAGTCCGCGCGAAGAGGCCGACACCGCCGTACAGGTCGTAATGCGTCGCGTCCGGCTCCACATGACCGTCCAGCAGTCCGTACACGGCGCCGTCGAGGACGGAGGCGGCACGCGGATGCACCTGCCAGAACCCGCCGGCGTCGACGTCGAACGTGCGGTCGCCGACGCGCTCCTGCACCACCTCGGGCTTCGGGCGAGGGCGGCGGTCCCTGGGAGCCCGGCGCTCGGCCTCGGGGTGCCGGATGATGCGCACGCGGCCGTCCGCAGGCTCCACGAGCTCGATGCGTCCGGCCTTCTCGCCCCGCAGGGCCAGGGCGGCCTCGGCGATCGCGGGGCGGGCGAGCGGGTAGGTCGAGACCGGAACGACCCGGTGGCTGCGGGCGGCGAACGGGCCGATCCGCCCGCCGTCGTCGACGTGCAGCGTCACCCGGCTGCGCCACCCCGTCCCGTCCCCGGACTCCACCGCCTCGATCTCCGGGGCTTCGAGGCCGGGACCGGCGAAGCGGTAGAACGCCTCCGAGAGGACCTGTCGCTTGAGCGCACGCTGGTGGTCGAGGTCGATGTGCCCGAGGTCGGCACCCCCCGGCCGCTGGGCGGGGTCGTGCGCGACGTCCGCCTCCGGCCAGATGTGCGGCCGGCGATGCGGGGAGGCATCGAGGACCTCGATCGTCTCGGCGCGCCAGAAGCTCCGGGTGTCCGGCTCCCCGGCGGCGGGGGACGGATCCAGCAGGCGGGCACGGACGCGCTCCCCCGGGACCGCGTCCGAGACGAAGACCACGCGTCCCTCGTGACGGGCGACGAAGGTGCCTCCGTGGGCGATGCCGGTGATGTCGAGATCGAGCACGTCGGCTGCGGAGGAAGTCATCCTTCGAGGATACGGTGGTCTCCATGCGCGTCTGCCTCGCCTCCACCTCCCCCGCCCGGCTCATGCTGCTGCGTCAGGCCGGCATCGAACCGCTCACCCTGTCGCCGGAGGTGGACGAGGACGCCCTGGCCGCCGCCGCAGAGGAGCGCATGGGCCCCCTTGCGCCCGCCGACCTCGTGCTGCTGCTCGCCCGTGCGAAGTCCGCGGCCGTCGCCGAGCGGCTGGCCGCCGAGGGCGCGTTCGACGGCATCGTCATCGGAGGGGACTCGATGTTCGCCCTCGGGGACCGGGTGTACGGCAAGCCCTACACGCCGGAGGAGGCTACGCGCCGGTGGCAGGAGATGCGCGGCGCCACGGGGGTGCTGCACTCCGGGCACTCCGTGTTCCGCGTATCCCCCGGTTCCGAGCCCGTCGAGGCGACCGCGGTCGCGGAGGCGGCGGTGACGTTCGCCGATGACATCAGCGAGGAGGAGATCGCTGCGTACGTGGCGTCGGGCGAGCCGCTGCACGTCGCGGGAGCCTTCACCGTGGACAGCCTCGGCGGCGCCTTCATCACCAAGGTCGAGGGCGATCCCTCCACCGTCGTGGGGATGTCGTTGTCCACCGTGCGCCGTCTCACCGCCGACCTCGGGGTCCGGTGGACGGATCTGTGGTCGTAGACTCCCCTCCACGTTTTTCCCTCTTTCTTGTCGAGAGTCGTCAAAAGTATCGGGATGCTACTCGCTAGGCTGGCAACCATGCCTGAAATCGCGAAGGTGCTCGTCGCCAACCGCGGCGAGATCGCCGTCCGCATCGTCCGTGCCGCTCGTGACTCCGGGATCGCCTCGGTCGCCGTCTACGCCGACCAGGACAGGGACGCACTGCATGTGCGCCTGGCCGACGAGGCGTACGCGCTCGGTGGCGCGACGAGCGCCGAGACGTACCTCCAGATCGAGAAGATCCTCTCCGTCGCCCGCCGCGCCGGTGCCGACGCCGTGCACCCCGGCTACGGCTTCCTCGCGGAGAACGCCGAGTTCGCGCGCGCGGTGATCGACGCCGGAATGATCTGGATCGGCCCCTCCCCGGAGGCGATCGAGGCGCTCGGCGACAAGGTCACCGCCCGCCACGTGGCCGAGAAGGTCGGTGCACCCCTCGCGCCCGGCACCCCCGGCCCGGTCTCGGGCGCCGACGAGGTCGTCGCCTTCGCGCAGGAGTATGGTCTGCCGATCGCGATCAAGGCGGCCTACGGCGGCGGCGGACGCGGCCTCAAGGTCGCCCGTGAGCTCGACGAGGTCGCGGAGCTGTTCGAGTCCGCCACCCGTGAGGCCGTCGCGGCGTTCGGTCGTGGCGAGTGCTTCGTGGAGAAGTACCTCGACAAGCCCCGGCACGTCGAGACCCAGTGTCTCGCCGACGCCGAGGGCAACGTCGTCATCATCTCGACCCGCGACTGCTCGCTGCAGCGCCGGCACCAGAAGCTCGTCGAGGAGGCGCCGGCCCCGTTCCTCACGCCCGAGCAGAACGAGAAGCTCTACTCGGCGTCCAAGGCCATCCTCAAGGAGGTCGGCTACGTCGGCGCGGGCACGTGCGAGTTCCTCATCGGCGCTGACGGCACGGTCTCCTTCCTCGAGGTGAACACGCGCCTCCAGGTCGAGCACCCCGTGTCGGAGGAGGTCACCGGGATCGACCTCGTCCGCGAGCAGTTCCGCATCGCCGCCGGTGGGACGATCGACTACGACGACCCCCAGCCGCAAGGCCACTCCATCGAGTTCCGCATCAACGGCGAGGACCCGGGTCGCGGGTTCCTCCCCCAGCCCGGCCCCATCCACGTCTTCAAGACCTTCGGCGGCCCCGGCATCCGCCTCGACTCCGGGGTCACCGCCGGGGACGCGGTCTCCGGCGCGTTCGACTCGCTGCTCGCCAAGATCATCGTCACCGGCAAGGACCGTGCCGAGGCCCTGGAGCGCGCGCGTCGGGCTCTGGACGAGTTCGAGGTCGCGGGTCTGCCCACCGTCATCCCGTTCCACCGCAAGGTCGTCCGCGATCCCGCCTTCACGGCCGAGGACGGGACGTTCGGGGTGTACACGCGCTGGATCGAGACGGAGTTCGACAACGACATCCCCGCGTGGGACGGCGAGCTCGAGGCTCCGGCTCCGGCGAACGCCCGGCACACCGTGGTCGTCGAGGTCGGCGGCAAGCGCCTGGAGGTCAGCCTGCCCGATCGCGTCGCGGTCGCCCCCGGCACCACCGGCCGCCCGGCCGCCGTCCCGCCATCGCGCCGCAGCCATGCCACGGTCGCCAACGCCGGGGCGTCCGGTGATGCGGTGAAGTCGCCGATGCAGGCCACGGTCGTCAAGGTCGCGGTCGAGGAGGGGCAGCAGGTCGTCAAGGGCGACCTCGTCGTCGTCCTCGAGGCGATGAAGATGGAGCAGCCGCTGCAGGCGCACAAGGATGGCGTGGTGGGCAACATCGACGCCGCCGCGGGCACCACGGTCTCCGCCGGTCACCAGCTCCTCACGATCTCCTGACCCGAGACCCCGCTTTCACGCCGAGACCCCGGGCTGCAGATGTCTGCAGCCCGGGGTCTCGGCGATTGCGGGGGGTCTCGGGTCAGGAGATGTTCACGAGGTGCATCGCGCGGCTCGCGTCGGTGATGCTGCTCGACAGCGAGGGGTACGCGGCGAACACGCGGGAGACCTGGTCCACGGTGAGGCGACGCTCGACCGCGATCGCGATGGGGTAGATGAGCTCGGAGGCCTTCGGGGCCACGATCACGCCGCCGATCACCGTGCCGGAGCCCTTGCGGGCGATGAGCTTGACGAAGCCGTCCTTGATGCCCATCATCTTCGCGCGCGGGTTAGCGGCGAGCGGGAGCTTGTAGACCATGCCGTCGGCGAGGCCGTCCTCGACGTCCTTGACGCCGTAGCCGACGGTCGCGATCTCCGGCGCCGTGAAGATGTTGGAGGTGATCTTGATGAGCTCGAGCGGGATGACGATGTCCCCCAGCGCGTGGAACACCGCCGTCCGCCCCTGCATCGAGGCCACCGAGGCCAGCGGGAAGAAGTTCGTGCAGTCCCCGACCGCGTACACGTTCGGCACCGAGGTGCGCGCGACGCGGTTCACCCGGACGTGACCGGAGTCGTCGAGCTCGACGCCGGCCTCCTCCAGGCCGATGCCCGCGGTGTTCGGGATGGAGCCGACAGCCATGAGGCAGTGGCTGCCCTCGACGGTGCGACCGTCCGACAGGGTCACGGTGACGCCGTCACCGACGACCTCGACCTTCTCGGCCCGCGACTTGGACAGCACCTGCATGCCGCCGCGCTTGAACACCTTCTCCAGCACCCGCGCCGCATCCTGGTCCTCGCCGGGGAGAACCTGCTCCCGGCTGGAGACGAGCGTGACCTTCGCGCCGAGGTTCATGTAGGCGGAGGCGAACTCCGCGCCGGTCACGCCGGAGCCGACGACGATGAGGTGCTCGGGCAGCGCCTTCATGTCGTAGAGCTGCGTCCACGTGAGGATGCGCTTGCCGTCGGGCTTGGCGGAGTCGAGCTCGCGCGGCGAGGCGCCGACCGCGACGACGATGGTGTCGGCCTCGACGCGGTCGAAGTCGGTGCCCCGCTCGCCCGTGGAGACGACGATGGCGTTCGGACCCTCCAGCCGGCCGTGACCGGAGAGGATCCGCACGCCGGCGTCGAGGAGGGTGGTGCGCATGTCCTCGGACTGCTGACCGGCCAGCGCCACGAGGCGCTTGTTCACGGCGGCGAGGTTGATGGCGATCTCCGGCTTGAGCGGCTTGCCGTTCTCGCCCTTGGCGTAGAAGTTCACGCCCAGGTCGCTGGCCTCGGAGATGGCGACCGCGGCGTCCGCCGTCGCGATGAGGCTCTTCGACGGCACCACGTCGGTGAGCACGGCCGAACCGCCGACACCGACGCGCTCGACGAGGGTGACCTCCGCTCCGAGCTGGGCGGCCGCCAGGGCCGCCTCGTAACCGCCGGGTCCGCCGCCGAGGACGGCGACGCGCTGAGTGCGCTCGAAAGTGGTGGAAGACATGCTCTCCATTCTTCCGCAATCCTGGCACCGGAGCCTGCCACTTCCTAGAGTGGATCCATGCCTGAAACCCACAGCAACCCCCTCGACGACCCCACTGCGAACCCGTTCGAGGTCGCAGCCGAAGCCGCCGCCGACATCGCGCGGCTGACCGGCGTCGAGAAGCACGACATCGCCCTCACGCTCGGCAGCGGCTGGGGCAAGGCGGCCGACCTCATCGGCGAGACCGTCGCGACCATCCCCGCGACCGAGGTCACCGGATTCTCGAAGCCCGCCCTGGAGGGCCACGTCGGCACCCTGCGCAGCATCCGGACCCCGGGCGGGAAGAACGTCCTCGTCATCGGCGCCCGCACGCACTACTACGAGAACCACGGCGTGCGCCGGGTCGTGCACAGCGTCCGCACCGCCGCAGCCACCGGCGCGAAGATCATGGTCCTCACCAACGGCGCGGGAGGCATCCGCGAGACGTGGAAGCCCGGGCAGCCCGTGCTGATCAGCGATCACATCAACCTCACCGCCGACTCTCCCCTGGAGGGCGCGACCTTCATCGACCTCACCGACCTGTACGCGAAGCGTCTGCGCGACATCGCCCGGACGGTCGACCCCACGCTCGACGAGGGCATCTATACGCAGTTCCGCGGCCCGCACTACGAGACCCCGGCCGAGGTGCAGATGGCGAAGCACATCGGCGGCCACATCGTCGGCATGTCCACCGCGCTCGAGGCGATCGCCGCGCGCGAGGCCGGCATGGAGATCCTCGGGTTCTCGCTCATCACGAACCTCGCCGCCGGCATCCAGCAGACGCCGCTGAGCCATGCCGAGGTCATCGAGGCCGGACGCGAGGCGGAGCCGGTGATCTCCGCCCTGCTGGCCCGGGTGGTCGAGGCCCTGTGAGCGAGGAGCGGCTCGCCCAGGCCCGCGCCTGGCTGCGCCAGGACCCCGACCCGCAGACCCGCGACGAGCTGGCCGGCATCGTCACCCGTGCCGCTTCCGGGGACGAGGCCGCTGCGGCGGAGCTCGACGACCGCTTCGGCAGTCGTCTCGCGTTCGGCACGGCCGGGCTCCGCGGCGCGCTCGGGGCGGGAAGCAACCGGATGAATCGGGTGCTCGTCTCCCAGGCCGCCGCGGGCTTCGCGGCGTACCTGCGCGAGCGGGCCGCGGGGGCGACGCCGACGGTCGTGATCGGCTACGACGGACGCCGGAACTCCCGGGTCTTCGCTCAGGACTCCGCGGAGCTGTTCGCCGGGGCCGGCCTGCGCGCGATCCTGCTCCCCCGCCTGCTGCCGACGCCCGTGCTGGCCTTCGCCGTGCGTCACCTCGGCGCCGATGCCGGCGTGATGGTGACCGCGAGCCACAACCCGCCGGACGACAACGGCTACAAGGTGTACCTCGGTGGCCCGGATGCCGGCTCGCAGATCGTCGCTCCCGCCGACGCCGAGATCGCCGCCCACATCCAGCGGATCGCGGACAGCGGGGACGTCCGGGCCCTGCCGCGGTCCACCGCCTACGAGACCGCGGCCGAGGACCTCGTCCAGGCCTACGTCGCCGCCACCGCCGCGGTCGCGCCGGCGCCCGCGGGGGCCCGCCGCCTGCGCTGGGTCTACACCGCGATGCACGGTGTCGGCTGGGAGACGGTCGCCCGCATCGTCGATGCCGCCGGCTACCCGCGGCCGATCGTGGTCGACGAGCAGCTGCATCCGGACGCGACGTTCCGCACGGTCTCCTTCCCGAACCCCGAGGAGCCGGGGGCCATGGATCTCGCGTTCGCCACCGCCAGGAGGGCGAAGGCGGACTTCATCCTCGCGAACGACCCGGACGCCGACCGCCTCGCCGTGGCCGTCCCGGACGAGACCGCCGCGGACGGCTGGCGCCGTCTCACGGGCAACGAGGTCGGCCTGCTGCTCGGCGCGCGTGCCGCGCGGCAGGCGGCGGGCACTCCCGGCGCCTCGCTCGCCTGCTCGCTCGTCTCCTCCCCCGGGCTCGGCGCCATCGCCGCCCACCACGGGCTGGACTTCCATGAGACGCTCACCGGCTTCAAGTGGATCTCCCGGGCGCCAGGCATCGTCTTCGGCTTCGAGGAGGCCCTGGGCTATCTCGTCAACCCCGAGACCGTGCGCGACAAGGACGGCATCTCCGCCGCGGTCGCCGTGCTCGGCCTGGCCGCCGAGGCTCAGGAGCGCGGGCTCACCCTCGCCGATCTCGTCCGCGAGGTGGGCGACGCGTACGGGCACTTCGCGAGCGCGCAGGTGTCGGTGCGGGTGGCGGATCTGTCGCTCATCGGCACGGTGATGCTCTCGCTGCGGTCGCTTCCGCCCACGCAGATCGCGGGACGTTCGATCGCGTCGGCCGAGGACCTGCTGCAGAGCGCTCCGGGGCAGCCCTCCGGAGACGTGCTGCGGTACCGGCTCTCGGACGGCTCCCGGGTGATCGTCCGGCCGAGCGGCACGGAGCCGAAGCTCAAGGTGTACATCGACGCCACGGGGGATTCCGCCGAGGCGGCCGCAGCGGCCGTCGCCGAGCTGGAGGCGGGCGTCCGGGTCCTCCTGGACGAGCGCTCCTGACCATGCCCGTCCGCCACGTCGTCGTCAGCGCCCACAACGGCGTGCACGCACGGCCGGTCGCGGAGCTCGTGCGCCTCGCGCAGGCGCACGAGCTCCCGGTCACGCTGCGCACCGCGGACGGCGCGGCCGTGGATCTGCGCAGCGTCCTCGCGGTGATGGACCTCGCCCTCGCACCCGGCGACGCCGTGACCCTGGAGACGCCGGCAGGCCCCGCCTCGGAGAGCGTCCTCGACCAGCTCACCCGCGTGCTCGCCCCCGACGCCTGAGCCTCAGCCGTCGATCACGGCGACGAGCTCGTCGAGGAAGCCCTCGAAGGTCGCGCTGCGCCGGACGATCCGCTGCACGCTCTCGCGCTCGCTGAACACCTCCACGAGCTGCTCGAACACGGTCTGGAAGGCGGCGCGGTCGCTCTCGCTGAAGGCGGCCAGCGCGACGACCTGCACGCGTCCGTCGCCCCAGGCCGCCGACCCCTCGGCCACGCCGAGCGCGATCGCCGTGCGCGCCGCGGTCATCTGCAGCGCGTGCGGCACGGCGAGCGCGTCGGTGAAGGCCGTGGAGGACATGCGCTCCCGGATGATCGTGTTCTCCACGTAGTCGTCGCCGATCAGGCCGGCCCGCACGAGCGGCGCGCCGAGCCGCCGGATGATGGCCTCCTCCCCCTCGTCCGGAAGGGGATGCACGAAGGCGTCGGGGTGGAAGTAGCGCGCGAGCTCCTCCCGGAGCCGGGCGAGCCGTCGCCCCCGGCGCAGGCGCCCTGCAGCCTGCTGGATGCGGTCGACGTCCGCGTCGGTGAGGAACGGCTGGATGCGCACGAAGCGGTCGCCGGAGGCCCCGGGCTCGATCGTGCTCAGCACGAGGTCGGTGTCGAACGACGCCCAATCCGGGTCGACGTTCGTGATGACGCTGGTGACCTCGATGGCCGAACCGAGCGAGCGGTCCACGCTCGACCGCAGGAGTTCGTGGAGTTCGTAGTAGCCGGGGCAGACGATGGTCGCCGTGAGGATGGACTCCGCTTTGCGACTCCGCTCCAGCCGCCCCCCGACGTGCATGGCGATGTAGGCGATCTCGTCGTCGTGGATGGGCGTGCCGAGCCGGTCGTGCAGGCCGCTTGCGATCGACACCGCGACCTCGAAGATCATCGGGTACGTCGTCTTCAGCGAGCGGGTCAGCGGATTCCGGGTGAGCGCGCTCTCCTCGGCACGGCGCAGGAGGTTCTGCACGTGCAGCGCGAGACGGAGCACGAAGGTCTCGTCGACGAGGTCGACCCGGTAGTCGTCGGCCGCCCGCGCGATCTCCGCGCGGACCGCCGCCTCCACGTCCGGACTGACGCCGCTGCGCGCGAGTTCCCGTGTCGCCTCGCCGCCCGGAGCGACGATGCGCGTCAGGACGAGGGAGGCCAGGTGTCCGCTGTCCCCCTCCCCGAGCACCACGTCGAAGTGCGCGGCCGCGAGCCGCGCGATGACGGCACCGACCCGCGGGATCTCGGGTCGAGCGCCGGACGGCGGAGCCTCGAGGGCCCGGCCGGCCGCCACCCGCTCGGCGGCGATCGCGATGTGCAGCAGGACGTCGGCGATCGCGAGTTCGTTGACGTAGTAGCCCAGCTCGCCGAGTTCTCCCACCAGGGCGGACTTGAAGGGTCCCACCGCTCGCGCGTCGACCGCGGTCCCGGAGAGGGCCCGCCGGAAGATCTCGGGGTGGAACGAGGCGTCGTCCATCTCGTCATGGGCGAGGCGGCTGAGCAGACGCCGCTGCGCCGCTTCGTCGCCGCGGAGCCGCACCCGTTCGCGCGCCCGCTCCAGCATGAGGTCGGTGCCGTCGAGGAGGCCGCGCACCCGCACGAGATCGGCCTCGAGGGTCGCCTCGCTCACGTGCAGCGCGTCCGCGGTGTCGAAGACGTCGATGCCCTCCGGCGCGTCGAGGAGGAGCCGGACGAGCGCGTGGAGGCGTTCCCGCGGTGCGGAGTCGCCGCCCTGCCGCACCCGGAGCGCGCCGCGGGCGCCGGGGCCCGCCCGATAGCCCGCCGGGCCGGACTCGACGACCGCGGCACCGGGCGTGCGGGCGTTCAGGGCCGCGACGTAGGAACGGATGCTGCGGGGCGTCACGCCGAGGAGGTCGGCCAGCGTGCCCGCGGTCGCCCAGCCCTCCTCGCGCAGCAGGGCGGCGAGGAGCTGGTCCTGACGCTGGCGCGACATGATCCCTCCGAGTTCCCGTGCTGACGGCACTGTCCGACTGCTCTCCATGATGACAGCCTCCGGCGGCAGGGGCGCGGCGAGCAGGGTTCCGCAGGGGCGGAAGAGAACGTGTTGGTGCCGCCGCGCCCGCGTTTCCCAGACTGTTCTCAGGAAGGTGACATCGATGAGGATTCTCGTGGTCTGCGGCGCCGGTGCGTCGAGCACGTTCGTCGCCCAGCGCCTGCGCACCGCCGCCGCCGCGGCGGGACTGGACTGGGACGCGGACGCCGGCGTCGAGAGCACCGTCTCCCTCGGAGGGCACGACCTCGTCCTCGTGGGCCCGCACCTCCGCGAGCGCCTCGGCGCCATCCGCGTTCTGACCCGCGCGCCCGTCGCGGTCCTGCCGGACGATGTGTTCGCCGATCGCGACGGCAGCCGCACGCTTCTCCTCGCCCAGTCGACCTTCGCCGCCGCCGGCGGGGCCCCGAAAGGAACACCATGACCGCCACCCGCACCGTCCGCATCGGCTCTTCACACGGACTGCACGCCCGGCCCGCCAAGATCTTCGCGCAGGCCGCGAAGGACTCCGGCCTCGCGGTCACGATCGCCAAGGACTCCGGCAAGCCGGTCAACGCCGCGAGCATCCTCGGGGTGATCGCCCTGGCCATCGAGCACGGCGACTACGTGACGCTCACGGCCGAGGGCGACGGCGCGGAGGGGGTCCTGGACACGCTCACCGAGCTGCTGACCACCGACCACGACCAGGACGCCGCCGGATGAGCGCGCTGCGAGGGGTGGGCATCGGTCTCGGCGTCGCGCAGGGGCCGGTCGTCCGCATGACCGAGGCACTGCCCGCGCCCGAGAACACGCCGAGCACCGCGGGGGCGGAGGCCGAGCGTGCGCGGGTCCGCGAGGCCGTCGCCGTCGTCGCGCAAGAGCTGACCCAGCGCGGCGAGGCCGCCGGTGGTGCGGCGCAGGAGGTGCTCGAGGCGCAGGCGATGATCGCCGAGGACCCCACCCTGCAGGACGAGGTCGACAGCAGGATCGACGCCGGCGCCACCGCGGAGTGGGCTGTGCACGACGCCTTCGCGGGCTTCCGGGCCACACTCGAAGCCGTCGGCGGCTACCTCGGCGAGCGTGCCGCCGATCTCGACGACATCGCGCAGCGGGTGCTCGCCCGACTGCGCGGTGTGGAGGCCCCCGGCGTGCCCGACCCTGGGCACCCGTTCGTCCTCGTGGCGCGCGACCTCGCGCCCGCCGACACCGCGCTGCTGAACCTCGACCAGGTGCTCGCCCTCGTCACCACCGACGGCGGCCCGACCTCCCACACGGCGATCCTCGCCAGGGAGAAGGGCATCGTGGCTGTGGTCGGCGTCGGCGACGGGCACGCTCTGACGACCGGGGAGACCGTGATCGTCGACGCGGCCGCGGGTGTCATCACCCGCGAGCCGACCGATGACGAGCGCGCCCGCGCCGCCGAGCGCGCCGCCGCCCGCCGCGCCGCCGACGACGCCCCGCTCACACCCGGCGCGCTCGCCGACGGCACATCGGTCGCGCTGCTCGCGAACCTGGGGAAGCCGGCCGATGCCGCCGACGCGGTCGCGCGGGGCGCCGAGGGCGTCGGCCTGTTCCGGACGGAGTTCCTGTTCCTCTCCGCGTCGCAGGCGCCGACGGTCGCCCAGCAGCGGGACGCCTACCGCGAGCTCCTGGAGGCCTTCCCCGGCAAGAAGGTCGTCGTGCGGATGCTCGACGCGGGGGCCGACAAGCCGCTGGCCTTCCTCAACGACGCACACGAGGAGAACCCGGCCCTGGGATTGCGCGGCCTGCGGGCACTCCGCGCGAGCGAGGACATCCTCCGCGAGCAGCTGACCGCGCTGGCCGAGGCCGACGCCGCGACCGACGCCGACCTGTGGGTCATGGCACCCATGGTGGCCACCGTCGAGGAGACCGTGTACTTCACCGGCCTCGCCCGCGAGTACGGGCTGAAGACGGCCGGCGTCATGGTCGAGGTGCCCTCCAGCGCCCTGCTCGCCGATCGGGTGCTCGCGCACGCCGATTTCGCGTCCATCGGCACCAACGACCTCACCCAGTACACGATGGCCGCGGACCGGCTGCTCGGCTCCGTCGCGTCGTTCCAGGACCCCTGGCACCCCGCAGTGCTGCGCCTGGTGCGCGAGGTCGGCGCGGCCGGCGCCCGTCTCGGCAAGCCGGTCGGCATCTGCGGCGAGGCCGCGGCCGATCCGCTGCTCGCCGTCGTCCTCGTGGGGCTCGGCGCGACGAGCCTCTCCATGGCGCCGTCGGCCCTCGCGGACGTCCGCCAGGCGCTCGCCGCCCGGACTCGCGACGATGCCCTCCGCCTCGCGGAAGCCGCGCTCGGCGCGGACGACGCCCCCTCCGCCCGCACCGCTGCGGCGACCCTCGCCGCGGCACTCCCCCCTCATCAGAAAGAGACCACATCATGACGACGACGTCACCCGCTGCCACCGCCCCCGGTGGCCTCCGCGTGGGCGTGCAGCGTTTCGGCACGTTCCTCTCCGGCATGATCATGCCGAACATCGCGGCCTTCATCGCCTGGGGCTTCATCACGATGCTCTTCATCCCGAAGGGCTTCTTCGGGGCCGAGAGCCCGTTCGGCTGGCACTGGGCCGGCGTCGCCGAGATCATCGGCGGCGGCGGCGACTCCGCCGTCCTCGGCTGGCAGGGCGCGATGACCGCGGTCGCCGAGGGCGCGGACGGCAACATCCTGGCCTACGTGGGCCTGGTCGGCCCGATGGTCACCTACCTGCTGCCCCTCCTGATCGCGAACACGGCCGGACGCATGGTCTACGGCGAGCGCGGTGGCGTGGTCGCCACGATCGCGACCGTCGGCGTGATCGTCGGGACGAACATCCCGATGTTCCTCGGCGCCATGATCATGGGCCCGATCGCCGCGTGGATCATGAAGCAGGTCGACAAGCTGTGGGACGGCAAGATCCGCCCCGGCTTCGAGATGCTCGTCAACAACTTCTCCGCCGGCATCCTGGGCATGATCCTCGCCATCGTCGGGTTCTTCGCCTTCGGCCCGGTCATGCTCGGCATCAGCGCCGCGCTGGGGGCGGCCGTCGACTGGCTCGTCTCGCTCAACCTGCTGCCGCTCGTGTCGATCATCGTCGAGCCGGCCAAGGTGCTGTTCCTCAACAACGCCATCAACCACGGCGTGTTCACCCCGCTGGGGATCGAGCAGGCCGCCGAGACGGGGAAGTCGATCCTCTTCCTCATCGAGGCGAACCCCGGCCCCGGCCTCGGTCTGCTGCTCGCCTTCACCTTCTTCGGGGTCGGCGCGGCGAAGGCCTCCGCTCCCGGTGCCGCCATCATCCAGTTCTTCGGCGGCATCCACGAGATCTACTTCCCGTACGCGCTCAGCAAGCCGACCACGATCCTCGCGCTCATCGCGGGTGGAGCGGCCGGTGTGACCACCAACATGGTCCTCGGCGGGGGACTCGCCTTCCCGGCGGCCCCGGGCAGCATCATCGCCGTGACCGCCGCGGCCATCGGCCCCGGCGTCGCCAACCTCCTCGTCGTCTACCTGTCGGTCATCATCGCGGCGACCGTGACGTTCCTCATCACCGGCGTCATCCTGCGGGCCTCGCGCACGCGCGACCTCGCCGCCGAGGGCGACGCGTTCGGCGCGGCCATCGCGCAGACCGAGGCGAACAAGGGCAAGTCGTCCGCGGCGATGGACGCCCTGCGCACCTCGACCGCGACGCCGGCTCCGGAGACCACGCCGGCTCCCGCCACCACCGCGGTCGCGGCGGCCCCGATCGAGACCATCGTGTTCGCGTGCGACGCCGGCATGGGCTCGTCCGCCATGGGTGCCAGCGTGCTCCGCAACAAGCTGAAGAAGGCCGGCATCGAGGGCGTCACCGTCACGAACGCCGCCATCGCCAACCTCGACGGCGGCGCCGACGTGGTCATCACGCAGCAGCAGCTCACCGACCGGGCCACGGCGAAGTCGCCGGACTCCCGGCACGTGTCGGTGGACAACTTCATGAACTCGCCGAAGTACGACGAGGTCGTCGAGATGGTCAAGGAACAGCGAAAGGACGAAGAATGAGCGTTCTCACTGCCGAGCAGGTCCGCATCCACCCGGGAGGCGCGTCGCGGGACGATGCGCTCCAGGAGGCGACGGACATCCTCGTCGCCGCCGGTGCGGTGACCCCGGCGTACGTCGACGCGATGCGCCAGCGCGAGGAGACCGTGTCGACGTACATGGGCAACGGGCTGGCCATCCCGCACGGCACGAACGAGGCGAAGGACGCCATCCTCGCCTCGGCCCTCTCCGTCGTCCGCTACGACGGCGGCGTCGACTGGGACGGCGAGCAGGCGCGATTCGTGATCGGCATCGCCGGGGTCGGCGACGAGCACCTCGACATCCTGTCGCGCATCGCGATCCTCTTCTCGGAAGAGGACGACGTCGCGCGGCTGGAAGCGGCGGCGACGCCGGACGAGCTGTTCGCTCTCCTCTCGGAGGTGAACGAGGGATGAAGGCGGTCCACTTCGGGGCGGGCAACATCGGGCGCGGTTTTGTCGGCCTGCTCCTGCACGAGGGCGGTTACGAGGTCGTGTTCAGCGACGTCGCGGACGCGCTCGTGGAGGCGATCGACCGGGCGGACTCGTACACCGTGCACGAAGCCGGCCCCGGAGGGACCGACCACGTCGTCTCCGGGTTCCGTGCGGTGAACAGCCGCACGGACCCGGCCGTGGTGGCGGAGGAGGTGGCGACGGCCGACGTCGTCACGACCGCCGTCGGCCCCACCGTGCTGCGGTTCGTCGCCCCGTCGATCGTCGCCGGGCTCGCGCTGCGCTCGCCCGAGGCCGCGCCGCTGCAGGTGATGGCGTGCGAGAACGCCATCGGCGCCACCGATCAGCTGCGGCAGGAGATCGTCGCCGCGGCGGGGCCGGACGCCGACGCCCTCCTCGCGCGTGCGGTGTTCGCGAACACCGCCGTCGACCGGATCGTGCCCGCGCAGCCGGAGGGCGGCGGCATCGACGTCACGGTGGAGCCGTACTTCGAGTGGGCGATCGAGGCCCGGCCGTTCGGCGACACCCCGCCGCGCATCCCTGGCGCCCATTTCGTCGACGACCTCGCTCCGTACATCGAGCGCAAGCTCTTCACGGTGAACACCGGTCATGCCGCCACCGCGTACTTCGGGGCACGGGCGGGCATCGAGCGGATCTCGGACGCCCTCGCGGACGAGGCGATCGCCGCGCAGGTCTCCGCGGCGCTGGAGGAGACCTCTGCGGTGCTGGTCGTCGAACACGGTCTCGACCCCGCGGAGCTGGCGCAGTACCGCGCGACCATCCTCGAGCGGTTCCGCAATCCCGCGCTCGTGGACACCGTGCAGCGCGTCGGCCGGCAGCCGCTGCGGAAGATCTCCCGGCACGAGCGCTTCATCGGTCCCGCGGCGATGGCGGCCGAGCACGGACTCTCGACGAACGCCCTCGTGGCAGCCGTCGCCGCCGCGCTGGCGTTCGACGACCCCGCCGACGAGCAGTCGGTCGAGTTGCAAGCCCTGCTGCGCACCGAAGACCCCACGGGCTTCACCGTCCGCACCACGGGACTCGATCCGGAGCACCCGCTCTTCTCCGCCGTCCGCGACGCGGTGGCGCGCCGTCAGGCGGCACTCGCCGGCTGAGAGGACGCGGCGTCCGGGCGGGAGTAGCGTAGCTGCTGTGCAGCAGAAGCCCCGACGCCGCGTCCTGAGACGAGTCCTGTGGAGTGTGGCGATCGTCCTCCTCCTCGCCGTCGGCGGAATCCTCGTGTGGAGCCAGGTCGGTGTCATGGCCGCAGAGCCCGAACCGCTCGCCGCCGTCCGGGAGAATCCTGCGATCACCGTGACCGACGCCGAGGAGGGGATCGTCCTGGAGCCCGCGGACGGCGACTCCGACCGCGGACTCGTCTTCATCCCGGGAGCGAAGGTCGACCCGTGGGCCTACGCCTCGATCCTCCAGGGGCTCGCGGAGGAGGGCACCACGGTCGTCATCACCCGGCCCTGGCTCCACCTCGCCTTCTTCGATCCGCGCGGCCTCGACTCGTTCACGAGCGCCGCGCCCGACGTGGACACCTGGGCCGTGGGCGGCCACTCCCTCGGCGGCGTGCGCGCCTGCCAGCTCGCGACGGACGCCGACGCCCTCGTCCTCTTCGCCTCCTACTGCGCGACCGACCTCGCAGGCACCGACCTTCCTGTACTGAGCGTCTCCGGGAGTGAGGACGGCCTCTCCACGCCGGAGAAGATCGCGGACGCCCGGTCTGAGCTCCCCGCAGACGCCGAGTTCATCGAGATCGACGGCGCCTCCCACGCCTCCTTCGGTGACTACGGGCCCCAGTCCGGTGACGGCACCGCGACCATCGACGACGAGGAGATGCACGCCGAGGTCACCGAGGTCGTCGGCGGCTTCCTGGAGCAGGTCGCGCCCTAGGCCGCCCGCGGATCCCCGAGGATCGGGTCGAGCAGCGGATGCAAGTGCCGGGTGGGGAGAACCCCCGCGGCCGACCGCGCACCCGCCGAGAGCGCCGACGCCAGGTCCGCTCCTGCCAGCCGCGCGTCGAGGACTCCGGCCAGGAATGCGTCGCCCGCGCCGTTGGTGTCGACGACGGCGGTCGGCAGCGCGGGCACCCGCAGCTCGGCCCCGTCCTCCCCCACCGCGACCGCTCCCTCGGCGCCGAGGGTGCACACGGCGAACGCCGCTCCCCCCGCGACGACGGCGCGCAGGAACTCCACCGGGTCGGCCAGCCGATCCGCGTTGCAGAAGACGGCCGCGGCCCCCGCCAGGAACGGCCGGTGGTACGCGTCGATGCCGTCGTAGTCGTGCACGTCGACCCAGAGCGGCGTGCCACTGGCCGCCGCGAGCGGGAGCAGCCGCCGCGGCTCGGCGGCCAGATCGAGCACGACGGCGTCGGCGGCGGCCATCGCCGTGGCGTACGCGGCGTCCTCCATCCCCGTCGTCTCCCCCGGAGTGGAGAGGTACAGCGACACCCGGTCACCCTGCGGAGTCATCAGGTTGAGGTGCCGTTCCGTGGTTCCGTGCGTCCACTGCGCGACCACCCCGGCGGCCTCGAGTGTCGCACGCACCCGGAGCCCGTCCTCGTCCTCCCCGGCGACGGCATGCAGCACGACGGATCGGCCGAGCGCCGTCAGGCTCAGCGCCTTGCCCGCACTCGTGCCGCCGACCGTCTCCCAGCTCGCCTGCGCGAACTGCATGTGCGGCACGGGCTCGGGGAGCCGGTCGAGGAGGACGATGCGGTTCCAGGAGGCGGGACCGGCGAGGAAGACGGAAGCGGGCATGCTCTCATCCTCGCGCGCCACGGGTGGTCACCCGATGCGCGACACCAGGGCTTCCAACCCCATCCCGTAATCGATGCGCACGACGGGGAGGGCGAGCTTGTCCGTCCCGATCACCACGTATCCGGGGTCGATGGTCCGCGCCAGTTCGTAGCCGGCCTGCCGGACACCCTCCTTCGCGGTGTCGTCGTAGTGGCCGAACGGGTAGGCCACCACCTCGCGGACGCCGAGCACGTCCCCCGACGTGGCGAGATCGGCGGCGATCTGCGCGGGCGTCCCGTTGACCATGCGTCCCCTGCCGTCGTCGCCGGCCTGATGCATGTCGTGGGTGTGCGAGCGTCGCTGGACCCACGGCGACGGTGCGGGGTCCTGCCGATAGGCCGTGACCATGAACGAGGTGCTGAGGAGCCGGTGCGCGTCCACGACGGGCACCGCGAGGTCGAACCACGTCTGATCGGCGTCGTCGTCGGTGATGATCACGCTCCGCACCGGGAGGGAGAGCCGCCCGTCGATGAACGCGCTGAGCTCGTCCCAGGTCGGCAGATAGAAGCCGGTGCTCGCGATGTAGGCCATGTGCGCCTCGAAGTCGCCGATGTACGCGTAGTTGCCGCGGAGCCACCCGCTCTCCCCCGCCGGGTCGGCCGTGAACTGGTGGTACATCAGGATGGGCACGCGCACGTCGTCGGCCGCATTCTCCTCGGGCGTCTTCCAGGCCGCGAAGAGCTCCGTCTGCTGCTGTGCGCACGCGACGGGATCCGCGCCGTTCACGCGTGCTTCCACCGTGAAGGCGGTGGCGGCGTCGGCGCTGGTGTACCAGCCCGCGAACACCCGGCCGTCGAGCTGCGGGATGGGCAGCCCCCGGTACGGCTCGTCCTGGAACTGCAGCATCGGCGCCGTCGGCGCCCCCTCGCCCCGGAACGTGACGGCGCACGCGCGGGGATCGTCTGCGTCCGCGAGGATCTGCTGCGACGGCGTGAGCGGGGGCCCCGTGACGGTGCCCTGGGCCTTCGGGACCCGCTCCTCCGGCGCGCGATGCAGCCCCGCGAACGCCGCCACACCCCCTCCGACGACTACGACGGCGACGAGCGCGCCGACCAGGCCGGCTCGTGAACGCGACGGCCTCCCCCCGGAGCGCATGTCAGGCGTCGAAGCCCTCGGCGATCATCTCCACGAGCTCCTCCCTCTCCTCGACGGGGAGGAAGGCCGCGGCGGCGGCGTTGAACTGGAAGGCCTCGAGGTCGTCGAGGTCGTACTCGAAGGTCTGCACGAGCAGGGCCAGCTCGCGCGTGAGCGAGGTCGCGCTCATGGTGCGGTTGTCCACGTTCACGGTCACCGCGAAGCCGAGCTGGTAGAGCAGGTCGAACGGGTGATCGGCGAGCGTCTTGCCCCACGCGGCGACGGCCCCCGTCTGCAGGTTCGACGACGGGGAGAGCTCCAGCGGGATCTCCCGGTCGCGCACCCAGCGCGCGAGGTCGCCGAAGCGCACCTGCACCTCGTCGCCCTCCTGTGTGACGACCTCGAGGTCCTCCGCGATGCGGACGCCGTGTCCGAGGCGGAGCGCACGACCGTCCAGCAGGGCCGAGCGGATCGACGCGAGACCCGCGGCCTCCCCCGCGTGCACGGTCACCGGGAAGAAGTTCTCGGCGAGGTAGTCGAAGGCCGCGCGGTGGTCCGACGGCGGGAAGCCGTCCTCGGGACCGGCGATGTCGAAGCCGACGGCACCCCGTCCACGGAAGTCCACTGCGAGCTCGGCGATCTCCCGAGCGCGGTCCGTGTGTCGCATGGCAGTGAGGAGCTGCCCCACGCGGATGCTGCGACCGTCGCGGTCCGCCGCATCCTCGCCCTCCTCGATCCCCTGCTGGACGGCTTCGACGGCGTCCTCCAGGGAGAGACCACCGCTCTGGTGCTGCTCCGGCGCCCAGCGCACCTCGCCGTAGATGACCCCGTCGGCCGCGAGGTCCTGGACGAACTCGCGCGCGACACGGGTCAGCCCCTCGCGGGTCTGCATGACGGCGGTGGTGAGCTCGAAGGTCTTCAGGTACTCCACCAGCGATCCGGAGTCGCTCTTCTTCGCGAACCAGGAGCCGAGCGCCGACGAGTCGGAGGCAGGGAGGTCGAGACCGATCGCGTCAGCGAGCTCGATGATCGTGGCCGGACGCACGGCGCCGTCCAGGTGGTCGTGCAGCGACACCTTCGGCAGGCTCCGCAGCGAGACGCCCTGGATGGCGACGTCGCCGCTCGCATCGATCGACATGGGGATCCTCTCGGTCGCGGGGTGTTCGTCCAGGCTAGCGCCCGGGCCTCACGCCGTGATGCGCTCGCGGACGATCGGCCCCAGCGTCGGCGCGTCGTCGCCGAGCTCCCAGGCCCCTTCGAGGGCCTCGATGGCTCGGGGGAAGCGCGCCTCATCCGCCGCCGACAGGGTGAACAGCGGCTGCCCGGCGGACACCCGGTCACCGGGCTTCGCGTGCAGGTCGATGCCTGCCTCGAAGATCACCGGGTCCTCGGCCCGCGCACGGCCCGCGCCGAGACGCCAGGCGGCGATCCCGAAGGGGAGCGCGTCCATCCGGGTGACGATGCCGTCCGCAGGAGCTGTGACGACGTGCGTCTCCCGCGCGACCGGGAGGGCCGCATCGGGGTCGCCGTCCTGGGCGCGGATCATCGCCTTCCAGGTGTCCATGGCGCGGCCGTCGTCCAGCGCCGCCTCCACGTCCGCATCGGGCTGGCCGGCCAGGGCGAGCATCTCCCTGGCGAGCGCGACGGTCAGCTCCCGCACGTCGGCGGGTCCTCCGCCGGCGAGGATCTCGACCGACTCGCGGACCTCGTTCGCGTTGCCGATCGCGCGGCCGAGAGGGACGTTCATGTCGGTCAGAAGTGCCGTGGTGGCGACGCCGGAGTCGGTGCCGAGCGCGACCATCGTGCGGGCGAGCTCGCGGGCGCGGTCGATGTCCTGCATGAACGCGCCGGAGCCGAACTTCACGTCCAGGACGAGGGCGTCGGTCCCCTCGGCGATCTTCTTCGACATGATGCTGGAGGCGATCAGCGGGATCGCCTCCACAGTGCCGGTCACGTCACGGAGCGCGTAGAGCTTCTTGTCGGCGGGAGCGAGACCGGAGCCCGCGGCGCAGATCACGGCCCCGACGTCGCCCTGCATCTGCGCGAACATCTCCTCGTTGCTGAGCGCCGCGCGCCAGCCGGGGATCGATTCCAGCTTGTCGAGCGTGCCCCCGGTGTGGCCGAGGCCGCGGCCGCTGAGCTGCGGGACCGCCACGCCGAACGAGGCGACCAGCGGGGCCAGGGGCAGGGTGATCTTGTCGCCGACGCCACCGGTGGAGTGCTTGTCCACCGTCTTCTTGCCGAGGGTCGCGAAGCTCATCCGCTCACCGGACGCGATCATCGCATCGGTGAGCACGCGGATCTCGTCGCGCTCCATGCCGCGCTGGAAGATCGCCATCGCGAAGGACGCCATCTGCGCGTCGGACACGTAGCCGCGCGTGTAGGCGTCCACCATCCAGCGCAGCGCCGGCTCGGGGACGACGCCCCCGTCGCGCTTCGCACGGATCACATCGACCGCGTCGAACGGCTCCACGGTCATCGTGCTTCCTCCAGGTCGCGCGGCCCGAACGCGTCGGGCAGCACCTCGTCGATCGTGCGGATGCCGGAGACGGTCTCCAGCAGCATGCCGGGTACGGCGTGCTCGAACAGCAGCTGCCGGCACCGGCCGCAGGGCATGATCGTCTCGCCGTCGTTGTTCACGCACACGAAGGCGACGAGCTGCCCGCCGCCGGACATGAACAGGTCTCCCACGAGCGCGCACTCCGCGCACAGCGTGACGCCGTAGGAGGCGTTCTCGACGTTGCAACCGGCGACGATCCGCCCGTCACTGACGAGAGCTGCCGCCCCCACGCGGTAGCGCGAGTACGGCGCGTAGGCCTTGGTCATGGCTTCCGCGGCGACCTGGCGCAGCTCGTCCCAGTCGATGTCCGTCATGGTGGTGGTTCCTTCTTCCCTGCGTGTTCTACGACTTGATGTACGGCTTGCCGCTGGCGGCAGGGCCCCGGATCTGTCCGGCGAACCCGGCGACCGCGAGCAGCGTGACCACGTACGGGAGCATGAGCATGAACTCGCCGGGGATCGGCGTCTTCAGGATCGAGAGCAGGTTCTGCAGGTTCGTCGCGAACCCGAAGAGCAGGGCGGCGAGTGTCGCGCGGATCGGGTCCCAGCGTCCGAAGATCACCGCGGCGAGGGCGATGAAGCCGAGTCCGGCCGTCATCTCCTTGCCGAACTGCGGGACCGAGACGAGGGTGAAGTACGCGCCGCCGATGCCGGCGATCGCGCCCGCCAGCAGCACGTTCCAGAACCGCGTCGGGTTGACCCGAATGCCGACCGTGTCGGCCGCCTGCGGGTGCTCGCCCACCGCGCGGAGGCGCAGGCCCCACTTGGTGCGGTACAGGCCCCACGCGACGACGGCCACGGTGATGAACATGAGGTACACGATGAAGGTCTGGTTGAAGAGCACCGGACCGATGATCGGGATGTCGCTCAGCACCGGGATCTCGATGCGCGAGAAGCGGACCGGGGTGTTCAGCTCGGCCTCGTTCGGGGCGAGGAGCGCGCCGTAGAGGAATCCGGTGAGGCCGGTGACGAGGACGTTGAGCACGACACCGACGATGACCTGCTCGACGAGGTACTTGATCGCGAACGCCGCCAGCACGCTCGCGACGAGCACGCCACCGATCATGGCGCCGATGAGGCCCACGAAGGCGTTGCCCGTGATGCTGGACAGCAGCGCCGCCGAGAACGCGCCGAGGAGCAGCTGCCCCTCGATGGCCACGTTGACGACACCGGCCCGCTCGCCGATGACACCGCCGAGCGCGCCGAACACCAGCGGCACCGAGAGCGACACGGCGCCGAACAGGAGACTCGTGACGGGGACGAGGCCCCCGGCCGCGGCCCAGACGAGGAACGCGAAGACCGCGAGCACGCCATAGGCGACGATGAGCCAGATCGATGGCGCACGGTACGTCCAGGCCCGGAGGAAGGCCCCGACCGTGAGGACGACGAGCACGGCGAAGACCACCCAGAACGTCGGCGCGGTGGGCAGCTCCACGTCGGGGAGCTCGAAGGCCGACGTGCGGTCGCCGAGGCGGAACGTGCTGATACCGCTGCGCGGCACGGCGAGGAAGAGCACTGCCAGCAGCGCGGTGACGACTGCGAGGCTGATCGGCGCCTTGAGGTGGCGCTCCCGGACGGTGGCGAGCTGCACCGTGCCGTCGGCGGCTTCGGTCTGCACGAGCGACATCATGCCGTCACCGCCTTCTTCGCGGCCTTGGCTCTCGCCTTGGCCGCCTTCTCTGCGTCGGACTTGGGGAGGAAGAACACCGTGCGCAGCAGCGGCGGCGCGGCGATGAACAGCACGACGAGCGACTGCACGACGAGCACGATGTCGACGGGGATGTCCTGCGCCTGCATCGAGAACGAGCCCGCCTTGAGGGCACCGAACAGGATTCCGGCCGCGAACGTCCCCCACGCGCGGCTGCGTCCGAGGAGGGCGACCGTGATGGCGTCGAAGCCGATGCCGGCGTCGATGGTCTCGGTGACCCCGGTGGTGACGGCGCCCTGGAGCTGGTTCATCCCGGCGAGGCCGGCGAGGGCACCCGCGAAGAGCATCGCGTAGACGTAGACGCGCTTGACGCTGATGCCCGCGGCGCGCGCGGCGTGCGGGTTCTCCCCCACCGCGCGCATGCGCATGCCCAGCGAGGAGCGCTCGATGAGCCACCACACGAACACCGTCGCGATGACCACGATGACGAAGCCGAGGTCGAGGAGCGGGAACTGCGGGCCGAGCAGGGTCGGGAACTGCGCGCTCTCCGGCGTTGCCGAGCCCAGCGCCTGGTTGGTCCCCGGCTTCTGCAGGAGCCCGGGCGTGCGGATCATCCACAGCAGCAGGTAGTACGCGATGTAGTTGAGCATGATCGTGAGGATCACCTCGTGCGCGCCCGTGCGTGCCTTGATGAGACCGGCGATACCGCCCCAGAGCGCCCCGCCGGCGATACCGGCCAGCAGGGTGACAGGCAGGTGGAACCAGATCGGCAGGTCGAGGTTGAACGTCAGCAGGGCCGCGACCGCGACGCCGACGAGCATCTGACCGCGGGCACCGATGTTGAACAGGCCGACGCGGAAGGCGAGGGCGACGCCCAGGCCGGCGGCGATCAGCGGAGCCGCGAAGCCCAGCGTGTTCGTCAGCGGGCGGATCTGCGCGGCGAAGTCTGCGCCACGGGCGTTGAAGATCGCTCCGCGGAACAGCGCCTCGTAGCCGTTGTAGACCGCGTTCCAGGCCGCGACGAACGTGTCGCTCGGCTTGGCGAAGAAGTAGCCGGAGGCCTTCTGCACGTCTTCGTTGGTGAAGGCGATGAGGATGCCGCCGACGATGAGCGCGAGGACGATCGCCAGGATCGTCGTGACCGCGCTGCCGCGGAGGATCTCCTTGAGCACGACGTTCCCGCGCGGGGCCGGGGGCACCTCGTCCGCGAGGCCCGTGCTGGGCGGGAGCTGCTCGGGGGGCAGGCCCTTCGTGACGTCTCCTGCACCGGGTGTCGCGCCGCTCACGCGGTCACCTCCGCATCGGCCGCTCCGGCCATCATGAGTCCGAGTGTCTCCCGGGGCGTGTCACCGGGGACGATGCCGACGATGGTGCCGCGGTACATGACCGCGATCCGGTCGGCGAGGGCGGCGACCTCGTCGAGCTCGGTCGAGACGACGATCACGGGGACGCCCGCGTCGCGCGTCTCGATGATGCGCTTGTGGATGAACTCGATCGAGCCCACGTCGACACCGCGGGTCGGCTGCGCCGCCACGAAGAGCCGCAGCTCCCGGCTCATCTCGCGCGCGATCACGACCTTCTGCTGGTTGCCTCCGGAGAGGGTGCCCGCGGGGGTGTACGGGCCCTGCGTGCGGATGTCGTACTCCGCGATGCGCTCCTTGGCGAAGTCCTCCAGGGCGCCGCGGCGCAGCGTCCCGGCCCGGCTGAAGGCGGGATCGTCTGAGCGGTCGAGGATGAGGTTCTCGGCGACCGAGAATCCGGCGACGAGGCCGTCCTCGGTACGGTCCTCCGGCACGAACCCGACACCCGCGTCGAGGATGCCGCGGACGCTCTTGCCCACGAGCTCGATGCCGTCGAGGATGATGTTCCCCTCGACGCGCGCGGCGAGGCCGACGATGGCCTCGACGAGCTCGGTCTGGCCGTTGCCCTGCACACCGGCGACGGCCAGGACCTCGCCCGGTCGCACGGTGAAGTCGACGTCGTCGACGACGATGGCTCCGGTGGAGGTGAGCACCCGGAGGTTGCGGACCTCCAGACCACCTTCGCCGAGGCGCGGCGCCTCCTTGTGCACGGTCAGCTCGACCGCGCGGCCGACCATGAGCGAGGCCAGCTCGGCGTTGGTGGCGGTCGGCGAGGCCTCCCCCACGACTCGTCCGAGCCGGACGATCGTGATGCGGTCGGCGACCTCGCGCACCTCGCGCAGCTTGTGCGTGATGAAGACGATCGCGGTGCCCTCGTCCCGGAGCTGCCGCATGATGGCCATGAGTTCGTCGGTCTCCTGCGGCGTCAGCACCGCGGTGGGCTCGTCGAAGACGAGGACCCGGGCGTCGCGGGACAGCGCCTTGATGATCTCGACGCGCTGCTGCACGCCCACCGGCAGGTCGCCGACGACGGCGTCCGGATCGATGTCGAACCCGAACCGCGCGGCGACCGTGCGCACGTGCTCGCGTGCCTTCGCGATGTCCAGCGTGCCGAAGCCCTTGGTCTGCTCGTGACCGAGCATGACGTTCTCGGCCACCGTGAACACCGGCACGAGCATGAAGTGCTGGTGCACCATGCCGATGCCGGCGGCCATCGCGTCGCCGGGGCCGCGGAAGTGCTGCACGGCGTCGTCGAGGAGGATCTCGCCCTCGTCGGCCTGATACAGGCCGTAGAGCACGTTCATCAGCGTCGACTTGCCTGCGCCGTTCTCGCCGAGGAGAGCGTGGATCTGACCGGGTTCGACCACGAGATCGATGTGGTCGTTCGCCACGAGGCTGCCGAATCGCTTGGTGATGCCGCGAAGTTCGAGCTTCATATCTGCACCTTATCCAGAAGAGTCACCGAGGAGAATCGTCGCCGCCCACAGTGCGGGGCGAGTGGCAGCCTGCGCCACTCGCCCCGTGCTGGGTACGGCTCCGACTCAGCGGGTGGGAGAGTTCTCGGACTCCACCGTGATGTCACCGGAGATGATCTGCTCCTGCAGGGCGGACAGCTCGTCCATGAGGCCCTCGGGCAGGTCCGCCTCGAAGTCGCCGAAGCCGGAGAGCTTCACGCCCTCGTTCTCGAGCGTGCCGATGTAGGGCTCCGGGTCGAACTCGCCGGCGGCGGCCGCGAGCGTCGCGTCGCGGACGGCCACGTCGATGGCCTTCATGATCGAGACGAGCGTGATGTCGGCGACGCTGGGGTCGGCGACGGCGAGGTCGCTGTCGACACCGAGCATCAGCGTGTCCTTGCCGCTGTCGTTGATCGCCGCCGCGGCGCTCTGGTACACCGGGCCGCCGACGGGGAGGATGACGTCGACACCCTGGTCGAGCACGCCCTGGGCGGTCTGCTTGGCCGTGTCGTTGGCGTCGAAGCCGCCCGTGAAGGAGCCCTTCTGGGTCGCGGCGTCCCAACCGAAGACCTGGACGTCGGCCGACTTGTCCTCGTTGTACTTCTCGACACCGAGCTGGTAGCCGTCCATGAAGACGGCGACCGACGGGATCTGCATGCCGCCGAAGGTGCCGACCTTGTTCACGCCGGCCTCTGCGGACCAGGCGGCCGCCGCGTAGCCGCCGAGGTAGGCGGCCTGGGCGGTGTCGAAGACGAGGGGCTTGATGTTCGGCGCGTCGGTAGTGCCGTCGAAGTCGTTGTCGGCCCAGTCGTCGATGATCGCGTAGTCGATCTCGGGGTTCGCGAGCGCGGACTCGACCGTGGCGGCGGACAGCTTGAAGCCGACCGAGACGATGAGCGAGCAGCCCTCGGAGACGGCGGTCTCGAGGTTCGGCGCGTAGTCGTTGTCGTTGGCGGACTCGAACTCCAGCGGCTTGATGCCGAGCTCGTCGGCGGCGCTGTCCATGCCCTCCTTGGCCGACTGGTTGAACGACTTGTCGTTCCAGCCGCCCGCGTCGGAGATGAGGCAGGGCTTGAAGTCGGAGTCGACGGGAGCGGATCCGCCCTCGGACTCGTCGGTCGGCGCCTGACCGCAGCCGGCAAGAGCGAAGACGACACCGGCGGCGACCGTCGCGCCGAGCAGCTTCTTGGTGGTGGAGATGGTCACGGATGCCTCCCTCAACGAACCCGCGGCCATCGCGGATCGATCAAAGTTACCTAGTGTTTCGACGTTCGTGCACGTCGGCCCCGGGCGGCCGGGCCAATGGTTACAAAGCTGAAATCAACCCTGCCGATGAGCACGAGGCGGTGCTCATCAGAGCACATCGCCCTGTCCGTTGAGTTTCAGCGACTCCACCACGCCCTTGACCCGCTGCGCGTTCTCGACCGTCGTGACCAGGAGCGCGTCGGGGGTGTCGACCACGACGATGTCCTGAACGCCGACGAGGCTGATGACACGGGTGGTCTGGCTCACGAGGATGCCGCTGGCCGCATCGCTGAGCACCCGGGCGCGGGGTCCGAGGACGGCGAGGTCGTTCTTGCGGCCGTTCGTGATGAGCTTCGTCAGCGACGCGAAGTCCCCCACGTCGTCCCAGTCGAAGTGCCCGGGGACGACCGCGAGGCGTCCGCGCCGTGCCGCCGGCTCCGCGACGGCGTAGTCGATCGCGATCTTCTTCAGCCGCGGCCAGATGCGGTCGACGGCGGGCCCGCGGAGCTCCCGGTCGTCCCAGGCCTCGGCGAGCTCGAGCAGGCCGGCGTGCAGCGCGGGCTCATTGGCGGCGAGCTCGTCCAGCAGGACGCTCGCCTTCGCGATGAACATGCCCGCGTTCCACAGGTACGTGCGCTCGGCGAGGTAGGCCCTGGCCGTCTCCAGATCCGGCTTCTCCACGAAGCTCTCGACGAGGGCCGCCTCACGGGCGCGCTCCACGACCAGCTCCGGACCCTTCTTGATGTAGCCGAAGCCGACCGCCGGCTCCGTGGGCGCGATGCCGATCGTGCAGATGTACCCCTCCCTCGCGACCTCGACCGCGTCGCGGACGGCGAACTCGAAGACCCGTGTGCCCCGGATGACGTGATCGGCACTGAACGAGCCGATGATCACGTCCGGGTTGCGCCGGTGCAGCACGGCCGCCGCCAGCCCGATCGCCGCCGCGGATTCGCGGGGCTCCGACTCCAGGAAGACGTTGAGGTCGGCGATACCGGGCAGCTCCGCCTCCACAGCCGCACGGTGGGCGCGACCGGTGACCACCGCGATCCGGTCCGGTCCGGCGAGCGGCTCCAGGCGGTCCCACGTATCGCGCAGCAGCGAATGGCCGGACCCGGTGAGGTCGTGCAGGAACTTCGGGGCGTCCGCCCGGGACAGCGGCCACAGCCGACTGCCGATGCCGCCGGCAGGGATGACCGCGTAGAAGTCTTCGATCGGCTCGCTCATGCAGGCCAGCGTACCGGCGGCGCTATCGTCGACCCATGAGCCGGTCCCGCAGACCCCCGATCGCCCACGTCCGCCGCCTCGCCGCCGCCGTCGTCGCCGGCGTCCTGGCCGTCCTCGTCCTCACTCCCGCCGTCGCCTCCGCGGCCGGCGGACCCGCAGGTGACGTGTTCGCGCGGACGAACGCCCAGCGGACCGCTGCCGGGCTGCCCGCACTGGTGTCCGATCCCGGCCTCGATGCTGCCGCCGCGGAGTGGGCGCGTCAGCTGGCGTCGTCGTGCACCTTCGAGCACAGCTCCTCCGCCTGGCGCAGCGCCCGCGTCGCCGCCTTCGGCTGGACGGCGAGCGGGGAGAACATCGCGGCCGGACAGCCGGACGCCGCCGCGGTCGTCTCGAGCTGGATGGCGTCGCCCGGTCACAAGGCCAACATCCTCGACCGCCGCTACACCGGACTGGGAGTCGGCTACGCCACCGGCTCCTGCTACCGCACCTACTGGGTGCAGATCTTCGGCGTCGGCTCGCCGGTGAAGACCCTGCCCGGAGGTGCCGGCGATCTCAACGGCGATCGGTCGGCCGATGTGCTGGCTCGGACCACCTCCGGAGACCTCCGCCTCTATCCCGGCACCGGGACCGGACGATTTGGAACGGCGACCACCGTCCTCCCCGCCTGGGGCGATCGCACCTTCACCCCCCTCGGCGACTTCACGGGGGATCGCATCCCCGACATCGCCCGCGTGGAGGCGGACGGCCGACTGTCGCTCTTCTCCGGCAACGGACGCGGCGGGTTCGCCGCTCCGGTCGCGATCGGTACCGGGTGGTCGCGGTTCAGCCAGCTCATCGGCGGCATGGACTTCGACGGCGACCGCCTCGCGGACGTGATCGCCCGCACGCCGTCCGGGGAGCTTCTCCTCTACCGGGGGAACGGCCGCGGCGGGTGGCTCTCCGGCGGCGCGCGCATCGGCTCCGGATGGCAGAACTTCACGGCGGTCTTCAGCCCCGGCGACTTCACCGGCGACTCCCGCAGCGACCTCATCGGCCGCCGCGCAGACGGCACGCTCTGGCTCTACGCCACCACGGGCAAGGGCACCTGGGCCGCCGGGCGACAGATCGGGAAGGGATGGGGATCGTTCACGGCCCTGGCCGGAGCCGGCGACTTCGACGGCAACGGCACCCAGGACGTCCTCGCCAGGAACGCCTCGGGCGCGCTCCTGCTGTACGGAGGCACCGGGCGGGGCGGATTCCTCCCGGCGCGGTCGGTGGGGAGCGGATGGAACGGCATCGCGCAGCTCGGCTGACCACGCGCCGGGCTTAGGGTTGCCTTCGTCGCCCGGGGCGTCCGCGCGGGAATAGGATGGACACCGATCGGGCGTGCCTGACCCTCCTCCAGGCCAGATGTGGACGAAGCAGCGCACGCGACCGAAACACATCGATCCAGGGAGGACGACCGTGTCCACAAGCGCTCGCTTGACACCGTCGATTTCGGAAACCACGTCCAAGACCCCCCGCGGCACCCTCTACCGGGGTCGCGAAGGCATGTGGTCGTGGGTGCTTCACCGCATCACCGGAGTCGCCATCTTCTTCTTCCTGTTGGTGCACGTGCTCGACACGGCGCTGATCAGGGTGTCGCCGGAGGCGTACGACGCGGTCATCGGCACATACAAGAACCCGGTCATGGCGATCGGCGAGGTCGTGCTCGTGGCGGGCATCGTGTTCCACGCCATGAACGGCCTGCGCATCATCGCCGTCGACTTCTGGTCGAAGGGCGCCAAGTACCAGCGCCAGCTCTTCTGGGGCGTGCTGCTCGTGTGGGGCATCATCATGGCCGGCTTCGTGCCGCGCCACCTGATGCTCGCGTTCGCCGGCTTCGGAGGAGGACACTGATGACCGCCCAGACCGTCGCCGCCCCCGCCCGTCGCCAGCGCGGGATCAACCTCGAGAAGTGGGGCTGGGTCTTCATGCGCGTCTCGGGCGTCGTGCTCGTCGTGCTGATCTTCGGCCACCTCTTCGTCAACCTCATGGTCGGCGAAGGCATCCACGCCCTCGACTTCGCCTTCATCGCCGGCAAGTTCGCCACGCCGTTCTGGCAGTGGTGGGACGTGCTGATGCTCTGGCTCGCGCTCATCCACGGTGCCAACGGCATGCGGACGATCGTGAACGACTACGTGACCAACCCGACCGCGCGCAAGGCGCTCGTCTGGGCCCTCGGCCTGGCCGCGGGCCTGCTCATCCTCCTCGGCACCCTGGTCGTCTTCACGTTCGACCCGTGCCTGGGTGTGACCGAGTCGAGCACGCTGTGGGAGACCTGCCAGGCGCAGGGCTAGAAGAAGAGGCAAACGAGAAGTGACTACCCAGACGCAGGATTCCGTCGTCCGTGACGGCGTGCACTACCACCAGTTCGACATCGTCATCGTGGGCGCCGGCGGCGCCGGGATGCGGGCAGCCATCGAGGCCGGCCCCGGCGCGAGGACGGCCGTGATCTCCAAGCTGTACCCGACGCGCTCGCACACCGGTGCCGCGCAGGGCGGTATGGCGGCGGCCCTCGCGAACGTCGAGGAGGACTCCTGGGAGTGGCACACCTTCGACACCGTGAAGGGCGGCGACTACCTCGTCGACCAGGACGCGGCGGAGATCCTCGCGAAGGAGGCCATCGACGCGGTCATCGACCTCGAGAACATGGGTCTCCCCTTCAACCGCACCCCCGAGGGCAAGATCGACCAGCGTCGCTTCGGCGGGCACACGGCCGAGCACGGCAAGACCCCGGTCCGACGCGCCTGCTACGCCGCCGACCGCACCGGTCACATGATCCTGCAGACGCTGTTCCAGAACTGCGTCAAGCTCGGCATCAACTTCTTCAACGAGTTCTACGTGCTCGACCTCATCACCGTGAAGGACGCGGCGGGCGCGACGCAGATCGCCGGCGTGGTGGCGTACGACCTCGCCACGGGCGAGCTGCACGTCTTCCAGTCCAAGGCCGTGATCTTCGCGACCGGCGGTTTCGGCAAGATCTTCAAGACCACCTCCAACGCGCACACCCTCACGGGCGACGGCGTCGGCATCGTGTGGCGCAAGGGCCTCCCCCTCGAGGACCTCGAGTTCTTCCAGTTCCACCCGACCGGTCTCGCCGGCCTCGGCATCCTCCTCACCGAGGGCGCCCGCGGTGAGGGTGCGATCCTGCGCAACGCCTCGGGTGAGCGCTTCATGGAGCGATACGCCCCCACCATCAAGGACCTGGCGCCTCGTGACATCGTCGCGCGCTGCATGGTCCAGGAGGTCGCGGAGGGCCGCGGCGCCGGTCCTCACAAGGACTACGTGCTCCTGGACTGCACGCACCTGGGCGCCGAGGTGCTGGAGACCAAGCTCCCCGACATCACGGAGTTCGCCCGCACGTATCTGGGCGTCGACCCGGTCGTCGAGCCGGTCCCCGTGATGCCGACCGCGCACTACGCCATGGGCGGCATCCCCACGAACAACAACGGCGAGGTACTCGCGGACAACGACACCGTCGTCCCGGGCCTCTACGCCGCCGGCGAGTGCGCCTGTGTCTCGGTGCACGGCGCCAACCGTCTCGGCACGAACTCGCTGCTCGACATCAACGTGTTCGGCAAGAGGAGCGGCCGCAACGCCGTCGAGTACGTCAAGACGGCCGAGTTCGTCCCGCTGCCGGAGAACCCCGCCGCCTTCGTCTCCGACATGCTCGAGGGCCTGCGCAACAACCAGGGCACCGAGCGGATCGCGGTCCTCCGCAAGACGCTGCAGGACGAGATGGACAAGGGCGCGCAGGTGTTCCGCACGCACGAGTCTCTGCAGCATGTCCTCGGTGTGATCGCGGAGCTCCGCGAGCGCTACAAGAACGTGCACGTCGACGACAAGGGCCACCGGTTCAACACCGACCTGCTCGAGGCCGTCGAACTGGGCTTCCTGCTCGACATCGCCGAGGTCGTCGTCTACGCCGCGCAGAACCGCGAGGAGAGCCGCGGCGGACACATGCGCGACGACTTCCCGAAGCGTGACGACGAGAACTACATGAAGCACACCATGGCGTACCTCACGGGCGACCCGCACTCCTCCGACCCGAGCGACCACATCAAGCTCGACTGGAAGCCGGTCGTCTTCACCAAGAACGACAAGGGCGAGTTGAACTACCCGCCGATGGAGAGGAAGTACTGAGCATGTCGAACGCCATCGCCGAAGCGCCGGCCGAGACGACCGAAGACACCGGGATCCAGTCCTTCATCGTCACCTTCAACATCCGCCGGTTCGACCCCGAGTTCGACGCCGAGCCGCACTGGGTCGACTACGACGTAGAGCTCTACTCCACCGACCGCGTCCTCGACGCCCTGCACAAGATCAAGTGGGAGGTCGACGGCTCGCTGACCTTCCGTCGCTCCTGCGCGCACGGCATCTGCGGCTCCGACGCCATGCGCATCAACGGCCGCAACCGGCTGGCCTGCAAGACGCTGATCAAGGACCTCGACATCTCGAAGCCGATCTACGTCGAGGCCATCAAGGGCCTGCCGCTGGAGAAGGACCTCGTCGTCGATATGGAGCCGTTCTTCGCGTCGTACCGCGAGGTGCAGCCGTTCCTCGTCGCGAACTCCGTGCCGGAGAAGGGCAAGGAGCGCACGCAGTCCATCGCCGACCGCGAGATCTTCGACGACACCACGAAGTGCATCCTCTGCGCCGCGTGCACCTCGTCGTGCCCCGTGTTCTGGACCGACGGTCAGTACTTCGGCCCGGCCGCGATCGTCAACGCGCACCGCTTCATCTTCGACTCGCGCGACGACAACGCCGCCGTGCGGCTCGACATCCTCAACGACAAGGAGGGCGTCTGGCGCTGCCGCACGACCTTCAACTGCTCCGAGGCCTGCCCCCGTGGCATCGAGGTCACCAAGGCCATCGCCGAGGTGAAGCAGGCGGTCCTCCGCGGCCGTCCCTGACGCGCCGACACAGGCATTCACGCGAGAACAGGCGGTCCCGGACGGGGCCGCCTGTTCTCGCATCTGCGCCTGTTCTCGCGGAGGCAGGCCGGGCGCGCGAAGGCAGGGCCCGCGCTTGGGTAGGGTGGGGGCGTGTCCGAGCCCGGTTCGGCGACCGACGGTCGCCTCGATGCCGCGGTCGAGCGCGCGACCGCGCTGACCCGGCGCACCCTCGGCCTCTTCCCGGTGCGGGTGTGGCGGCACTTCCTGCAGCACAACGGCTTCCTGCTCGCCGCCGGGGTGAGCTACCAGGCGCTGTTCGCCATCTTCGCCGCAATCTACCTCGCGTTCGCCATCGCCGGCCTCTGGCTCGGCGGGAGCGAGGAGGCCGTGAACGGCCTCATCGGCATCATCAACAACTACATCCCGAATCTCATCCTCGACGAGGGCGGCGTCTTCACCCCCGCGCAGGTGCAGGAGATCGCATCGAACACCAGCGGGTTCCTCGGCATCACCGGTCTCATCGCCCTCGGCACGGTGATCTGGACCGCGATCGGCTGGGTGACCTTCTCCCGGCGGGCCGTGCGCGACATCTTCGGCCTCGAACCCGACCGGCGCAGCTACCTCCTCCTCAAGGCGCGCGACCTGCTCGCCGCTCTCATCTTCGGAGTCGCCCTCATCATCGGCTCCGCCCTGAGCTCGGCCAGCGCAGCGGTCCTCAGCTGGGTGCTGTCGCTGCTGGGCTGGGACGCCGGCTCCGAGGGCCTCAACATCAGCATCCGGATCGGCACCGTCCTGGTGTCGTTCGTCCTGCTGACGGGAGCGCTGGCGGCGATGGTGCGCTTCCTCACCGGCACCTCGCTGCACTGGGGCACCATCTGGCCCGGCGCCCTCCTCGGCGGCGCGGCCATGACGGTGCTGCAGTTCGGGGTCGGGTTCCTGCTGAGCTACACGCCGTCGAACCCGCTGCTGGCGACCTTCGCGATCTTCGTCGGACTGCTGCTGTGGTTCCGGGTGAACGGGGTGGTCATGCTCGTCGCCGCCTCATGGATCGCCGTCGCCGCCCAGGACCGCGACCTCCCGCTCCTGCTGCCGACGGAGGCCGAGCGGCGGGTGGCGGAGCACGCCACGCTGCTCTCCGCCGCACGGATCCGACTGCGCGACGCCCGGGCCGCGCGCGACGAGGCCCCGTGGTACCGGAGCTGGGCCGCCGGGCACGCCGTCCGCGTGGCGGAGGACGAGGTCGCACGGTTGGAGGCCTCCGCTCCCCCGCCCGCACCGCCGACCTCCCCTCTCGCGCAGCGCCTGCTCTCCGAGCTCGACCGCCGTCAGAACCGCGATGTCGGCGGTGCTCGTTAGGCTGGAGGAATGCCTCACCTGCGTATCGCCTCGGTCAACGTCAACGGGATCCGGGCGGCCGCCCGCAACGGGATGAGCACGTGGCTGGACGCCGCGGACATCGACATCCTCACCCTCCAGGAGGTGCGCGGGCAGGACGAGCACATCGAGGCTGCCCTCCCCGGCTGGACCTTCGTTCACGACGAGGCCACGGCCAAGGGGCGCGCGGGCGTCGCGATCGCCAGCCGCCTCCCCGCGCTCGCCTCCCGGGCGGACTTCGGCCCGGAGGACTTCGACTCCAAGGGCCGCTGGATCGAGGCAGACTTCCTGATCGGCGACCGCCCGCTCACCGTCGTCAGCGCCTACGTGCACTCCGGCGAGGCCGACACCCCGAAGCAGGACGAGAAGTGGAAGTTCCTCGACGCATTCGAGGCTCGACTGGCGAGCCTGAACACCGACGGCGCCCTCGCCCTCGTCACCGGCGACCTCAACGTGGGGCACCGCGAGCTCGACATCAAGAACTGGCGCGGCAACCGCACCAAGGCCGGCTTCCTGCCGCGCGAGCGCGCCTACTTCGATCGCTTCCTCGGTGAGGCGGGGACGTCGGTCACCGGCGTCGACGGCTCAGTCGGCACGGGACTGGGCTGGGTCGACGTCGGCCGCCGTTTCCACGGCGAGGTGGACGGGCCCTACACCTGGTGGTCCATGCGGGGGAAGGCCTTCGACAACGACTCGGGCTGGCGCATCGATTACCACCTGGCCACGCCCGCTCTCGCCGAACGCGTCCAGGCGTATCACGTGGCCCGTGCGGCCGCGTACGACCAGCGATGGAGCGACCACGCTCCGGTCGTCGTCGACTACACCTACTGACCCGGTTCCGGCCGCTCGGAGGGCGACGGCGGCGACTCCCGGTACCATCCGCGGTACTCCAGCACGGTGCCGAGCACCGGGTTCACGGCGCGCATGTCGATCGTGCGCCGGCGGTGCTCGGCGTCCCAGCCGTCGACGAGGTCCACGCACACGCCGAGCGGTCTCGGCAGAGCGAACCGCCGCCCGAACAGCCGCAGGGCGACCCGGACGGTGCGCATCCGCAGGAAGCCCTCCGCCGTCACACTGCACTCCTCGATGAGCTCCACGCGGCCGCGGGCGCCGAGGAGATTCCGCACCAGCCCCGGCCGCACGCTCACCGTCAGCCGGTCCACGATCCGTGCGGTCCGCCCGGGGAAGAGGAACTCGCGCGTGGAGTCCAGCGTCGCGCGGCCCGTCGCCGCGCGCCCGGTCGTCGTGCGCAGCACGAACGGCACGTCCCGCCCTGATGTCGGCACCAGCAGGCCCGGTCCCACGATCGGACGCGCGAGGGCCGCCCAGTGGCCGAACCGGCTCCCCGCGACCGCGAACACCCCCTCCGCATGCCCCGTCGAGACGGGAGCACGGTACTGCGCGAGGATCTCCGGATGGAGACGCTCCGCCTCCGCGCCGAGCGCGTCGAGGAACACCTGTCCGCGTCTCAGGGGCATGCCGTCCGTCATGACGTCAGCGTAGGGGATGCGACGGCGCCGGGCACCGCGGCGCGGGCGCATAGGATTGACGGGTGAACAAGCCTCGCCTCTACTCCGGAATGCAGCCCTCCGCCGACTCCCTCCAGATCGGCAACTACATCGGCGCGCTCCTGCAGTGGCGGGAGCTCCAGACCTCGTACGACGCGTTCTTCTCCGTCGTCGACCTGCACGCCCTCACGGTCGCCCAGAACCCGGACGAACTGCGCGAGAAGACCCGTCGCACCGCTGCGCAGTACATCGCCGCGGGCATCGAGCCGTCGCAGTCGACGCTGTACGTGCAGTCGCACGTCCGTGCGCACGCCGAACTCGCCTGGATCCTCAGCACGATCACCGGCTTCGGCGAGGCCGGACGGATGACCCAGTTCAAGGACAAGTCGGCCCGCTACGGCGCCGACGCGACCAGCGTCGGCCTCTTCACCTACCCGGTGCTCATGGCGGCCGACATCCTGCTGTACCAGACCGATGTCGTGCCGGTCGGCGACGACCAGAAGCAGCACGTCGAGCTCACCCGCGACCTCGCAGAGCGCTTCAACTCGCGGTTCGGCGAGACCTTCACGGTGCCCGTCCCGGTCATCCAGAAGGAGACGGCGCGCATCTACGACCTGCAGAACCCGACGGCCAAGATGTCGAAGTCGGCCGAGAGCGACGCCGGCGTGCTGTGGATGCTCGACGACCCGGCGAAGTCGGCGAAGAAGATCATGCGCGCGGTGACCGACAACGAGGGCACCGTACGGTTCGATCGCGAGGCCAAGCCGGGCGTCTCGAACCTCCTGACCATCTACGCCGCGCTGACCGGACGTCAGATCCCCGCGATCGAGGACGAGTACGCGGGCCGCGGCTACGGCGACTTCAAGAAGGGCCTCGGCGAGGTCGTCGTCGAGGAGTTCGCTCCGGTGCGCAGCCGCGCCCTCGAGCTCCTCGACGACCCGGCAGAGCTGGACCGGATCCTCGCCGAGAACGCCGCCCGCGCCGACGCCGTGGCCGATCGCACGCTGTCCGACGTGTACGACCGCGTCGGACTGCTGCGCCGAGTGTGAGCCGCGGCCGACTCTAGGATGACATCGTGACCGATCCGCAGCTGCCCCCTCCGCCCGGCACCGTGCCGCCCCTGCCTCCGGCGACCTCGGTCCCGCAGGAGCCGGCGCCCGGCGCGATCCCGCCGCCCGCGTATCCGTCGGCGCCGCCGGCCGCTCCGGCACCGTACCAACCCGCCGGCGGGTACGGTCAGCCGGCACCCCCTGCCGCGCCGCCCGGGGCGTATCAGGTGCCTGTGGGCGGCTACGCGACACCGTCCGGCTCCTACACCGCACCGGATGCCGCGCCGAAGCCCTCAGGGTTCCTCGGCCTGCTGGCTCTGGGCCTCTCGATCCTCGCGGCCGTGGTCATGCCGATCATCGGCGGCGTCAGCGCGTTCGAGGTGGGCCGCCGCATCCCGCAGGGCATCAGCGGCTCCACGGGAGATCTCGGGTTCCTGTCCCCCGCGCGTGATCAGGTGCTGTGGACGGAGCTGTCCTTCTGGGCCGGGACGGTGCTCGGCATCGCCGCGATCGTGCTGGGGATCATCGCGATCCGCAGGAAGCAGGGGCGCGGAGCGGGCATCGCCGCGCTCATCGTCGCCGTCCTCGGCGCGATCATCTTCTTCGTCGCCGTCTTCACCGCTTTCGCCGTCGGCGGCGCGACGGGGTACGCCGCCTTCACGACCTGACGCGCGGCGCGCGCCGGAACCTCAGCGAGGGGCGTGGTGCTTCTGCTGCGCGGCGAGCAGCCCTTCGTCGACGAGGAGCTCGACCGCATCCGCCGCGTCCCCCACGAGCAGCGGCAAGTTGGCGCGCTCGTCCTTGCCGAACGGGGAGAGCACCCAGTCGGCGGGGTCCTGACGCCCCACCGGGCGACCGATGCCGACGCGCACCCGGGGGAAGTCCGGGCTCGTGAGCGCTCGTGCGATGTCGCGGACGCCATTGTGGCCGCCGTGGCCTCCCCCGGTCTTGAGCTTGACCGTGTCGAACGGGATGTCCAGCTCGTCGTGCACGACGACGACGTGATCGAGGGGGACGGAGTAGAACCGGGCGAGCGCCGCGACGGGCGTGCCCGAGACGTTCATGAACGTGTTCGGCTTCGCGAGCACGAGCTTGTCGGCGCCGGGGCGGAGCCAGGTCTCCACGACACGCGCGCCGCCCTTGTGCTCCCGGAAGCTCTCGCCGCGCCGAGCCGCGAGCTCGTCGACGACCATCTGGCCGATGTTGTGGCGGGTCGCCTCATAGCGGGGCCCGGGGTTGCCGAGACCGACCACAAGCCAGGTCGCTGCCATTCCTCGTCCTCTCTCGCCGGAGCCGTCACCCCGGTCAGGATACGACGGAGGGGACGCGATCCGATCGCGTCCCCTCCGTGATGAAGCAGGCGGAGATCACTCCGCGGCGGCCTCCTCGGACGCCTCGGCGGCACCCTCGGCGGACTCGCCCTCGGACTCCTCGTCCTCGACCGGAGCGGCCGGGACGGAGATGGCGACCACGAGGACCTCGGCGTCGGTGAGGAGCGTCGAGCCCTTCGGGAGGGTGACGTCGGCGGCGGTGATGTGCGCGCCCTCCTCGAGACCGTCGACCGAGACCTCGATGTTCTCGGGGATGTGCGTGGCCTCGGCCTCGACCTGGATGGTCGTGGCGTCGAGGTTGACGATGGTGCCGGGAGCCGGCTCGCCGGTCACGACGACGGGGACGTCGATGGCGACCTTCTCGCCCTTCTTCACGACCAGGAGGTCGATGTGCTCGATGATCTGGTGCACCGGGTCCTTCTGCACGTCCTTGACGAGCGCGAGCTGCGAGGTGCCCTCGATGTCGAGGTCGAGCAGCGCGTTGGCGCGACGGATGATCAGGGAGACCTGGTGACCCGGCAGCGCGACGTGCACGGGCTCGGTGCCGTGGCCGTAGATGACCGCGGGGATCTTGCCGGCGGCGCGCAGACGACGGGCGAAGCCCTTGCCGAAGCTGCTGCGCAGCTCGGCGTGGACCGTGGTGTCTTCAGACATGAGGTTCTCCTTCGGGGCACGCAGCGAAGGCGCCGCGCGGTGGTCTTGTAATTGTGGACTCGAACGCGGACGCGTGAGGAAAGCCACCGGGCTTGCTTCGCCGCGTCGATCACGGACGTTCGCGCACGCGCAGAAGCGTCCCTCGCCGAGGTACGACTCCATGGTACCGGATGACCCGATAGGCTGAGGACACCGGTCCCCTCTGCAGAAATTCGGAGTACCCCCATGCTCGACGCCGCGTTCCTCTCTCACGTCCTCCTCTGGGTGATCGGCGCCATGTCGCTGTGCGCCGCCGTCGCCACCGGGGCCGCCCTGTTCTCCCTCGGCCGCTCGGGCTACCGCAAGGACTGAGGCTCCCCCGGCGTTCCCGTCACCGCGGTGAGCGCCTTCCGGATCGCCGTCACTTCCTGCGCCAGCGGGAGCGCGGCATCGACCCGGACCCCGGACTCGTCGCCCGTCAGGGGCTCCCACGCCTCGAGCTGGGAATCGAGCAGCGAGGCCGGCATGAAGTGATCGGGCCGATCGCCGAGCCGTCGTGCGAGCGTCTCCCGCGCCACGCCGAGCTCGACGAAGACGGCCTCCGGCGCTTCCGCCCTGATGGCATCCCGGTAGCGCCGCCGCAGCGCGGAGCACGCGACGACGATGTGCGTCTCGGCGGCGAGGGTCCGTCCGACCACCCGCAGCCACGGCATCCGGTCGTCGTCGTCGAGGGCGATGCCCGCCGCCATCTTCTCGACGTTGGTCAGCGGATGCAGGTCGTCCCCATCCACGAAACGGGCCCCGAGGTCCTCGGCCAGCGCGGCCCCCACCGTCGACTTCCCGGAGCCGCTCGGCCCCATCACGACGATGCGCACGCTCATGCCGTCCTGCCGTCGATCCTCAGTAGAACTCGACCGTGTCGACCACGGCACGCAACTCGCGTCCGTCGAGCAGCCGGGTGGCGTTCTCGGCGAATCGCCGCGCGATGCGCTCCTCCTCCTTCGAGCTGAGCGCCGCGGTGTGCGGGCTGACGAGGACGCGGGGATGCGCCCACAGCGTGGACTCGGCGGGCAGCGGCTCCTGCTCGAACACATCCAGACCGGCGAAGCCGACGCGGCCGTCGTCGAGCGCGGAGAGCAACGCCGTCTCGTCGACCACGCTGCCGCGCCCGACGTTGGTGAGGATGACCCCGGGCTTCACCGCCCGCAGGACCTCCTCGCCGATGAGGTGCCTGGTCTGCTCCGTGCCGGGCAGCGTGACGACGATCGCGTCGACCTCCCCCACCGCGTCCACGAGTTCGTCCAGCGCGATGAGGCGATCGACGCCCTCGACCGGGCGGCCGGAGCGGCTGGTTCCCCACACCCGGGTGCCGAGGGCGTGGAACCGGCGGGCGCACTCCGCGCCGATGCCGCCGAGTCCGACGACCAGCACGGTCATCTCGTCGAGCTGGCGCATCTCCCAGCGATCGGGCCAGACGCGCCGATCCTGGTCCGTCCGCAGGCGCGGAAGGTCCTTCGCTCCGGCGAGTACAGCGAAGAGGGCGAACTCGGCGAGGGTGCCGCCGTGGACGCCGGCACTGGTGGTGAAGACGATGCGGTCGAGATCGGCCCGGTCGAGCCCCGCCGCCTTCACGGTGCTGCCACCGCCGGCCGCCGTGGTCATGACCCACCGCAGCCGCGGATTCGCGGACACCGTCCGCGCCAGCGCGGCGGGGTCGACGTCGGGAATGCCGAAGAGGACGTCGGCCGAGTCGACGAGGTCGTCGAACGCCCGCTGCTGCTCCGGCGTGCGCGCGAAGTCAGGATCGCCCGACCAGTCGGCCGGGCCGCGCATGGGAGGCACCAGGGCTGCGTCGTGGATGACCTCGAGCCGCGGCTCGAGCTCCTCGATGAGCCGGCACAGCTCCTCCGCCAACGGCACCGCGACGACGGCGCGGACCTTCTTCTCGGACTCCGTCACGACCGACTCCCTCCAGCTCCTGTGCTCCCTTCAGCGTAGAGGCCCGCGGGCTCGCGACTGTCGGGCACCGCGGACGATGACGGCCCTGCGTCACGGGTGCGCCTCGATCCACCGCACAGCGATACGCTGAAGACAACCCTTCTTCACGATCGAGGAGCCTTCCGTGCCCGAAGCATCAGCGAACATCGGAGTCGTCGGACTCGCCGTCATGGGGTCGAACCTCGCCCGCAACCTCGCGAGCCGCGAGGGCAACACCGTGGCGATCTTCAACCGCAGCTACGAGAAGACGCAGACCCTCCTCGACGAGCATCCCGAGGCGGGCTTCCTCCCGGCGAAGACCTACCAGGAGTTCGCCGACTCGCTGCAGAAGCCGCGTACCGCGATCATCATGGTCAAGGCCGGAGCCCCGACCGACGCCGTGATCGACTCCCTCGTCGAGGTCTTCGAGCCGGGCGACATCATCGTCGACGGCGGCAACGCCTACTTCCCGGACACTATCCGCCGTGAGAAGGCCGTCCGCGAGACCGGGATCAACTTCGTCGGCGCCGGCATCTCCGGCGGCGAGGAGGGCGCCCTCACCGGCCCCTCGATCATGCCGGGCGGCTCGGACGAGTCCTGGATCACGCTCGGACCCATCCTGAAGTCCATCGCCGCGATCGCCGAGGGCGAGCCCTGCGTGACGCACGTCGGCCACGACGGTGCCGGCCACTTCGTCAAGATGGTGCACAACGGCATCGAGTACGCCGACATGCAGCTCATCGCCGAGGCGTACGACCTCATCCGGCGCGGCACCGGCAAGACGCCCGCGGAGATCGCCGAGATCTTCGCCGAGTGGAACCGGGGCGAGCTGGAGTCGTACCTCATCGAGATCACCGCCGAGGTGCTGCGGCAGGTCGACGCGTCCACCGGCAAGCCGCTCGTCGACGTCATCCTGGACCAGGCCGGCGCGAAGGGCACCGGTGCCTGGACCGTGCAGACCGCGCTCTCGCTCGGCGTGCCGGTATCGGGGATCGCCGAGGCGACGTTCGCCCGCTCCCTCTCCTCGCACCCCGAGCAGCGCGCGGTCGCCGCCACGCTTCCTGGCCCGGACGAGGAGTTCACGGTCCCGGCCGACGAGGTCGACGCCTTCGTCGAGGACGTCCGCCTCGCGCTCTACGCCTCCAAGATCGTCGCCTACTCTCAGGGCTTCGACGAGATCCGCGCCGGTGCCGCCGAGTACGGCTGGAACATCGATCTCGGTGCGATCTCCAAGATCTGGCGCGGCGGCTGCATCATCCGTGCGCAGTTCCTGAACCGGATCGCAGACGCCTATGCCGAGACGCCCGACCTGCCCGTGCTGATGACGGCTCCGTACTTCGCCGAGGCGCTGACCCGCGGCCAGGCGGCGTGGCGTCGCGTGGTGGTCACGGCGGCGCAGTCCGGCATCCCGGCCCCGGCGTTCTCGTCGTCGCTGTCGTACTACGACGGCATCCGCGCCGACCGCCTCCCGGCCGCTCTCGTGCAGGGCCAGCGGGACTTCTTCGGTGCGCACACCTACAAGCGCATCGACAAGGAGGGCACCTTCCACACGCTGTGGTCGGGCGACCGCTCCGAGATCGAAGCCGAAGACACGCACTGACCTCGGGTCTACGAGGGCCGGGCACCGCAGGGTGCCCGGCCCTTCGTGCGTCAGGCGAGGATGTTGTGGTTGCGGCGGAACACGTTCTGCGGGTCCCACTGCGCCTTCACCGCCCGCAGACGCGCGTAGCCGTCGCCGTCGTACATCCCGGACACCGCGTCCGGTCGCTCGCGGTCGACGAAGTTGCTGTACTCGGCGAGGCGGCCCCCGACGATCCGCTCCGCGTCCGCAGCGGCCTTCTCACGCCCCTGCTCGTCGAGTAGTCCGGGGACGTCGAAGGCACCGGCCATGACGAACCAGGTAGCGCTGCGCGCCGGGAAGGCCGTCTCCTCCTGCGGAACGTCGCCGAACGCCCCGCCGAGGGACCGGAGGAAGACGACCGAGGCGGGGAACTCCCGCCGATAGGCCACCAGCCGATCGATCGTCTCATCATCGAGGTCGGCGACGAGACCGTTCCCGCCGAGGAACCCGGGAGGAGCAGGAGCCTCGCCGCCCTCGGGCTGCGGCATCTCCATCAGGATGTCCCGGTAGGCGGGCTCGGTGATCTCCGTCGTGACACCGTCGAGCGCGGTGATCGGCGCAAGCTCCACACGCAGCGCCTCCGGGTCGGACCCGGCCCACACGGCGGTCAGCCGGGCACCGGCCGGAGCGCTCGGGTCCATGGGCGGCACGTCCATGTACGTGACGGTCAGCTCGCGCGGGGCATCGCGGAGGAGTTCGCGCGCGGCCCGGAGCACGGCCGTCGCGTCGCCGTCGACGACGGACTCGGCCAGTGCGATCCCCGGCAGGCGATGCGCCTCGAAGTCGAAACGGGTGACGACGCCGAAGTTGCCACCACCGCCGCGCAGCGCCCAGAACAGGTCGGGATGCTGCGTGGCCGACACCTCCACCACGTCTCCGCTCGCGGTGACGACCTGGGCGCCGACGAGTTGATCGACGGCGAGGCCCCAGGCGCGCACCATCCAGCCGACGCCGCCGCCCAGAGTGAGACCGCCGACGCCGACGCTGGCCGTGTCGCCGGAGCTCAGCGCGAGGCCGTGGCCGGCGAGGGCTGTCGCGACATCGCCCCAGACGGCACCGCCGCCGATGCGCACGGCCGTGCCGTCGACCTCGATCGAGGAGAGCTCCCCGAGTTCGAGGCGCAGACCGGGAGCGGGGGCGTGGGACCAGGGACCGTGGCCGCCGGAGACAACGGTCAGGGGGACAGCCTCCTGCGCGGCGGCGCGGACGAGCGCGGCGACCTCGGAGACGGTGGAGGGACGGTGGACGGTGGGCTGTGCGGATTCGACGTGGTCGATCATGAGCACACGGTAGACCCGGGGTCGGACATCTTGCACCCCATCTCCCAGAGAACCCATAGCCCGCTCCATAGAAATCACATAGGAAGTTCCGCAGAATAGAGGCATGACCAGCGACCTGCCCGAACTGCGCCGCCCCGACGGCTCCCCTCTGCGCATCCTCGCCGTGGACGACGAGCAGATGCTCACCGATCTGCTCGCCATGGCCCTGCGCATGGAGGGGTGGGAGGTGCGCACCGCGTCCTCCGGCCTCGAGGCGATCCAGGTCGCGAAGGAGTTCGAGCCGGACGCCCTCGTGCTCGACATCATGATGCCCGACCTCGACGGGATGGCCGTGCTCAAGCGCCTCCGCGAAGCGGGCAATCTCGTCCCCGTCCTCTTCCTCACGGCGAAGGATGCCGTGGGCGACCGCGTCGCCGGGCTCACCGCCGGGGGCGACGACTACGTGACCAAGCCCTTCAGCCTGGAGGAGGTGATCGCCCGGCTCCGCGCGATCATCCGGCGCACCGGACACGCCAGCGCCGACGACGGGCAGTCGATCCTCCGGGTCGCCGATCTCACGCTCAACGAGGACAGCCACGAGGTCGTCCGGGACGGCGTGGAGATCGAGCTGACCGCGACCGAGTTCGAGTTGCTGCGCTACCTCATGCGCAACGAGCGCCGGGTGCTGTCCAAGGCGCAGATCCTGGACCGCGTCTGGAGCTACGACTTCGGCGGCAAGTCGTCGGTCGTGGAGCTCTACATCTCCTACCTCCGGAAGAAGATCGACGCCGGGCGCACGCCCCTCCTGCACACCGTGCGCGGCGTCGGCTACATGATCAAGGCCCCGCAGTGAGCGGAGCGACGGTGACGCGACGGCCCATGAGCCTGCAGACGCGGCTGATGACCGCGGTGATCGGGTTCGTGTCGCTGATCCTCGTCATCGTCGCCGTCATCACCAGCGCCACCCTCGGCAGCACGCTGGAGGACCAGCTCGACAACAAGGTGAAGAGCTACGCAGCGACGATCCGGGACGGGATCGTGGAGCGGGTCGCGCCCTCTGAGGCGACCGTCGACAACATCCTCCCCCTCCTCAACACCCGCGTCCCCGGGCTGCTGCTCTCGCTCGGGAGCCCCGTGGCCGGACCGAGCGGCGTCACGTTCCAGGAGAGCCGTGGGGCGTTGAACAGCACTCCGCAGTCGCTCACCCCCGAGCAGTTGCAGAGGTTGTACGGCACGGTCGCGCTCGGCACCCCTGCCACGGTCTCGTTCGACGACCTCGGCTCGTATCGGGTCGTCGCGACCACCGCGAGCAACGGCGTCGTCGTCGTCACGGGACTCCCCCGCGACGAGATCCAGCATCAGCTCACGCAGCTCCTCACCGTGATCCTGCTCGCGACGGTGGGCGGCCTGATCCTCCTCGCCCTCACCACGGCGGTCACGATCCGGGTCGGGCTGCGGCCGCTGCGGGCGGTCGCGGCGACCGCGACGAGGGTGGCCAATCAGCAGCTCGACCGCGGCGAGGTCAGCATCACCGAGCGCGTGCCGGCGAGCGAGGCCGATCCGCGGACGGAGACCGGGCTCGTCGGTGCCGCGCTCAACAAGCTCCTCGACCACGTGGACACGTCCCTGTCGGCGCGGCAGAAGAACGAGGAGCAGATGCGCCGGTTCGTCGCCGACGCGAGCCATGAGCTGCGTACGCCCCTGGCCTCGATCCGCGGGTACTCGGAGCTCTCGCTGCGGGCGCTGCGTCAGGCACCGGAGGCGACGAAGGAAGACGCGGTCATCGAGGGCACGACCTCCTCCTTGGAGCGCATCCAGGCGCAGTCGCTGCGCATGACGCGGCTCGTGGAGGACCTCCTGCTCCTCGCCCGCCTCGACGAGGGCCGCGAGCTCGTGTACGGCACGGTCGACCTCACCCAGCTCGCCCTCGAAGGCCTTTCGGATGCGCGGCCGACCGCGGCCGATCACCACTGGAACATCGAGGTGCCGGATGAGCCGGTCACCGTCGTCGGGGATGCCGGGCGGCTGCATCAGGTCGTCGCGAACCTGCTGGCCAATGCCAGGACCCACACCCCCGCGGGGACCACGGTGACGCTGAGCGTGGCCCGGGAGGGCGACGAGGCCGTGCTCCGCGTGCACGACGACGGCCCGGGGATCGATCCCGCCCTCCGCGACGAGCTCTTCGCCCGTTTCGCCCGCGGGGACAGCTCCCGCGCCCGGCAGACTGGAGGGACCGGGCTCGGTCTCGCGATCGTCAAGGCCATCGTGGAGGGCCACCACGGCCGCATCTCGGTCGACAGCGAACCCGGCGACACGACCTTCACCGTCCGTATCCCGCTGACTCCTCCCGGCGAGACCCCTGACGCCTGACCCCGGTCTCCGTCCTTTCTGTCGCACACCCGCACGACCCGAACCCGTCCGCACGACCTGAA
>NZ_DLNJ01000022.1:100660-191139 GCF_002478345.1 Microbacterium sp. UBA7513
ACCTGAACCCGTCCGCACGACCGATCCATCCATCCCCTCGTGCACCCGTCCCCGGGTCGTGCAGGTGTCTCCGGTCGACGTCCGAGGTCGAAACCGCACCGTGCACACCCGCACGACCCGACCCCACCCGCACGACCGATCCGTCGATCCCGTCTCGCATCCGTCCCCCGGTCGTGCATGAGTCCCGCCTGGTCTCCGCGGTCGAGACCAGTCCGTGCCCACCTGAACGACCCGAACCGGTCCGCACAACCGATCCGTCCATCCCCTCGTCCATCCGTCCCCCGGTCGTGCAAGTGTCCCCCGGTCGTGCAAGTGGTCCCCGGTCGTGCAGATGTCCCCCGGTCGCGCACGTGGTCCCCGGTCGTGCAGATGTCCCCCGGCGGTACATCCGTCCCCGATCGTGCGGGCGGCCCATCTGACCGGACTTCACACGATCCCATCGGACTGTCCCGTCTGCACGATCCGGGCGCGGATGCACGATGAGACCGGGGATTCCATCGTGCGGGTGTCGCGGGGTCGTGCAGGTGTCGCAACGTCCCCGGGCCGACGGACGGAAGACGATCCGCGTCAGTAGCCGGCGAAGGCGTCCGTGGTGAGGGAACGGGCCTTCTGCAGCGCGGGCGCGAGGTCGGCGATGAGCCGCGGCGGGCCGGAGATGAAGGCGTGCCGCGCCGAGAGGTCCTCCACCGCGCGCTCCAGGGTCTCCGCGTCCAGGCGGGCCCCCTGCGCCCAGGTCCAGTGCGCGGGAAGGTCGTCCGGCTCGTCGCGGGTGAACACCACCGTGCGCACCCCCGTCGCGGCGAGCTCGTCCCGGAAGGCGAGCTCGTCCGCCGAGGACGCCACGTAGACGAGGACGATGTCGCGCCGCTCCCCTGTCGCCTGGAGCTGCCGGAGCTGCGATACGAACGGTGTCACACCGATGCCCGCCGCCACCATGAGCACCGGCTGCTCGCCGCGCGGGAGGATGAAGTCGCCCCAGGTTCCGGTCACCGCGAAGGTCGCCCCGGGCTCGGCTGCCGCGAGAGCCCGCTTGTAGCTCGACGGGTGCTGCTGGTCACCGTTCTTGTACGCGACGCGGAGGGTCGGCAGATCGGCCGGAGCGGACACGATGCTGAACTCGCGGCGCGTCCCCCGCGCGTCAGGGCGCCGATGCGGGACATCGAGCTCGAGGTACTGCCCGGGGAGGAACCGCACGCGGCCCTTCGCCCGGAACGTGAGCTCCTGCGCGGTCGGCGTCACGAAGGCACGGCGCTCCAGGACCAGACGCACGGACCCGCGGAGCGCGAACGCGAAGGCCACGAGGTTCCCGATGAGGAGGGCGCGCTCCTGCCCGAGCGTGAACAGACCGGCCACCGAGATCGGCCACCCCGCGAGCACGCCCACCACGGCGGCGACGACGAGCTGCTGCCGACGACGGGGCGGGAGCGTCAGCGGCTCCGACAGCATGAACGCCCCGAGGAAGAGGAACGGCGACTGAAGCACCGCGAACGACAGCGCCGTCACGACCTCGAACGAGACGCCGAACTGCACGGCCTGCACCGCCTGCCGCACGATCGAGGTGGCGACGGCGATGACGAGGAAGAGCAGGACGACCCCGACCTTCTCCGTACGCCACAGCACGGCGAGCCCGAGGAGGACGACGGGGATCACGAGAACCGGGGTGCCGACCCACCACGACGAGGAGGTGCCGAGCCAGCTGAACGCGTCGAACGCCCCCAGGATCGATACGACCGCAGCACCGAACGCCGCCGGGTTGAAGATGTGCCGCCCCCGCCACGCGATGAGGTACTTGGACACGCTGGCCACCGCGCCCGCGATCGCGAGGCCGAGCAACGCCGACGGCTCGATGCCGGGACGCAGCACGAACAGCAGGATGAGGGCGGTGACGAGCGAGGACTCCACCCGCCAGGGCAGGCGGAGGAGGCGCTGCGCGACCGCGTCCACGGCGGAGATCACGACGGCGAGCACGAGGAAGGACGCCACCAGCTCCCCCGGCGTCGGAGACACGATCACTCCGAACAGGGAGAGCACGAGCGCGATGAGGGCCAGTGCCGTCAGCGCGAACAGCACGAGGCGGTACATCGACAGCGCGCCGAGGACGGCGAGGACGCGCTGGCGGGTGGCGGCGAAGGCGGTGGTCATGGTGTCGTGTCTCCCCCGGTTCCAGCGGCAGCGGCGGGTGCCGCGGTGAAGAGCTCGGCGCGGCAGCCGGGCGAGCGCTGCACACGGCCGTCGGTGGTCATGCGCACCCACTCGACGCCCCAGCGGACGGCCAGCTCCGGGCCGCCGTCGAAGAACAGCGCGGTGGCCACGGCGTCGGCGGTCATCGCCTCCGGGGCGAGAGCCCACGTCGCGGCCCAGGTGCGGATCGGGCGTCCCGTCCGCGCGTCGAGCACATGATGGAGACCGTCTCCCCACGCCCGTCGGTTGATGGCCGATGCGCACAGCGCGCCATCAGCGACCTCGACAACACCGATCGCCTTCCGCGCATCGAACGGGTGCTCGAGCGCGATGCGCACGCTAGCCCCTCGAACGCGGATGTCTCCACCGGCGTCCACGACCACGTCCCCGGGGAGGTCAGCCAGTACCACCATCACACGATCGACGAGGCGTCCCTTGCCGAGAGCGCCGACATCGAGCAGAGCGGGCGCAGAGGCGTCGATCGCCCCGGCGGACCACATGAGCCGCGAGGTCCAGGTCGCCGGAGCGGCGCGGGGATCGCCGGCCTGCAGCGAGTAGGTGGCGTCGTAGCCGAGGGCGACAAGGCTGTCGGCGACCAGGGGGTTCACCGCACCGGCCGTCGCGGCATCGAGCTCGCGATAGGCATCGAGCATCGGCCCCGCGTCCGGAGCGGACAGCGAGCCGCCCGACCGGCCGAGACGAGCCACGTCGGAGTCGTCTCGGAACCGCGACCAGGTGCGATCGAAGCGCTCGATCTCGGCGGTCACGGCCGCGCGGACGTCATCCGTGAGCGGGGCACCGGTCTCGATCTCCCACCCGGTGCCGATCGCCTCGAATCGCCACTGCCCCATGAGGACGCCTCGCGCCTAGGCGGCGGCCTGCTCCTTGATGGAGGCCACGGCGTCGTTGAAGCCGCCGCTCGTGAGCGAGGATCCCGCGACGCGGCTCACGTTCAGCTCGTCGATCGGCTTCCCCACGACCTCGTCGGCGATTCCGTCGATGAACTCTCCCTGGTACCGCTCGGTCTCCGGGGCCTTCGGGTCGCCCGTGACCTCGACCTCCGTCACGACGCCGTCGGCGAGGGTGAGCGTGACGGTGATCTCCTCCACCGTCTCCGGGGTCTGGTACGAGCCGTCGGCGGTGTAGGTGCCGTCGGCGTAGGCGCCGGAAGCGTCTCCACCGGTCGACGAGGACGAGGTGCTCGACCCCGCGGTCTCGTCGGCGCCGTTCGAGGTGTCGGTGGCGTCGCCGGTCGACGAGCACCCGGCGAGGACGAAGAGCCCTGCGACCCCGAGGAGGGCGGTGCCCGTGCGGACAGAGGTCGGAACGGTCGTGCGGATCATGGGGTCCTCCGTGGTCGTCAACGGTCGACTCTTCCGTCGATGACTCGACCGTAAGCACCCCGGCTATGCACGGGCTGTGCCGTCCCGATGAGTTACGCGTCCCCGCCGAACATGCTCGTGACGGAGCCGTCCTCGAAGACCTCGTGGATCGCCCGGGCCAGCAGCGGCGCGATGGGCAGCACCGTGAGGTTCTCCCAACGACGCGATGCGGACAGCGGGATGGTGTCCGTGACCACGACCTCGTCGATCGCCGCGTCCTGCAGCCGCTCGGACGCCGGGTCGCTGAAGATCGCGTGGGTCGCGGCGACGATCACGCGGTGCGCGCCGTTCGCCTTGAGCGCCTGCGCGGCCTTGACGATCGTGCCACCGGTGTCGATCATGTCGTCGACGAGGAGGCAGGTGCGTCCCTCCACGGTGCCGACGATCTCGTGCACCGAGACCTGGTTGGCGACCTTCGGGTCGCGGCGCTTGTGGATGATCGCGAGCGGGGCTCCGAGGCTGTCCGACCAGGTGTCGGCCACACGCACGCGGCCCATGTCCGGGGAGACGACCGTGAGGATCTCCCGGTCTTCCGGGGTGAGGGTGCGCTCGAAGTGGTCCAGGAGCACCGGCTTGGCGAACAGGTGGTCGACGGGGCCGTCGAAGAAGCCCTGGATCTGGGCGGCGTGCAGGTCGACGCTCATCACGCGGTCGGCGCCGGCCGTCTTCAGCAGATCGGCGACGAGACGGGCGCTGATGGGCTCGCGGCCGCGGCCCTTCTTGTCCTGACGCGAATACGGATAGTACGGCGCGACGACGGTGATCCGCTTGGCCGAGGCGCGCTTGGCGGCGTCGATCATGATGAGCGTCTCCATGAGCCACTCGTTGACCGGCTCGCCGAACGTCTGCACGAGGAAGAGGTCGCAGCCGCGGATCGAGACCTCGAAGCGGGCGTAGATCTCGCCCGAGGCGAAGGTGCGGTGCTCGACCGGAGCGATCTCGGTACCGAGCGAGGTGGCGACGGCCGCCGTCAGCTCGGGATGCGATCGGCCACCGGCGATGACCAGACGCTTCTTCGTCTTGGCGACGAGGCCGGGGGCCACGCCGTTGTCGCGATCCAGGTCGACCGTCTTCTTCTTCCGGGCCATGCTCCGCCTATTCCGCCGAATTCTCCCGGGCCGCGGCATCCGCCGCGCCCGTCCCTGCTCTGTTCTTCTCGACCCACCCCTCGATGTTCCGCTGGGGGGCCACGCTCATGGCCAGGGCACCGGCCGGGACGTCCTTGCGGACGACGGCGCCGGCGCCGGTCTTCGCACCAGGACCAAGCCTAACGGGCGCGACCAGCACCGTGTGCGAGCCGGTGTGCACCTCGTCGCCGATCTCCGTGCGGTGCTTGTTGACGTCGTCGTAGTTCGCCGTGATGGTGCTCGCGCCGAGGTTCACGCCACGGCCGATCGTCGCATCGCCCACGTACGACAGGTGCGGCACCTTGCTGCCCTCGCCGATCTCGGCGTTCTTCGTCTCGACGTAGGCGCCGATCTTGCCCTTCGGGCCGAGCACGGTGCCGGCGCGGAGGTAGGAGAAGGGGCCGACGGTCGCCTCGGCGCCGATCACGGCCAGGGTCGCATCGGTCCGGCGGACGACCGCGTCCTCCCCGACCTCGCAGTCGACGAGCGTCGTGTCCGGTCCGATCGTCGCGCCCGTGGCGATCGTCGTCGCGCGCAGGATCTGCGTGTTCGGGAGGATCGTGACGTCGGGGGCGAGCGTGGCGTCGTCGTCGATCCACGTCGTGGCCGGGTCGACGATGGTGACGCCCTCGAGCTGCCAGCGGCGCACGATGCGGGCGTTCAGGCGACGGCCGACCTCGGCAAGCTGGGCGCGGTCGTTGACCCCGAACGTGACCTCGACGTCGGACACGATCGACGCCGCGACTCGGTCGCCGTCCTGGCGCACGAGGCCGGGCACGTCCGTGAGGTACATCTCGCCCTGCGCGTTGTCGACACCGATCTTGGGCAGGTAGGTGCGCAGCGTGGCGGCCCGGAACACGTACATCCCGGCGTTGATCTCACTGACCGCCGCCTCCTCCGCCGTCGCGTCCTTCTGCTCGACGATGCGGTCCACGGTGCCGTCCGCATCGCGGATGACCCGGCCGTACCCGGTGGGGTCGTCGACGAGAGCGGTCATGATGGTCGCCGGCGCTCCGGAGGCGCGGTGCTCGGCGAGGAACGTCGAGAGCGTCTCGGCGTCGGCGAGCGGGCAGTCGCCGGAGAGCACGAGCACGTCGCCGTCGAAGTCTGCGGGCAGCGCGTCCACCGCGACCTGGACGGCGCGGCCGGTGCCCGGAACCTCGTCCTGGTCGATGAAGACGGCGTCCGGGTAGTCCTCGCGCAGCGCGGAGACAACCTGATCGCGCTCGTGCCGCACGACGACCTCGATGTGCGACGGGTGCAGCCGAGTGGCCGTCGTGAGCACGTGTCCGACGAGAGGGCGCCCGCTGATCCGGTGCAGCACCTTCGGCAGGCGCGACTTCATACGCGTGCCTTGGCCTGCAGCGAGGACGACGACGGCGAGGGTGTTCTCAGTCATGCTCCGCCGCCAGGACTCGAACCTAGACCTCACAGCTCCAAAGGCTGTCGTGCTGCCATTACACCACGGCGGACCGCGGTGCCCCGGGGGCACCGCCCGATAAGTCTGCCACGTCCTCGCCCGTCTTCCTGTGCGTGAGGCGCACGCCGGGCGGGCTCGTCATCCGCGCGAAACACGGCTCTGCGATGCTGGGACGATGAGCCTCGTGATCGACCGTGTCACCGTCGCCACCCCCGAGATCGCGGCCTTCATCGCCGCACACCACGCAGAGATGGACGGCACCGCTCCACCCGAGAGCCAGCATGCGCTTCCGCTCGACCGGCTGCTGACTCCCCGCATCCGGTTTTTCACGGGACGCGTCGACGGACGGATCGCCGCGACGGGCGCCCTCGCCGTCGTCGAGGACGGCCATGAGGAACTGAAGTCGATGCGCACCGATCCCGCCTTCCGCGGACGCGGGTTCGGGCGGACGATGCTCGGTCATCTCCTCGACGACGCCGGCGCGCGGGGCGTCCGGCGGCTCTCACTCGAGACCGGCCGCGACCCCTTCTTTGCCCCCGCGCGCGCGATGTACGCCGCTGCCGGGTTCCGCGAGGGCGCCCCGTTCGGCTCCTACCTCCCCGACCCGCACAGCGCGTTCCTCACGATGCTCCTCCCCGCGTCCTCCGCGGCCACGACGCCGCCGCACGCGATAATGAACGGATGAGCGAGGCGGATGAGGTCGATCGGATCGTCGGCGCGTGGAACACGCAGCGCCCCGACCTCGACTTCTCCCCCCTCGAGGTGCTGTCCCGCATGGACCGCCTCTCCCGACACCTCGACCGCGCCCGCCGCGAGGTGTTCCGCCGGAGCGACCTCGAGCCGTGGGAGTGGGACGTGCTGTCGGCGCTGCGCCGGGCAGGATCCCCGTTCCAGCTCTCGCCCAAGCAGCTCCTGCAGCAGACCCTCGTGTCGAGCGGCACGATGACCAACCGCATCGACCGTCTCGTCGGCCGTCGCTTCGTGCGCCGGGAAGCCGACCCCGCGGACGGCCGCAGCGTGCTCGTGACTCTGACCGACGACGGCCGGGTCCGGGTGGACGCCGCGATCACCCGGCTCGTGGACGCCGAGGCCGACCTCCTGCGCGCGCTCTCCCGCGCTGACCGCGACCGGCTGGCCGCCCTGCTGCGGAAACTGAGCCTCAGCTTCGACACCTGACCCGGACCCGGTGTGGTTCGGTCCGGTCCGGTGTGGTTCGTTCCGTCCGACCCGTCCGGTCTGTTCCGCCTGCACGATCCGTGCACGGCTGCCCGGGAGAAGTGGTCACCCCGTCGTGCATTCGGACCCGGGTCGTGCAGGCGTCGCAGGACCGATCCGACACGAGTCGTGCATCCGGACCCAGATCGTGCAGGCGTCCCACGACCGACCGGGCACGGATGGTGCGAACGGGGAGGTCACGGACCGAGGAGGAGGCGCCGGTTCTTGGCGGGGACGGTGTCCGGGAGCGCGCCGACGACCTCGGCGATCGACACCGCCTCCAGAGAAGCCCGCCAGGCCTCGTGGGCACGGCGCATCACGACGGCGAGTCCGCACGGCGCGGTGCAGTCCTCCGGACGGGCGGCTCCTCTCCCCTGCTGACGGAGTTCACGGCAGACGTAGGGGTCGGCGGCGCCGTCGACCGCCGTGACGAGATCGAGGATGGTGATGCTCTCGGGGTCTCTCGCCAGGCGGAAGCCGCCGCGTGGCCCCGTGCTCCCGGTGAGGATTCCGGCGCGGACGAGCTTCGCGAGCTGCTTCGAGAGGTACGGCCCCGGTACGCCGAAGTGCTCGGCGAGCTGCGCGCCGGACACCGTCGACCCCGCGGGGAGCTGAGCGATCACCGCGACGGTGTGCAGCACCCATTCCGAGGTCTCGGGGAGTTTCACTTGCCCATCGTATCGGGACCGCCTTATTGTGGACACACAATATCCATGATTGAAGGAGCGGGCATGCGCATCGCGGTCGCAGGAGGAACGGGACGGATCGGGCGGCTGGTCGTCGAAGAGGCCCGGCGGCGGGGGCATGATGCGCTCTCGCTCAGCCGCAGCGAGGGCGTCGATCTGACCACAGGCGAAGGCCTCGCCGCCCTGCTCCGCGGGGTGGATGCGGTCGTGGACGCGACGAACCCGCCGGTATCCGACGTCGCCGATGCTGAGCGGGTGTTCACCACGCTCAGCCGCACGCTGCTCGCCGCCGAGGACGAAGCCGGGGTCGGCCACCACGTGGCGCTCTCGATCGCGGCGCTCGATCGCGTGCGCGGCAATCCGCACTATGCGGGCAAGCGCGCCCAGGAGCGAGAGGTCACGCGCGGCGCGGTGCCGTTCACCATCGTGCGGGCGACACAGTTCCACGACTTCCCCGCGATGATCGCCGAGTGGAGCATCGAGGACGGCGAAGGCGTCGTGCCCCCTCTGCTGCTGCAGCCCATCGCGCCGGCGGACGTGGCCGCCGCCCTCGTCGACGCAGCGGAGTCGCCGGCGCTCGGCGGCTCGTTCGACATCGTCGGCCCCCGCACGGAGGACGCCGTCGACATGGCGCGCCGCACTCTCGCCGCCTGGGGCCGCGACCTTCCGCTGCGCGCCGCGTGGAAGGGTGCCGCACTCGGCGTCGAGTTCGCGGGCGAGGTGCTGCTCCCCGGCGACGACGCGCGCACGGCGCCGACGACGTTCGACGACTGGCTCGCCGCCGAAACCCGCTGACACCCCGACCGGTTCCGGGCTGCCAGTCCGATCTCGCCGGTCCGGATGCACGACCAGGGTCCGGTCGTGGGACGAGACCCCCGGAATGATCGTGCAGGCGCAACCGGATCGTGCAACGGAGACAGCGGCCCTGCCTCTGCCCCCTCCGTTACGGATGCACGACCAGGGTCCGGTCGTGGGACGAGACCCCCGGAATGATCGTGCAGGCGCAACCGGATCGTGCAACGGAGACGGAAACGAGTGGCGGCCGCGGCCCACGGACCCTGCCCGAGCGGTCGCCTAGGCTGGAAGCACCCGGTCGCAGCCCCGCGACCCCTGCTCCGAAGGCCGAGACATGGGCATGCCCTCCCCGCTTCCCGTGCGCGACGGCGTCGGTGCGACCCGGCTGCACGTGCCATTGACGGGTGCATGGCCCACCGTCGCCGCCTACATGGTCGAGCGATTCTTCCACCTGGATCCGGAGCGGCTGCTCGTGCGCTTCGACCGCGGGGAGATCGTCGCGCGCGACGGCCGGCCGCTCTCCCGGGACACGCCACTCGGCGCCGAGGAGTTCGTCTGGTACTACCGGGAGCCTCCGGTCGAGAAGAAGATCCCGTTCGCCGAGGAGATCCTGCACCAGGACGAGCACCTGGTGGTCGTGGACAAGCCGCACTTCCTCCCCACCACGCCGGGCGGCAAATACCTGCAGAACTCCGCCCTCGTCCGGCTGCGCAACCGCCTCGGCAACCCGGATCTCACGCCGATCCACCGCCTCGACCGGGCCACGGCGGGGCTGCTGATGTTCTCCGCCCGCCCTGCCACCCGCGGCGCCTACCAACTGCTGTTCGAGGACCGCCGCGTGGAGAAGGTCTACGAGGCCGTCTCCGCGCGCCCGGCGGACTGGGATCCGTCGCGATTCCCGCTCGTCTACCGCAACCGGATCGAGAAGCTCCGCGGTCAGGTGTGCGTGCAGGTGGATGAGGACGGCGAGCCGAACTCCGAGACGCTCATCGAGGTCATCGCCGCCGACGACCGCGTCGTGCACACGCTTCTCCGTCCGCACAGCGGGAAGATGCACCAGCTCCGCGTGCACCTCGCCGCGCTCGGCCTCGGCATCCTGCACGACGGCTTCTACCCCGTGCTCCAGCCGGAGCGTCCGGACGACTTCACCCGCCCGCTCCAGCTCCTCGCCCGCGAGCTCCGGTTCACCGATCCGCTGAGCGGGCAGGAGCGCACGTTCACCACGCGCCGGAGCCTGCAGGAGGCCCCGGCACGCTGATCGACCTCAGCGGCGCATGACCTTCCGCGCGAGTCGGGTGCCGAGCGTCTGAGCCACGTGCACGAACACGACGATGAGCAGCACGGCGGCCCACATCACGACCGGCTCGAACTGACGTCGGCCGTACGTCAACGCGAAGTTTCCGAGACCGCCCGCGCCGATGTAACCGGCCATTGCCGTCATGTCGATCAGCGCCACGATCACGAACGTGTATCCCAGGATCAGGGGTCCGAGCGCCTCGGGGATCACCACTGTGAAGAGGGTTCGCCACGGTCCGGCTCCCATCGCACGCGCGGCTTCGATGACTCCCGGCGAGACACCGACCAGATGCTGCTCGACGATCCGGCCGATGGCGAACATCGACGCCACCACCAGGGCGACGATGGCAGCGTTCGTGCCGATGCCGCTCCCCACGATGAATCGGGAGAACGGGATCAGGACGGTGATGAGGATCACGAAGGGGATCGGGCGGAAGAAGTTGATGAAGAGGTTCAGGACGGCGGAGACAGCCCGGTTCTGCAGCATGCCGCCCGGCCGGGTGAGATACAGCCCGACTCCGATCAGGCCTCCCAGCAGACCACCCAGCACCAGTGTCAGCGACACCATGTAAAGCGTCTCGACGGCAGCCGTCCAGAACTCAGGGCCCAACTCGATCAGACGATCCATCAGCGCACCTCCTCGTGGTCGATGTCCGTCACTTCGATGCGCTCCGAGATCCGTGCAAGCGTCGCATCGATGCGAGCGTCGTCCCCGCGGATCGCGAGCGTCAAGTGACCAAAGGCCCTGCCGCGGATGTCATTGATACCGCCGAAGACGAGCTCGAACTCCAATCCGACCTCGGCCAGCTCCAGGAAGACCTGCGCCTGGGACGGGCCGCCGTCGCGGAAGGAGAACGTCACGAGTCGTCCCTGATGCCGGTCACGCAGGACAGCACGCTCGGCCGGGGAGGGAACGCCCTTGACGACCGTACCGACGAATCGCTGCGACGCGGCATGCTGCGGGTTGGAGAAGACCTCGAACACATCTCCCTGCTCGATCACCCGCCCACGGTCCATGACGGCGACCTTGGTCGCGAGCGTCTGGATGACGTCCATCTCGTGGGTGATGACGACGATCGTGACGCCCTGCTCCTCATTGACGCGCTTGAGCAGGGAGAGGACCTCATGTGTCGTCTCCGGGTCTAGCGCACTGGTCGCTTCGTCGGCGAGGAGGATCGCCGGCCTGGTCGCGAGCGCCCGCGCGATCCCGACGCGCTGCTTCTGCCCTCCCGACAGGTGCTCGGGGTACGACCGTGCCTTGTCGCTCAGCCCCACAAAAGACAGCATCTCGGTCACGCGCGCGTCGATGTCGGCCTTCGACCATCCCGCGAGCTTCAGCGGATACGCGATGTTCGCCCGCACGCTTTTCGAGGAGAACAGGTTGAACTGCTGGAAGATCATGCCGATCCCGCTCCGCACTCGCCGGAGCTCACGCTCGCTGAGTGCCGTGATCTCGACTCCGTCGACGGTGATGCGGCCCGCGGAGGCCGGCTCCAACGCGTTGATGAGCCGCACCAGGGTGGACTTCCCCGCACCCGAATAGCCGATGATTCCGAAGACATCTCCCTGCTCGATCTGCAGAGACACATCGTCGACGGCGGTGATCTGCGTGCCGGATGCGGACGGCGAGGGGTAGCTCTTCGACACGTGCTCGAGGGAGACGATCGGCATAGGTTCTCCGGTCTTGAGGGAGGAAAGGGCGGGGTCGGCCTGAAGACGACGAATCGGGCGACGCGTCCGCGTCGCCCGATTCTCTCAGGTGAACCTGATCAACCGTTCGCAGCGACGTCCTTCTGGACGTCCTTCAGCAGCGAGGCCAGCTCATCTGCCGGCGTCTGCAGAGTGACACCGGTTCCTCCGGACGACTTCGCCAGCCCCTCCTGCACAGCTTCGTCGGTCTGGAAGATCTCGACGAGCTTGAGGTAGGTCTCGTTGTCGACGTCCTCGGCGCGAGACGCGAAGATGTTCACGTACTGGAGCGCGCTGGGGTCCTCCGGGTCGTCAGTGAAGAGTGCATCGTCGAACGAGAGACCGGCGTCCTCGACGAAGTCGTTGTTGATGATGGCAGCAGCGACGTCGGGCAGAGCCTCCGGAGTGAGTGCGGCCTCCAGCGCGGTGACCTTCACTGTCGACTTGTTCTCGTCCACATCTGCGAGATCGGAGAAGGCCGTGCCGCCGTCCTTGAGCTCGACGAGGCCAGCGGCCTGGAGCACGAGAAGCGCGCGGGCCTGGTTGGAGGCGTCGTCAGGAACCGCGACGGTCTCCCCCTCAGGAATGTCCTCGACCGAGTCGTACTTCGTCGAGTAGAGACCCAGCGGGTAGATCTGCGTCGAACCGATCGCCGCGAGGTCATCCCCCGAGGCCTCGTTGTACTGCGCCAAATACACGATGTGCTGGAACTGGTTGAGGTCGATCTCCCCCTCGCTCAGTGCCGGGTTGGGCAGCTCGTACGAGCCGAAGTCGACGAGTTCGACAGTGATGCCGGCGTCGGCCGCCGCGTCCACGAAAGCGGGCCACTGCGGGTCGCTCTCGCCGACGACACCGATCTTGACGGTCTTGTCCTCGGAGCCGCCGTCGCCGGAGCCCGCGTCGGACGAGGTGGCGCACCCGGCGAGGGCGACGAACAGCGGGACCACGGCGAGCGCGGCGAGGGCGGAGGTGGTGCGGCGGGACATGAGCAGGGTTCCTTCCTGGCGGGACTCGACAACGTTAGGCAGGAGGGCGCGCTGTCGCGGAATCGGGATGTCACACGGCGTCACAGCCGTGCGGGACCCTCCGTTGCTCGTGTGCATAGAACCGCCCGTAGCGCAGTCCCTACGGCGCCGGATCGTGTAAGACAAGGAAACAATCTTCGCTGGAAGTCGGTGCACGTGTTGGGCTCAACGCGCTCATCTGAGCGAAGGCGCCGTCTGGCGCCGCAGCAACGACCGGAGAAATCATGAACAGACACCAGAAAGCCGCAATCGCGGTCGCCGCAGCCGCGGCACTTTCCTTCTCCCTCACGTCAACCGCGTATGCGGCTGCCGAAGAGAAGCCTTCGTATGCGTCATCCACGATCGTCGTGTCAGACGTACGAACTGGAGAGATCGTCTACCAGCAGACGGACCAGATACCGGTTGATGAGGGCACCACTACAGCCACGATCGAGACGCGAGTTCCTTCTCCTCACGTTCCGGTAAACCCCGGCGTCGTGGCTCCACGCTCCTCGGTGGGCGGTAACTACGACAACGGATCGATCAAGTCGTCCATCACGATCACCTACAGTCTGAATAGCAGGGGCGATCAGATCCGGACGGAGAAGGTCACCGGTCGATGGACGCCAGATCCCGGGTTCGCCCTCCAGGGTCGAAAGGTAGAGATTTACAGCGGCGGAGGCTCACCGTCCATCATCAAGAAGGCCCCGACGGCGAACACCTACAGTTACAACACGGGGTGGGGCTTCCAGACCAAGCCGCCACAGAACTCGCTCACTTCTCCCCGGGTGCTCGCCGAGGTGAAGTTCAAGCTCTCGGGAACCGGGAGCGCATGGTTGAAGTTGACACACTGGGTCGATCTTTCAGGCGTGTAACCGTTGCTATCACGGCGGGGCCGGTCGCAAGCATGCGCCCGGCCCCGTTCCGCAATTCCTGTCTGACCGGTAAGGGAACGACGAGATCGTCACAGCCGCCCGGGCCGGTCAGTCGAACTCTTCGATCCCCTGCAGACGCACCTGCTCCAGGTCGAGACGGGCGGAGATCCGGCGGACCACCATGTCGTCCACGGTGCCGGCGCCGCGGAGCCCGAGCAGCACCTCGCGCTTGCGGTCGAGCAGCGCGAGCTTGAGCCGGGTGTGCTCCTCGTGCCGCACGAGCGGTGAGCGCTGGGCGAGGTCGACGTCGGCGGAGGTCGCGATCATCTGCAGCGTCGTGCCGTCCGTCGTCTCGGGGTCGGGGGCGGTCCCTGCCGACACCGCGACGTCCCCCGCGTCTGCGTCCTCGTCCTCGCGACGGGGCGCCTCTCCCCCGGTGCCGTAGGGATCGGGCTCGCCGAGCATCTCGTCCAGCGCGTCGGCCTCGGCGTCGATGAGCGCCTGCTCCCGCGCGAGCGTCCTGGCGTTCGCGAACTCCAGCGCCTGGTACCCCTCGGCACGCACCCGGTCGCGCACCTCCTGGCCGATGCCGTGCTCCGCGGCGAGGTCGTCGAGCGCGGCCAGGGCCGCACCCGAGATCGCCCGCTCGGCGAGCTCGTACTCCTCGTCCTCGGCATGGTCGACCGGGAATCGCGCCCAGCGCACGAGCGCGGGAAGGAGAGGCGCCTGCACGAGGAGGCTGAGCAGGATCACCCCGGCGGTCACGAAGACGATCTCGTCACGCCCGCCCACCATGCTCCCTGCGGAGACACCGGTCGGCACCGAAAGCGCGATCGCCAGCGACACGGCGCCGCGCATGCCTGCGACCGTGGACACGAGTCGGGCACGGGAGCGGGCCCCGCGCTGCGGGCGTTCGGCCGGACGGCGCTGGAACAGCACGTTGAGGAGCTGGAACACGTACCGCACGGCGAAGAGCGTCGCCCACACGGCGAGCGTCACGAGCACCAGGCGGCCGATGGCGGCGGCGGAGATCTCGTGCGCGACGAACTGCACCTCGAGGCCGATGAGCACGAACAGCGCCCCGTTCAGCAGGAAGACGCCGAACGGCCAGGCCGCGTCGGCCTGCCGGCGCGAGGCCGCCGTCGTCACGCGCGGCGACACCCAGGCGATGATGAGCCCGGCCACGACCACGGCGAGCACGCCGGACGCGTGGACGAGCTCGGCGAGCAGGAACGCGGAGAACGGCACGAGCAGCAGGGTGACGTTGATGACGATGGTGGAGGAGATGCGGCGCAGCAGCAGCGTGGCCAGGGCCGCGACCACGATCCCCGCGGCGATCCCGCCCACGTACGACACCAGAACGTCCCAGGTGACCGAGAGCGGCGTGACCTGGCCGCCCAGCGCGAGGGACACCGCGATGGCATAGAGCACGAGCGCGGTGCCGTCGTTGGTCAGGCTCTCGGCCTTGAGCTTCATGAACATCCGACGCGGCAGCAGCCGGCCGAGGGCGGCGACGGCCGTGGCGTCGGGCGGCGCGACCGCGGCCCCCAGGATGAGGGCGATCTCCCAGGGCATGCCGAAGAGCACGCCGATGCCGGCCACCGCGAACGCGGAGGCGACGACGAGGAGCGTGCTCATCGGCACGATGTAGCGGAAGTCGCGGCGGATCGACCGCAGCGATGTCGTCAGGCTCTCCCAGAACAGCATCACCGGCAGGAACAGCAGCAGCACGGTCTCCGGCGGCAGCTGGACCTCGCGCAGAGGCGGGATGAAGCCCAGCAGCAGTCCGAGGATGACGAGGACGAGGGGCAGCGCGAGACGCACGCGCGGGGCGATCAGGGTTCCGACGAGGATCGTGAGTCCGAGCAGGACGGTTACTTCGAGGCCTTCCATCGCTACTCCCAACAGTCGTGGGAGAAGGATATTCCTCCGTCAGCCGATCTGCTCCGTGAGTTCGAACCAGCGCAGCTCCAGCTCCTCGATCTCGCCCTCCTGCGCCGTGATCGCCTTCATGCGCTCGCCGAGGCCCGCATAGTCGGACTGGTCGTGGTCGGCGAGGGCGTGCTTGGCCGCGTCGACCTGCTGCGTGAGCTTCTGGATGCGACGCTCGAGGGCGGCGGCTTCCTTCTGCGCCGCCCGGAGAGCCGCGCCGTCGAGACCGCTCGCTGCGGGGGCCGATGCCGCCGTCGCGGTCGTCGGGGCGCTCTCGACGCGCTGCCGCAGCCGAAGGTACTCGTCGACGCCGCCCGGGAGGTGGCGCAGGCGCCCCGCGCCGTCGGGACCGGGAAGGATCGCGTACTGCTGATCCGTCACCCGCTCCAGGAAGTACCGGTCGTGGCTCACGACGAGGAGGGTGCCCGACCAGGAGTCGAGGAGGTCCTCGATCGCGGCGAGCATGTCGGTGTCCATGTCGTTCGTGGGCTCGTCGAGGATGAGCACGTTCGGCTGGTCGAGCAGCACGAGCAGCAGCTGCAACCGGCGCTGCTGACCGCCGGAGAGATCCTTCACCGGAGTGGAGAGCTGGGCGGACGAGAACCCGAGCCGCTCCAGGAGCTGTCCTGGTGTGAGGTCCTGCGCCTTCGACCCGGCACCGAGCGTGTAGGACGTGCGCAGACCGGAGATCACCACGCGCACGGGGTCGTTCCAATGCGGCAGGAGTTCGTCGAGGCGCTGCGTGAGCGTACGGACCTGCACGGTCTTCCCGCGCTTGATCCGCCCCTCCGTGGGCTCGACCGTGCCGGAGATGAGCCCCAGGAGCGTGGACTTCCCGGCACCGTTCACGCCGAGGATCCCCGTGCGCTCGCCCGGGGCGATCCGCCACTCCACGTCCTTGAGCACGGTCTTCCCGCCGGCTCCTGATCCCGTCGAAGTCTGGGTCCCTGAGCTTGCCGAAGGGTACGTCACCCCCACATCGAGCAGGTCGACGACGTCCTTGCCCAGCCGCGAGACGGCGAGCGACTGCAGCGAGACCTTGTCGCGGATCTCGGGCACGTCGGCGATGAGCTCGTTGGCCGCATCGATGCGGAACTTGGGTTTGCTGGTGCGGGCCGGGGCACCGCGGCGCAGCCAGGCGAGCTCCTTGCGGGCGAGGTTCTGCCGCTTCGCCTCGGTCGCCGCCGCCATGCGGTCGCGCTCGACCCGCTGCAGGATGTACGCCGCATAGCCGCCTTCGAAGGGCTCCACGATGCGGTCGTGCACCTCCCACGTCTCGGTGCAGATCTCGTCGAGGAACCACCGGTCGTGGGTCACGACGAGGAGGGCTCCGGCGTTCGCGGGCCAGCGCTTCTTGAGGTGTCCGGCGAGCCAGGTGATCGCCTCGACGTCGAGGTGGTTCGTCGGCTCGTCGAGAGCGATGACGTCCCAGTCAGCGGTGAGCAGCTTCGCGAGGGACACGCGGCGGCGCTGTCCGCCGGAGAGGGAGCCGATCTGCGCGTCCCAGGGAAGATCGGTCAGCAGTCCCTCGATCACGTCGCGGACGCGGGCGTCCCCGGCCCATTCGTGCTCGGCCATGTCTCCGACCACGGCGGCGCCGATCGTGATGTCGTCGGGGAGGGTGTCGGCCTGGTCCAGCACGCCGATGCGAGTGCCGCCGCGGACGGTGACCCGGCCGGAGTCCGGCTCCTTCGTGCCGGCGAGCATGCCGAGAAGGCTCGACTTGCCGTCGCCGTTCCGGCCGACGATGCCGATGCGGTCACCCTCCTCGATGCCGAGGGTCACGGCGTCGAAGACGACGCGGGTCGGGTATTCGAGGTGCAGGGCTTCGGCCCCGAGAAGATGTGCCATGTCCTCTCCAGGGTAGTCGCGCCGCGTCGGACGGTCTCCCGGTCAGACCAGCGACGGGGCGAAGAGCTCCGGCAGCGCGGCGGTGAAGACCTCGAAGTGGCTGTACCAGACGGTGTGGGCGGCTCCGGGGATGCTCCGCACCGTCACCCCGCCGTGCTCGAACCGCCGCGCGTCCTCGTCGGTGACCCAGGCGCTGGGTTCCGCGCGGACGACGATGGAGCCGGGGGCGGCGGTCCAATGACCATCCTCCCCGCAGGAGACGGAGGCCGCGGTTGGCGGATCGAAGCGCTCGGCCGCCCGCGCCTCGACCGTGGCGTCGTCGACGGAGTAGAACGGCCGGAGCTTGCGGAGTTCGGTGGGCGACATGCGCGCGCGGCGGTCGTGCTCGTACTGCGAGATGAGGGAGGCGCGGTTCTGGCCGCCCTGGAGGGCGAGCGGCGCGTCGACGTAGACGGCGAGGCCTGGGTCGAGGCGGGGCGCGGCGGCGGCGAGCACGGTGGCACCGAAGGAGTGCCCGACGGCGACGGCGAGCGGGGAGGCGGCCCCGTGCCCCGCTGCGGAACGTGCCCCCGGAAGGAGCGCCGTCTGCGCGAGCGTGGCGACGACGGCGTCGGCCGCCGTCTCGATCGTGAGCTCCGGATCACGCGGCGAGAGGCCGTGGCCGGGCAGATCGAGCGCGAGCACGCGGAAACCCCGTTCCACGAGCAGCGGGACCACGCGGTGCCAGCTCTCGGCGGACCCCATCATGCCGTGCAGCAGCACGGCGATGCGGTCGCCCTCCCCGGCTTCGATGACGTTCAGGAGCACGGAGCCAGTCAACCACGGTCGTTATCCTTTCGTGATACGACTTTCGGCCAGATTCCTTCGAATCTTCGTTCGAATGTCAGTGGTCGGTGATGGACTGACGTCATGCCCGCACTGCTCGACGCGACCGACTCCCAGATGGCGATTCTCGCCGATCTGGTGGAGGGGCTGGAGGCGGCGGAGAAGACGCTGAGCAGCATGCAGGCGGCCCGCGACGGACTGCTCGCGATGGCGGGGCGACTTGCGGTCGACATCGCTCGGCAGGCGTGTCATCCCGACGGCGGCGACATGGCGATCCGCACGGTCGCCGCGGAGATCGGGGCCGCACAGCGCGTCAGCGACCGCACCATCGAGCGGCGGATGTCCGATGCGTCCTGGCTGGTCGAACGGTTCCCCGCCGTCTGGGAGGCCCAGGGCGCCGGGCGCATCAGCGCCGCGCATGCGCGCGTGATCGTGGAGGCGGGGGCCCACCTCGACGACGCCGATGATCGTGCCCGGTTCGCCGAGGAGGCTGTCGAGGTCGCAGCGGTGGAGTCGCCCAACAGGGTGCGTCGCCAGGTGCGCCGACTGGCCGACCGGTTCCAGGAGCGGACGCTCGTCGAGCGACACCGTGACGCCAGGGAGCTGCGGCGGGTGTGGGTGACCGACCTCGATGACGGCATGGCCGAACTCGGCGCCCGCGGCCCGGCGGCGCTCGTGCACGGGATGTACGACCGGCTCTCCCAGATGGCGCAGGCCGTGCGGGAGGAGAACGCGCGGGCACGGCGCCCGGAGGCGGAGGAGAGCGTCCGCGACGACAGGACGGTGGATCAGCTGCGCACGGATCTGCTCGCCGATCTCGTCCTGACCGGCGCTCCGGCGGGGCATGACTCGGAGGAAGGCCTGCTCTCCGAGCTTCGGGCGCGCGTCGAGGTCACCGTGCCGGTGCTGACGCTGATGCACGGCGAGCTGATGCACGGCGAGCAGGACGGGACGATGGACGGCGCTCCGATCCTCGCCGCCGAGCTCGACGGGATGATCCCGATCGATCCGGCCACGGCCCGGCGCCTCGCCGGCGCGGCGAGCGGCTGGGACCGGGTGCTCACCCACCCGATCAGCGGGGCACTGCTGGCCGTCGACCGGTATCGCCCGAGCGAAGACCTCCGCCGACACCTGCGGGCCCGCGATCAACGCTGCCGCTTCCCCGGCTGCGGCCTCGCGCCGCGGAAGTGCGACCTCGATCACAATCACGATGCGGCGCTCGGCGGCGAGACCGTGCACGACAACCTCGCGACCTTCTGCCGACGGCATCACATGCTCAAACACCACTCCCCATGGCACGTCGAGCAGGGGCCGGGCGGCGTTCTGGAGTGGACGAGCCCCACCGGCCGGACCTACATCGACCGACCGCCGCCTCCGCACACCGTGACCTTCGCCGAGGAACCTCCGTGGTCTTCGCCCGACGCCAGGACCACCACCGGCTGAACACGCGAGCGCACCGATCACGCCTGCACACCGATCACGCCTGCACACCGATCACGCCTGCACACCGATCACGCCTGCACACCGATCACGCAGGTACACCGATCACGCAGGCACACCGGTCAGCCGTAGGGTGGAGGGCATGTCGAGTCCCGAATCAGACAGGTCGGGGGCTGCCGGTCACACCGTCAGCCCCGTGAACCGCTGATCCCTTCGTCCGTCCTGTCGGCGGGCGCGCGCCGGTGACCCGGGCGCTGACCGTGGTGACGAGAAGCACTCCTCTTCCCTCTCACTTCGGAGCACTCGATGCCTCTCCCCCTCTATGCCCTTGCCCTGGCGGTCTTCGTCATGGGCACCTCCGAGTTCATGCTCGCGGGACTCCTCCCCGCGATCGCGGACGACCTCGACGTCGCGGTCGGCACGGCCGGGCTTCTCACCTCGGGCTTCGCCGTCGGCATGGTCGTGGGCGCCCCCGCCCTGGCCGCCTTCGCGCGCGGCTGGCCGCCACGTCGCACGCTCATCGCCTGCCTCGTGCTCTTCGCCGGATGCCACGTCGTCGGCGCGGCCACCTCCGCATTCGAGCTCCTGCTCGTCACGCGCGTGCTCAGCGCCCTCGCGAACGCCGGCTTCCTCGCCGTCGCACTCCGCACGGTCGCTCTCCTCGTCCCCGGCGAACGCACCGGCCGCGGTCTCGCGGTGCTGCTCTCCGGCACGACGATCGCCACCGTGGTCGGCGTCCTGGCCGGGGCGGTGCTCGGCGCCGCGCTCAGCTGGCGCGCCACCTTCGCCGCCGTCGCACTCCTCTGTCTCCCCGCACTGCTCGGAATCCTCCGAGGCGTGCCGACGACGATCCGGGGCGCGGCGCACGTCCGACCCCGGTCGGTGCCAGGGTCGGCACCAGGCACGGCGCCGGCTCCGACACCGCTCCCCGGGCCCGCGCCGTCTCTGCGTGCGGAGCTCGCGCTCCTGAGGACACCGCGTCTCGCCGTCGCGATGAGCCTGGCGGCCCTGGTGAACGCGGGGACCTTCGCGGTCTTCACGTTCCTCGCGCCGGTCATCACCGAAGTCGCGGGCCTCCCCGACGCTGCGGTCCCCCTCGCGCTGGTCCTGTTCGGCTGCGGGTCGTTCCTCGGCGTGACCATCGCGGGTCGGTTCGCCGACCACCACGCCGGGATGCTGCTCGCGGTCGCCGGGCCACTTCTCCTGGGCGGCTGGATCCTGTGGGCGGCGGTCTTGCCCCGTCCCGTCGCCCTTCTCGCCCTTGTCTTCGTGCAGGGCGTGCTGTCCTTCGCGGTCGGCAGCACACTGATCGCCCGCGTGCTGAACGCCGCGTCCGGCGCCCCGACCATGGGAGGGTCCTACGCGACCGCGGCCCTGAACATCGGCGCCGTGATCGGGCCGGCGGCGGGAGCGTGGATCCTCGCGAGCGGGGCGGGCCCGCTCTCCCCCGTCGCCCTCGCGGCCACGCTGACGGCGGCGGCGCTCCTCCTCGCCCTGGCGATGCGGCGATGGCGGCCCGTCGGCTGACGGCAAGACGGGGACGCGCGGCAACGGCGACGAGCCGCCGGGACCCGAAGGTCCGGACGGCTCGTCGTGTCGTTGTCCGTCGTTCGCGGGGAACGGGGACGGTCTCGCTCGTCCTTACTCGTAGGACTTCACGATCTCGAGGAGGCTCGGGACGTTGGCGTAGGCCTCGGCCGCGTTCTCCTTGGTCACGATGACCGGCGGGAGCAGGTAGGCCGGGACGACCTTCTTGCCGTTGTCGTACTGGTCGGTGTCGTTGACGTCGACCTCGTCGCCCTTCTGAAGCTGACCGACCATCTTGATGGCCTGCTCCACGAGCAGCGTGGTGTCCTTGTTGATCGTGGAGTACTGCACGCCCTCCATGATCGACTTCACCGACTCGACCTCGGAGTCCTGACCGGTGACCACCGGGACGGGCTTGCCGGCCTGCTGCGCCGAAGTGATGATGGCGCGGGCGAGAGTGTCGTTCGGGGACAGGACGCCGTCGAGGGTCTCCGAGCCGTAGCTCGACGTGAGGATCGAATCCATGCGGCGCTGGGCGTTCTCCGGCTTCCAGCCCTCGGTCGCCGTCTGGGAGATCTCGGTCTGCCCGGAGACGACGTTCAGCGTGCCGTCGTCGATCTTCGGCTGCAGCACCTCCATCGCCCCGTTGAAGAACACCGCCGAGTTGGCGTCGTCCGGCGATCCCGAGAACAGCTCGATGTTGTACGGCGCCTCGTGACCCGCGCGCTCCGCGAGGCCGTCGAGCAGCGCCTGGCCCTGGAGCTTGCCGACCTCGAAGTTGTCGAAGGCGACGTAGTAGTCCACGGCGTCGGTGTTCTCGATGAGACGGTCGTAGGCGATGACCGCGACACCGGCGTCGCGCGCGGCCTCCACCTGCGTGGTGAGCTGCTTGCCGTCCTTGGCGCCGATGATGATGACCTTGGCGCCGCCGGTGACCATCGCCTGGATCTGGTTCTGCTGCTCGGCGACCGTGTTGCTGGCGGGCGCGTACTGCACGTCCGCCTTGAAGCCGGCCTTCTCGAGGCCGTCGGTGAACAGCTGACCGGCCAGGACCCAGTTCTCCGAGGTCTTGTCCGGCAGAGCGACACCGATCGTGGAGCCGGCGTCGAAGCCCGAGGCGGTCTCCTCGCCCGACCCCGAACCCGAGTCACCGCCGCGCTCCGAGGAGCAGCCGGTGAGGGCGAATGCGCCCGCGACGACAAGCGCTGTCGCCGACAGAAGGATCTTCTTCATGTGATCTCTTTCTCTGGTGTGTGCAGGTCCCGTCGCGCCTGCGTTGCGCGACGCGGCCCTTACTTTCCGCGCGTCTCCTCGACGGCGGGGGCTTCGTACTTCTGACTGGTGGGGTAGTTCGTCTTCGTGGGATCGAACGTGTCGGTGGCCGGATCCTGCGTGCGGCCGAGACGGCGCGTGAGGAAGCCGATGATCGAGGGACGACCCTGCTGCTTGTTCCAGACGTCGACGCCGACGGCGAAGAGGAGCACGAGGCCCTTGATCATCGAGACGACGTCGGCACCGGCGCCGAGCAGCGCGAGTCCGTTGTTCAGGAACGCCATCACGAGACCACCGATGATCGACCCGATCACGGTGCCGATGCCGCCGGAGACGGCCGCGCCGCCGATGAAGACGGAGGCGATCGCGTCGAGCTCCCACCCGTTGCCGTCCTGCGGACCCGAGGCGGTCGCCCTGGCGACGTAGATCATGCCGGCGAGCGAGGCCAGGACCGACATGTTCATCATCACGAAGAAGTCGACCCAGCGGTCCTTCACGCCCGAGAGGCGCGCGGCCTGGCGGTTGCCGCCGACCGCGTAGATGTGACGGCCGAAGACGGTGTTGTTCGTGATGAACGAGTAGAGGATGACGAGAGCGAGGAGGATGACGCCCGAGATCGGGAAGCTCGTGCCCTCGCGCCCCGTGGCGAACAGCCAGCCGGCGACGAGGATGACGGCCGAGATGAGGACCACCTTCGTCACGCTCACCCACAGCGGCGCCATGTCGGAGCCCATCTTGCGCTGGATGCGCCGGGTGCGGATCTCCCAGAACACGATCCACGCGACGCCGGCGAGCGCCAGCAGCATGGTCGGGATGTTGAACGGCAGCGGCAGGGCGATCTCCGGCAGGTAGCCGGCGCCGATGATCTTGAAGCCCTCCGGCACGGGCACCGACTGCGAGTCGCCCACCGCCTGGTTCGCACCGCGGAAGAACAGCATGCCGGCCAACGTCACGATGAACGCCGGCACCCCGACGTAGGCGACCCAGAAGCCCTGCCAGGCGCCGACGAGCACGCCGACACCGAGACCGAGGAGGATGCCCAGCGGCCAGGGGAGGTTCCAGTCCTGCATGGCCTTCGCCACGACGATGCCCGTGAACGCGGCGACGGATCCGACCGAGAGGTCGATGTGCCCCATGATGATGACCATCACCATGCCGATGGCCAGGATCAGGATGTACGAGTACTGGTTGACGACGTTGATCAGGTTGCCGGAGGACAGCGTGAGGCCGGTGCCCTTGAAGATCCACGTCAGCACCTGGAAGACGACGAGGATGACGACGAGGCTGCCGAGGATGCCGAACTGACGGAGGGTCGACTGCCCTCCCCCGAACATCTTCGTGATGTCCTTGAAGTGGAAGCCGCGCTTCGCGGTGGTCGAGTCGGTGGTCATGCGGATGCTTTCTGGGTCGCGGAGGTCATGCTGCGCATGAGGTCTTCGGGGGTCGCCTGGTCGGCCGGGATGCAGTCGGTGACCCGGCCTTCGAACACGGTGTAGATGCGGTCGGAGATGCCGAGCAGCTCAGGCAGCTCGCTGGAGATCACGATCACGCCCTTGCCCTGGGCGGCGAGCTCGTTGATGATCGCGTAGATCTCGTACTTGGCGCCGACGTCGATACCGCGCGTGGGCTCGTCGAGGATCAGCAGGTCGGGGTCCGTGAACATCCACTTCGCCAGCACGACCTTCTGCTGATTGCCGCCGGAGAGCTTGCCCACGCCCTCCTCGACCGATGGAGTCTTGATGCGCAGCGCCTTGCGATAGCGCTCCGCCACCGAGAACTCCTCGCGGGCGTCGACGACGCCGTTGTGCGCGATCTTGGAGAGCTTCGCCGCGACGATGGACCGCTTGATGGTGTCGAGCAGGTTGAGCCCGAGCACCTTGCGGTCCTCGCTCACGTAGGCGAGGCCGTGCTTGATCGCGGCGGCGACGTCGGGGAGCTCGATCTCCTGGCCGTCCTTCACGAGCGTGCCGGAGAGGAACGTGCCGTAGGAGCGGCCGAAGATGCTCATCGCGAGCTCAGTGCGGCCGGCCCCCATGAGCCCGGCGATACCCACCACCTCGCCGCGGCGGACGTTGATGCTCGACCCCTTCACGACCATGCGCTCCGGGACGGTCGGGTGCTGCACCCACCAGTCCTTGACCTCGAAGAACACCTCGCCGATCTCCGGCGTGCGGTCCGGGTAGCGGCTCTCCAGCGACCGGCCGACCATGCCGCGGATGATGCGGTCCTCGTTGATCTCGCCGCGGGAGATGTCCAGCGTCTCCACCGTGCGGCCGTCGCGGATGATCGTGATCTCGTCGGCGATCTGCTCGATCTCGTTGAGCTTGTGGCTGATCATGATCGACGCGATGCCCTTGGCCTTGAGCCCGAGGATGAGGTCGAGGAGGTGCTGCGAGTCGTTCTCGTTGAGCGCGGCGGTGGGCTCGTCGAGGATGAGCAGCTTGACGTCCTTGTTCAGCGCCTTGGCGATCTCGATGAGCTGCTGCTTGCCGACGCCGAGGGTCTTGATCGGCACGTCCGGATCCTCGTCGAGGCCGACGCGGGCGAGGAGCTCGATCGTGCGCGCCTTCTGCGCCTGCCAGTCGATGCGGCCGAAGCGGCGGATCTCGTTGCCGAGGAAGATGTTCTCGGTGACGGACAGCTCCGGGATGAGCGCGAGCTCCTGGTGGATGATGACGATGCCCGCCTGCTCGCTGGCCGCGATGTCCTTGAAGCGCTGCTCCTGGCCGTACAGGAGGATCTCGCCGTCGTACGTGCCGTACGGGTACACCCCCGAGAGGACCTTCATCAGCGTCGACTTCCCGGCGCCGTTCTCGCCGCAGATCGCGTGGATCTCGCCGGCGCGGACGGTGATCGAGACGTCGGCGAGCGCCTTGACTCCCGGGAACTCCTTGGTGATGCGGCGCATCTCCAGGATCGGGCCTGACACGGTCGGCAACGTTGCTGTGGTGCTCACGGATCTTCCTCGCGACGTGCGGTCACCTTCGATGTGACCGTTCACATCGGTATATCGTCGTCTTCCACGGGAGCGGTGTCAAGTCCGCGGCGTGTTTTCGTGTCGCTACCGTGATGCAGCGGATTCGCGCGCCCGAAGGAGGGTCTGCAGCGGGCCGAATGCGGGGGTCTCCTCGCCGCGGATCTCGGCGAGGAGGATGCGCACGGCGCGTCGTCCGAGCTCGGGGAAGTCCTGGTGCACCGTGCTCAGCGTCGGCGCCACGTGCGCCGCGACCGGGATGTCGTCGAACCCGATCACGCTCACGTCGTGCGGCACGCGCACTCCGGCATCGCGGAAGCCGTGCAGCAGCCCGATCGCCATGAGATCGTTCGCCGCGAACACCGCCGTGAAGTCGCGCCGCAGCGAGAGCTCCTTGCCGGCGAAGTAGCCGAAGTCGGCCGTCCAGTCCCCGCGGATCGGCGGGAACGTCGGCAGGTCGGCGTCGCGGAGCGCATCCAGATACCCGCGCATCCGGGACTCCGCCTCGATCCAGTCCTGCGGCCCGGCGAGGTGGAGGATGTCGCTGTGGCCCAGCGCGATCAGGTGCTCGGTCGCCGCCTTCGCCCCTGCCACCTGGTCGGCGGAGAGGCTGACGCCGTCTGAGCCGGAGGCGGTCTGCAGGGTCACGAAGGGCATCGTGACGTTCATGCCGCGCAGGACATGGAAGACCCGCACCTGCGGGGCGAGCACGACGATGCCGTCCACCTGCTCGCGCTCAAGCTGGCGCACGGCGTTGCCGATCGCCTCCGGCGTGGTCGCGGGGAGGTTGAGCGTGGAGACGGAGTACCCCTCCTCGCGCGCCGCGTCCTCGATGCCGGCGATCGACGACGTCGGCCCGAACTCGCCGATCGTCGCGGAGAGGATGCCGAGCATGTTCGACTTGCTCGTCACGAGCGCACGCGCCGCCAGATTGGGGCGGTAGTCGAGTACGGCGATCGCGTCGAGCACCCTCGCCTTGGTCTCCGGGCGGATGCTGGGGTGATCGTTGAGCACCCGGGAGACGGTCTGATGCGAGACACCGGCGAGGCGGGCGACGTCGCGGATGCTCGGCATGCGGGCACGCTCGGAGGAGGTGGACATCCAGCCTCCTCGCGTGTGCACGGTCACATGACTACTTCATTATGTCTGCGATGACCCGCTGGATGCACCTCGACCGCGCGCACGCTCCTCGCCGCTCGGATGCGAGGGGAGCGGGCAGGTTCAGCCGATGATGCGGGCTCCGGGGACGGCACCGTGCACGTGCAGCGGATCGAGGCCACCCTCGCGGAGGGCCGTCTGCACCGCCTGCGCGGACTCGGGATCCGCGCAGAGGAGGGCCACGGTCGGCCCGGAACCGGACACGAGGCCGTGCAGCGCGCCGGCCGCGATCCCGCGTTCGATGGTCTGCGCGAGATCCGGTCGCAGATCGAGCGCGGCCGCCTGAAGGTCGTTGTGGAGCGCATGGGCGAGCTGCCAGGCGTCTCCGGTCCGCAGCGCCTGCAGCAGCGGGATCGGCACGTCCAGAGAGAGCGGCGGATCGTCGGCGAGAGCCCCCTCCTCCTCGCGCAGCTCGTCGAGCCGGGTGTACACGGCGGGGGTGGACAGTCCGTCGTCACTGGTCACGAGCAGCCAGTCGAAGCGCCCGCGGGCGAGAGCCGGGTTCAGCTGATCGCCGCGACCGGTGCCGACGGCAGTGCCGCCATGCAGCGCGAAGGGGACATCGGCACCGAGCCGAGCGGCGAGATCGTGCAAGCGCGCCGCGGAGAGTCCCGTGCCCCAGAGGGCGTCGCAGGCGACCAGGGCGGCCGCGGCATCCGCGGAACCGCCGCCCATCCCACCGGCGACGGGAACGCTCTTGCGGATCTGCAGCGCCACCCCGCCGGGGTGATCCGTCGCCGTCGCCAGCAGCTTGGCGGCCCGCATCGCGAGATTCCGGTCGTCGAGCGGCACCGAGCCGTCGTCCTCCACCCCGGTCACCGCGATCGAGAAGTCGTCGGCGTCCCTGGCGATGACGTCCTCGTACAGCGACACCGCCTGGAAGACCGTCGCGAGGGCGTGGTAGCCGTCGTCATGGCGCCCGCCGACACCGAGGTAGACGTTGATCTTCCCCGGCGCGCGCACGTGCACGGACCCGGAGGACGCGGCGAGGCTCATGAGCGGATCACAGGTCCGACGAGGTCGCCCACAGGTTGACGTCGATGGCGCCCGCGAGCTCGTCGATGCGGCGGAGCTCCTCGTCGGTGAACGCGGGACCGTCGAGCGCGGCGAGGTTCTCGTCGAGCTGCTCCGTACGCGACGCGCCGATGAGCGCCGAGGCGACGACCGGGGTGCGCAGCGTCCACTGCAGCGCGAGCTGCGCGAGCGACTGCCCGCGACCCTGCGCGACCTCGTTCAGCGCACGGAGCGTCTCGACGGCCTCGTCGGTCAGCTTGCCCTTCGGCAGCGAACCCCGCTGCTGCGCGCGCTCGGCCGTGCCGTCGCCGAGGTACTTGTCGGTGAGGAGGCCCTGGGCGAGCGGGGTGAAGGCGATGGCGCCGAGGCCCGACTCCTCCAGGGTCTGCGTGAGGCCGTCCTCGATCCAGCGGTTCAGGATCGAGTAGGCCGGCTGGTGGATGACGAGCGGCGTCCCCAGCTCCTTCGCCACGGCCACGGCCTCGGCCGTGCGCTCCGCGCTGTAGGAGGAGATGCCGACGTACAGCGCCTTGCCCTGGCGGACCAGGGTGTCCAGCGCCCCGACGGTCTCGGCGATCGGGGTGACCGGGTCGACGCGGTGCGAGTAGAAGATGTCGACGTAGTCCAGCCCCATGCGGGTGAGCGACTGCTCGGCGCTCGCGAGGATGTACTTCCGGCTCGCGTAGTCGCCGTACGGTCCGGGCCACATGTCCCAGCCGGCCTTCGACGAGATGATCAGCTCGTCGCGGTAGGGACGCAGGTCCTCGGCGAAGATGCGGCCGAAGTTCTTCTCGGCCGAGCCGTACGGCGGGCCGTAGTTGTTCGCCAGGTCGAAGTGCGTGATCCCGTTGTCGAACGCGTGACGCAGGAGCGCCCGCTGGTTGTCGAGCGGGATGTTGTCGCCGAAGTTCCACCAGAGCCCGAGCGAGATCGGGGGCAGGTACAGGCCGGAGGCGCCGACCTGACGGTAGGCGAACCGTCCGTAGCGGCCCTCGTCGGCAGCGTACGGGCGGTGCAGTTCGGGGACGTCGGGGCGGAAGCGGGGGGAGTCGGTCACCGTGCCAGATTAGCCGCTGACGCCCGAACCCTCGATCGCCGTTGCGTGCTGGGCGATCCGCTGGTAGTCGTCGACCGTGAGGTCCTCCCCGCGGGCGGTCGGAGCGACGCCGGCGGCGGTCAGCACCTCGGTCGCCGCGGCGGAGCTGCCGAAGAGGCCGGAGAGGGCCTGTCGCAGCATCTTGCGTCGCTGGTTGAAGGCCGCGTCGACGATGGCGAATGTGCGCCGGCGCTCCTCGATCGGGCCGCGCTCGCCCTCGGAGCGGTCGAAGCCGACGAGGAGGCTGTCCACGTTCGGCACCGGCCAGAAGACCTGGCGGGAGACGTTGCCGGTGAGCTTCCAGTCGCCGTACCAGGCGGCCTTGACGCTGGGCGAGCCGTAGATCTTCGAGCCCGGCTTCGCGGCGAGGCGCTCGGCCACCTCCGCCTGCACCATCACGACGCCCCGCTGCAGGTAGGGGAAGGTCTCCAGGAAGTGCAGCAGGACGGGCACGGACACGTTGTACGGCAGGTTCGCGACGAGGACGGTCGGCTCCCCCGGCAGCTCCGTGACGCGGAGCGCATCGGCGTCGACCACCGTCAGCATCCCCTCCGGCACGCCGTGCTCGGCCGCGGTCTGCGGCAGGCGGGCGGCCAGGCGGTGGTCGATCTCCACGGCGGTGACCGCGGCTCCCGCCTCGAGGATCGCGAGGGTCAGCGACCCGAGTCCCGGTCCGACCTCGACCACCCGCTCCCCCGCCTGCACGCGGGCGGCCTGGACGATCTTGCGGACGGTGTTCGCGTCGACGACGAAGTTCTGTCCGAGCTTCTTGGTGGGGGTGACATCGAGCTCGGCGGCCAGACGGCGGATCTCGGTGGCCCCGAGCAAGGTGACGGTCATGCACCCATTCTCCCGTATCCTTCGGGGGTGCCCTCCCTCGGTGAACTGATCGCTCCGCGGCGCCTGGGCAGGGATTTCCGCTGGCTGCTCGCGTCGTCGTGGACGAGCAACATCGGAGACGGTGTGGCGCTGGCCGCCGCTCCCCTGCTCATCGCGTCGATGACGTCGTCGCCGATCCTCGTGGCCTCCGGCGCCATCCTGCAGTTCCTGCCATGGCTGCTCTTCGGCCTGCACGCGGGGGCCATCGCCGACCGCTTCGATCGACGCCGCCTAGTGATGACCGCCAACGCCGTGCGCGCCGTCGTGCTCGCCGCGCTCTGCGTGTTCCTCGTGACGGGAACCGCGAACATCGGGATCGTCCTCGCCGTCGCGTTCCTCTACGGCACCGCCGAGGTCTTCGTCGACACCGCGGGGAGCACATTGCTGCCGATGCTCGTGAAGCCGGCCGACCTCGGCATCGGGAACGCGCGCCTGCAGGCCGGCTACCTCGTCGCCAACCAGTTCGCCGGGCCGCCGCTGGGCGCGTTCCTCTTCGCGGCCGGGAGCGCATGGCCGTTCCTCGTCGAGGTGCTGTGCGTGACGCTCGCGATCGTCCTCATCTCCCGCATGGCCCGCACGCCCGTCCCGCCGCGGGAGACCGAGACCCACCCGCCGGTGCACACCGACATCGCGGAGGGTCTGCGCTGGCTGTGGCGCAATCCGCCGGTGCGCATGCTCGTGCTCATCATCCTCGTCTTCAACGTGACCTGGGCCGCGCCGTGGGGCGTGCTCGTGCTCTACGCCACCGAGCACCTGCAGATGGGGCCCGTGGGCTACGGCGCGCTCACCACGGCGTCCGCGGCGGGCGGCATCCTCGCGACGCTGAGCTTCGGCTGGCTGGAACGGCACGTGTCGTTCGCGACCCTGATGCGTGTCGTCCTCTCCCTCGAGGTGCTCATGCACCTCGCGTTCGCGCTGACCACCACGGGCACGGTGGCCCTCGTCATCATGTTCTTCTTCGGGGCGTACGCCTTCGTGTGGGGCACGATCTCCACGACCGTCCGGCAGCGGCTCGTCCCCGCTTCCCTGCAGGGGCGCGTCGCCTCGGTCAACATGGTCGGCGTCTTCGGCGGCATGATCGTCGGCCAGGCCCTCGGCGGCGTCATCGCGCAGACCTGGGGCCTGACCGCGCCCTGGTGGTTCGCGTTCGGCGGGGCGGCGATCACCCTCGTGCTGGTGTGGAAGCCCATCTCGCACATCGTCAGTGCCAAGCCGGTCGCCGAGACGGGACCGGGGGACGTCGACCCGGAGGGTTAGTCGGCGAACGAGCCGTAGACCCGGACGGTGTTCTCGGCGAGCTGCGCGGCGAGCTCGTCCACGTCCAGGTCGAGCTCGGCGGCCAGGAAGCGCACCGTGAGCGGCACGAGGTACGGCGCGTTCGGGCGGCCCCGCAGCGGGACCGGCGTGAGGAACGGCGCGTCCGTCTCGACGAGGAGGCGGTCCAGCGGGGTGACCTTCAGCGCGTCGCGCAGGTTCTGCGCGTTCTTGAACGTCACGTTCCCGGCGAACGACAGGTAGTACCCGGCGTCGGCGCACACCCGGGCCATCGCCTCGTCGCCGGAGAAGCAGTGGAACACGGTGCGCTCGGGGGCCCCGACCCGCGTCAGCGTCTCCAGCACGGCCTCGTGCGCATCCCGGTCGTGGATCTGCATCGCGATGCCGTGCTTCTTGGCGAGCGCGATGTGCGCCTCGAACGAGGCGAACTGCGGCGCACGGCGCTCCGGTCCGGTGCGGAAGAAGTCGAGCCCGGTCTCGCCGATCGCGCGCGTGCGCGGATGCGCGGCGAGCTCGTCGATCACGGCGAGCGCCTCGTCGAGGCGCCCCTCCTCGGCGTACGTCGGGGCGTCGTTCGGGTGGATGGCGACCGCGGCGAGGACCCGGGGGTCGGACGCGGCGGCCTCGACCGCCCAGCGGGACGACTCGATGTCTCCGGACGCCTGGACGACGCCGATGACGCCGACGGCCTCCGCCCGGTCGAGCTGGGTCTTGAGCGTCAAGGGCTGGTCACCATCGGCGATCTCGAGGTGCGCGTGGTTGTCGTAGACGGGCACCGCGAGGGGTTCCGGGGCCGCCGGATAGGTCCGGTCCTTGCGCCCGTCGCCCGAGCGCTCGCGCACGTAGGTCTCCGCCATGGTGTCCTGCCCGGATGTCAGGCCGTGGACTCCACGCGCGGGAACAGCGGCGCGAGGCCGTTGACGCTCGTGCCCGGCTTCAGCACACCCCAGGCACCCGCCTCGCGGATCGGCTGGTCCTGCAGCCGCCCCAGGGTCTCCGCGGCACCGAGCGCGATCCACAGCTTCTCGGTCGACTGCGGCATCACCGGCGACAGCAGCACGGCGAGCGCGCGCAGCCCCTCGGCGCACGTGTAGAGCACGGTACCCAGACGCTCGCGCTGGTCCTCGTCGCGGGCGAGCGCCCACGGCTCGTTCTCGGTGATGTACCCGTTGAGCGCGTCGACGATGGTCCAGATCGCGGAGATCGCCTCGTCGATGCGGAACTGGCCGATCGCCGCGTCCGCCTTCGTCGCGGCGTCCGAGACGATCCGCTGGATCGCGAGGTCGGCCTCGGTGTACTCGGCCGCCGGCGGCACGATGCCCTCGAAGTACTTCTCGATCATGGCGGTCGTGCGCGAGGCGAGGTTGCCGAAGCCGTTCGCGAGCTCGGCCTGGTACCGCGCGGAGAGGTCCTCCCAGGAGAACGAGCCGTCCTGACCGAACGCGATCGCGGACAGGAAGTAGAAGCGGTAGGCGTCGGAGCCGAAGACGTCGGTGATCTCGGTCGGCGCGATGCCGGTGAGCTTCGACTTCGACATCTTCTCGCCGCCCACGAGCAGCCAGCCGTGCGCGAAGACGCCCTTCGGGACGTCGAGCCCCGCCGCCATCAGCAGCGCCGGCCAGATCACGGCGTGGAAGCGCAGGATGTCCTTGCCGACGACGTGGTACGCGGGCCAGCGGCGCGCGAAGGTCTCCTCGTCGGAGCCGTAGCCGACGGCCGTGGCGTAGTTGAGCAGCGCGTCGACCCACACGTAGATGACGTGCGACTCGTCCCACGGCAGCGGGATGCCCCAGTCGAAGGTCGAGCGGGAGATCGAGAGGTCCTTGAGGCCCTGGCTCACGAACGAGACGACCTCGTTGCGCGCCGAGTCGGGCCGCACGAAGTCGGGCTCGGTCTTGTAGAGCTCGAGCAGGCGGTCCTGGAACTCGCTGAGCTTGAAGAAGTAGTTCTTCTCCTGCAGCAGCTCCAGCGGCTTGGAGTGGATGGCGCAGACCTTCAGCCCCTCAAAGGGACCCGTGCCGTCGACGATCTCGGACTCCGGCTTGAACTCCTCGCAGCCCACACAGTAGAGCGCCTCGTACTCGCCCGCGTAGATGTAGCCGCGGTCGTAGAGCCGCTGGAAGAACGTCTGCACGTTGGTCTCGTGCCGCTCCTGCGTGGTGCGGATGAAGTCGTCGTTCGCGACGTCGAGGGTCTTCAGCAGCGGGAACCAGCTCTCGCTGACGAGCTTGTCGACCCACTCCTGCGGGGTGACGCCGTTGGCGGCCGCGGCCCGCAGCATCTTCTGACCGTGCTCGTCGGTGCCCGTCAGCATCCAGGTGTCGTCGCCCGCCTGGCGGTGCCACCGTGCGAGCGTGTCGACGGCCACCGTCGTGTACCCGTGACCGATGTGCGGCACATCGGAGGGGTAGTAGATGGGCGTGGTGATGTAGAAGGAGTCGCCAGCGGGCATGGGGACAATTCTAGGTGCCCCCATGCCCGTGGTTACGCCGTGCGGCTCGTCAGAGCCCATTGCGGCGGGCGACCTCGCCGAGCCAGGCCAGCGAGGGCTTCGGGAACCGCTCGAAGGTCTCGTGGTCGAAGCCGATGAGACCGAACGTCGGCCGGAATCCACTCGCCCATTCGTAGTTGTCCAGCGCACTCCAGTGCTGGTAGGCGCGGACCTCGATGCCGTCGCTGATGGCGCGGTGCAGCCCCTCCAGTGCGCCCTGCGTGTAGGCGATGCGGCGGGTGTCGTCGGCCGTGGCGATGCCGTTCTCCGTGACGAGCACGGGGACGCCGCCGCTGCGCTCCCACGCGCTCCGGACGCCCAGCTCGAGTGCCTCGGGGAAGAACTCCCAGCCCGTGAGCGTCGTCTCCACGTCCGGCGACACCGGCAGTGGCCCCTCCGGACCGATGAACGTGCGGGTGTAGGCCTGCACGCCCACGAAGTCATCTCCGGCGGACTGCTCCAGGTACCAGTGGTCGCGCGGGTCGCCGTACGTCGCGAGCATCTCGTCGGCGCCGGGCTCGCCGGTGGAGTGGAAGGCCTGGGTGGCGATCGTCCAGCCCGCCTGCACTCCGGGCACCGTGTGCAGGATCTCGGACGCCCGCCGGTGGGCCGTCAGCAGGGTGTCCGCGACACCGAGGTCCGGATTCGGCAGGCCGTAGGCGACGAGGTTCGCCGCGTCCTCTCCCCCGGCGAGCATCGCCGCGATGTTCGGCTCGTTGATCGTGCACACGTAGCGCACGCCGTCGAGGATCGGCAGCACGGTCTCCACGTAGCGGGAGAACAGGTCCACCGCGTCGTCGGCACGCCAGAAGCCGTCCTTCTGGAACCACTGCGGCACCGTGAAGTGCATGAGGGTGACCGTCGGGTCCAGCCCGTTCTCCCTGGCGGTGTCGATCATCCGGCGGTAGTGGTCGAGCATCGCCCGCGATACGAACCCGCGCTCCGGCTCGATCCGCGCCCACTCGACCGAGAACCGGTAGGAGTTCAGCCCGGCCTCGGCGAGCAGCCGCATGTCCTCCGGGTAGCGGTGGAAATGGTCGGCGGCGTCACCGGAGGGCTCGACCATGGGCGAGTCGGGGGCGTGTTCCATCGCCCACCAGTTGCTCGTGGTGTTGTTGCCCTCCACCTGATGGGCGGCGGTCGCGGCGCCCCAGAGGAAGCCGTCGGGGAATGCGAGCACGGATGCGCTCCTCTCTCTTTCTTGCAGTCGTTCGGCGCGTCAGCGGGCGCGGGCGGGGTTCGGCACGGCGTCGAGCAGTTCGACCGTGTACGGGTCCTCCGGATGCTGCAGCACCTGGGAGGTCTCGCCCCGCTCGACGACGCGGCCGCTGTTGAGCACGAGGATGTTCTCGGTGACGAGCCGCGCGCTCAGCAGATCGTGGGTGATGTAGAGCATGCTGATGCCCCACCGTTCGCGGAGGTCCTCCAGCAGCGCAAGCACGCCGGCGCGGAGCGACACGTCGAGCATCGACACCGGCTCGTCCGCGATGAGCACCTGCGGGTCGCTCGCGAGCGCCCTGGCGATCACCACGCGCTGCCGCTGCCCGCCGGAGAGCTGGTGCGGCAGCTTGGCGGCGAACTGCTCGACGGGCGTCAGGCCCACCGTCTCCAGCAGTTCGAGCACCCGGGCCCTGGCCTCCGCTCCGCGCAGCCTCGTGTAGTTCACGACCGGACGGGTCAGCGCGTACTCGACGGTGTGCAGCGGGTTCAGGGCCGCGTACGGATCCTGGAACACCATCTGCACGTCCTTGCGGAGGTCGCGGAGTCCTCGGCGCTTCAAGGACGCCACATCGGTGTCGCCGAAGCGGATGCGGCCGGAGGTCGGCTTCTCGACGCCGGTGAGCATCTTCGCGATCGTCGACTTGCCCGAGCCGGAGGCACCGACCAGCGCCAGCGCCTCCCCCGGCTCCAGGCGGAAGGACACGTCGTCGACCGCGACGACCGAGTCCTGACCGCGGCGCGGTGCCGGATAGCGCTTGGTCACGCCCTCCACCACGATCGCGGCGTCGGCCCGCCGGGCGTCCCGCGGCGACACGGTCGGCAGGGTCTCGGTGACGTCCGTACGGCTGCGTCCCTCCCGGCGACGGGTGCCGAGATCGACGAACCCGGGGATCTCGATCTTCTCGGCGCGCGGGTCGGCGTAGTGGCTCAGCAGCATCCGGGTGTACTCGTCCTGCGGGCGGTGCAGGATGTCCTGGCTGCGGGCGTCCTCCACGATGCGGCCCTCGTGCATGACCATCACCCGGTCGGTCGCCTCGAGGACGATCCCGAGGTCGTGGCTGATGAGGATCGCCGTGAAGCGCTCGGACCGCTGCAGCTCCTGGATCGTGTCCATGACCGCGTGCTGGACGAGCACGTCGAGCGCGGTGGTCGGCTCGTCGAACACCATCAGCTGGGGCTCGAGCGAGAGGGCGAGGGCGATCGAGGCGCGCTGCCGCATGCCGCCGGAGAGCTCCCCGGGGTACCGGTCGAGCACCTCCGGCTTCAGCCCCACCTTGCCGACGAGCTCCCGCGCCCTGGCCTGGCGCTGCTCGGCGGGCACATGACCGTGCGCGGCGAAGATGTCGCGGAAGTGGTTGCCCACGGTCCGCACAGGGTTCAGCGCGTTCATGCCGGACTGCAGCACCATCGCGAAGCCGCCCTGGCGCTGACGCCGCAGCTCCTCGGCATCGAGCTCGCGGATGTCGCGGCCGTCGAAGAGGATGCGTCCGCCGCTGATGCGCGCCGGCGGCTTCTGCAGCCGCGTCAGCGCGAAGCCCAGCGTGGACTTGCCCGACCCGGACTCGCCGACGAGCCCGACGAACTCGCCGCGCCGCAGCGCGAACGACACGTCGCGCACCGCCGGCACCGGTTCCTGCCCCGGGGAGGCGTACTCCACGGACAGCGACTGGACGTCGAGGAGGATGTCGTCGTGCTCCATGGCGCTCATCGGCCCTTCCCTTCGCGCAGGCGCGGATTGGAGATGCCGTCCACGCCGAAGTTGATGAGTGTGAGGCTGAGGGCGAGCAGCGCGATGCACAGACCGGGCGCGAACAGCAGCAGCCACTGTCCGGTGAGCAGGGAGTTGGAGTTCTGCGCCCAGTAGAGCATCGTGCCCCAGCTGACGATGCTGGAGTCGCCGAGGCCGAGGAACTCCAGCCCCGCCTCGGCGAGGATCGCCGCCGTCGCCGCCCCGAAGAGGGTGCCGGCGATGATCGACGTCATGTTCGGCAGTATCTCGCGGAAGACGATCCGCGCCCTGCTGTCGCCGGAGAACTGCGCCGAGGTGACGAAGTCGTTGCCGCGGAGGGACTGGGTCTGGCTGCGCAGCACGCGCGCACCCCACGCCCAGCCGGTCACGACGATCACGGCGATGATCATGAGGATGCCGCCGTTCTGCAGGTAGGCCGCGATCACGATCATCAGCGGCAGGCCGGGGATCACGAGGAACAGGTTGACGATGAACCCGACGACCTCGCCCGCGAACCCGCGCATGTAGCCCCAGCTCAGACCGATCAGCACGGCCACGATCGTGGAGAGCAGCCCGGCCGCGAAACCAACGAGGAGGCTGACCTGGGCGCCGTAGATGAGCTGGCTGAGCACGTCCTCCCCGGCCGCGGTCGTGCCGAGCCAGTGCTCCCACGAGGCGTCGGCGTTGCGCGGAAACCCGTTCTCCTTCGGCCCGTACGGAGCCAGGAGCGGGGCGAACACGGCGACGAGCACGAAGAACGCGAGGAGGCAGAGGCCGATGCGGGCCTTGCCGTTGGACCACAGGGTGCCGACCATCCGGCCGAAGGCGCGCCAGGGGCTGGGCGCCGCGATGCGGGCGGTGGGGACCTTGACGGTCACGGTGCTGGGGGTGGGGTTCGGGGTCGTCATCGGCGAGTCCTCGGGTCGAGAACCCCGTAGAGGATGTCCACGAGGAAGTTGGCGATGAGCACGCTCACGGTGATCATCAGGAAGAGCGCCTGCATGAGCGGGTAGTCCTGCCCGATCACGGCGTTGAAGAGCAGGTAGCCGATGCCCGGGTATCCGAACACCTGCTCGACGAGGATCGAGCCGCCCACCACGCCGCCGAGCGTGAGCCCGAAGCCGGTCAGGTTCGGCAGGATCGCGTTGCGGGCCGCGTAACGGAGGGCGATCGTGCGACCGCGGAGGCCGTTCGCCTCGCCGAAGGTGATGTAGTCCTCGCCGAGCGTGTTGATCATCGCGTTGCGCATGCCGATGATCCAGCCGCCGAGGGAGGTGAGCAGGATCGTCAGCGCCGGAAGGAACGCGTGCCGGACGAGGTCGACGATGAAGTCCCCGGTGAACCCCGGGGTGGTCGTCGCCGAGTAGGCGCCGGTGGTCGGGAACCAGTGCAGCACGTAGCCCAGGAAGAACAGCAGCAGCAGCGCCGTCCAGAAGTACGGGAACGTGCTGAGGAACGACCCGGTCAGGGTGGGCAGCGAATCCAGCCAGGTGCCGCGCCGCCAGGCGGCCATCACGCCGATGAGCGTGCCGATCACGAAGGCGAGGATCGTGACGATGCCGACGAGGCCGAGCGTGTAGGGCAACGCGGTGGAGACCATGCTCGACACGGTCTGCGGGTAGAACGTGTACGAGACGCCGAAGTCGAGCCGGACGACCTGGCCGAGGTAGGCCACGTACTGGTCCCACATCGAACCGGTCGGCACTCCGAGCTGCGCCTCGATCGCGGCGCGCGTGGCGTCCGAGACCGGACCGTTCTGGGAGAGCTTCGCGATCGCCGCGTCGGCGGGAGAGCCGGGCATGAGTCGCGGGAGGAAGAAGTTCAGGGTGATCGCGGCCCACAGGGTGAGCACGAACAGGCCGATCTTCTGGAGGACGTACTTCACTGGTCCCCTCCGTCCGTGCGCTTCAGGTGGGTGAAGATGCCCAGCGGCGCCGAGTCGTAATTCTGCGGGATCATGTACGGATCGTCCGCGGAGGGCCAGCCGGTGAACTTCGCGTCGTTGAACAGGCCCCAGATCCCGCCGTAGTAGAGGCCGATCACGGGGACCTCCTCGTACACGATGCTCTGCAGCTCGTGCACGATCTCGGTCTGGCGGTCGGGGTCGATCGTGGCGCGGTACTCCTCCAGCAGGGCGTCGGCCTCCGGGGAGCGGTAGCGCTCGAAGTTGTTGGTCGTGACCTCGCCGGCCGGCACGTAGAAGTCGCTGGAGAGCAGGCTGTTGTAGGCCTGGTACACGTCGCCGTTGCCCATGCCGCCGATCGCCATCTCGAAGTCGCCGGTGCCGATCGCGCTCTGATACCCGGCGGGCTGCGGGAGCTTGAGCGACACCGTGACGCCGACGTCCGCGAGCTGGCGCTGCACGGTCTGGGCGGCGCGCGTCCAGTCGGAGTAGCCGTTGGCGGTGGTCAGCGAGAAGGCGAGCTGCTCCCCGTCCTCGCCGACGAGCCGGTCACCCTGGAGGGTGTACCCGGACTCGGCGAACGCCGCCAGCGCGGCGTCGCGGTCCTGGGCGAGCATGCCCTGGTCCGGGATCTCCGGGTCGAGGTACTTCTCCTGGTTGGGCAGGATGAGGCCGGTCTGCCCGGCGGGCTGCATATAGCCCTCCGAGGCGGTCTCCGCGATCTCCTCCCGGTCGAGCGCGAGCGCGATGCCGCGACGGACGTTCACGTCGTCGAAGGGAGCGACCTCGAGGTTGGGCACGAGCGAGATGACGCCGCCCGGCGGGAACCACCAGGTGTTGTCGGGACTCGCCGCCCCCCAGGTGCCCTCGACGTCGGAGATGAAGGAGTAGGCCCAGTCGTAGCCGCGGGTCACGGTGTCGAGCTGGGTGTTCGTGGCCGGGAGGATGATGTGCTCGATCTCGATCTTGTCCGCCTGCCAGTAGTCCGGGTTGCGGTCCATCGAGTACTGCTGGTCGTTGTAGTTGCCGAGCACGAACGGCCCGGTGCCCACCGGCTCCTCGTTGCGCCAGGTGGCCGGGTCCTCCACGTCGGCCCACAGGTGCTCGGGCACGATCATGGTCTGCCCGAGGATCGAGAGCGACGGCGCGTCCTCGCCCTGGAGGTGGAACACCACGTCGTCGCCGTCGACCTCGATGCGGTCGATGTGCTGCCACGCGCCCTTGATGTCGAGCGAGGGCTCGTCCTTGATGAGCTGGAACGTGAAGGCCACATCCTCCGGGGTGAGGGGCTCGCCGTCGCTCCACTCCACGCCGTCGCGGACCGTCATCACGATGGTGCGGGCATCCGGCTGGGTCCACTCGGACGCGAGCCACGGGGTGAGCTCGCCGTCGAGCGGGTTCACCAGGATGAGCGGCTCGTAGATCCACCGCGAGGCGGTCCGGGTGTTCGTGAGGTAGGGGTTGAAGTTCTGCGTGAAGAACGGGTTGCCCTTGTCGGCGTTGATGAGCATCGTGTCGTCGCCGATCGAGGGGTCGGGCTGCGAGCTGATCTGGATGCTGCAGCCGCTGAGCGCGACCGCTGCGGCCGCGAGCCCCACGACGGCGGCGCGGCGCCAGCGTCGGAAGGTGTGCGTCTCTGCCACTGGATGACCTCATGTCGTCTCTGTCATGAAGGGCGCCCCGGGGGGTGGGGAGTCCTGCCGGCCGAAGCCGTACACCAGATTGTAAGCGCATACATTTTGAATCGGCAACCCCGTGGTGAGCCCGGGGGTCCTCCGGGGCGGCGCGGCCGCGGCGACTCAGGAGGGGCGCGTGGAGCTCTCGCGGAGGAGGATCTGGAGCGGCAGCCGCGTGGTGAGCGGCGGGGCGTCCGGCTGCTCCAGCCGTCGCGCGAGCACCTGCACGGCCGCGCGTCCGAGCTCGATCATCGGCTGCCGGATCGTGGTCAGCGGGGGCGACACCAGCGTCGCCGCCTCGATGCCGTCGAACCCCGTGACGAGGACGTCGTCGGGCACCCGCACGCCCGCGCCCCGGAACACGTCCATGGCGCCGAGGGCCATCTGGTCGTTGGCGGCGATGAGAGCGGCGGGCACGCCGTCGTGCGCGAACTCCGCCCCCGCCCGACGCCCGGAGGCGCGGGTGAAGTCACCCCGGAGCATGCGCACCGCCGCCGGATCGCGCCCCGCCGCGGCGAGCGCGGTCGACACGCCCTCCCACCGCTGCTCGGCGTCGGGCGAGTCGGCCGGGCCCGCGAGGAACGCGATCTCCCCCTCCCCGACCTGGGACAGCACGTGGCGGGTCAGCTCCCCCATCGCCTCGACGTTGCTCACCGTGACGTGATCGTAGGCATCGCCCCGCGGCGGTCCGGACAGCACGACCACCGGGATGCGGCGGGCCAGCCGGGCGAGCACGTCGTCCGGCACGCTGCGGGCGAGCACCATGAGCCCGTCCACGCGGCCGGCCATGTCGCGGACGGTGGAGCGGTCGGGATCGTCGCGGCCGACGCCCACCATGAGCACGAACCCCTGCTTCCATGCCTCCAGCTCGGCGCCGCGGAGGACTTCATCGAGGAACAGCATCGACGAGTGCGGCGGGTCCTGGTCCTCCGACACGACGGTGAACGGCGGGCGGGCGGCGGCGGACAGCACGTCGAGGGGCGGAGCGTCCTCGGCGGCGTCGAATCCCGGGAAGTACAGCCCCAGCACCCCGGTCCGGCGCTCCGCGAGACCTCGCGCGCTCCCGCTGGGGACGTATCCCAGCGCGGAGACCGCGTCGAGCACCCGCTCGCGGGTCACCGGACGAACGGCCTCCGGCGAGCGCAGCACCCGCGACACGGTCGCGATCGACACTCCGGCGCGGTCGGCGACGTCATACACCGTCGCGGCCTTGCTCACACGGACTCCTCTCGTCGCGGTCCTGGTCCTGGTCCTGGTCCTGTCAGCGTAGGACAGTCTCCCCCTCCCCCTCCCCTCCCCTCCCCTCCGCCCCTCCCGCGCGCCGGCGCAGATTCGCGTCGGTGTCGCAGGAATAGAGTCAGTCTCTGCGAGACGGTGCGGATCTGCGAGGGTGTGCCTGGACAGGGCAGGTCAGGGGCGGAGGGCGCGGAGGGCTCCGTGGGGGCGAGAGCTGATCTCGCCGGGTTCGCGCTCGCGGGTCTCGGACCACTGCAGTTCGAGACCGGCCGCGGCGAGCAGCGGGGACAGGGCCTCGGCCGTCCAGAAGAACGCGGGGGCGACGGCATGCGGGAAGACCGCCCGAGGTTCGCCGACGAAGAAGCCGAGGAGCAGGCTCCCACCGGGGGCGAGCACCCGGGCGAACTCGGCGAACACGTCCGGCAGCTCGGTCGGAGGCGTGTGGATCACGGAGTACCACGCGAGGACCCCGCCGACCGTGCCCGATGCCTGCGGCAGCGTCCGGAACGACCCGTGATGGAACGAGAGGTGCGGATACCGCGCCCGCGCCCCGTGGATGAACGCCGCGGAGAGGTCGATCCCCTCGACGTCCCGCCCGGTTCCGAACTCTGCGCCCTCATCCCCGTGCAGGAAGGCCGTCCAGTGACCGGGGCCGCATCCCGCATCGAGCAGTCGCCCCGGGGTCTCATCGCGCCAGCGCCGGATGAGCTCGCGGTCGCGCGGATCCATCAGCCCCAGGTCTCCCGCGACCTCCCGGTACTCCGCGGCCCTCGCATCGTAGGCGCGCGCGACCGAGTCCTGTCCCGCGGCAGGTCGCAGATCCGGGCTCATGTCGCAGCCGTCCCGCGCCTCCCTGCGACCCCGGGGCGAATCTGCGACGGGAGTCACCGTGACCGCGCCGCGAGGGCCGCCTGATACAGCTCCCGGGAGGACAAGCCCGTCAGGGCCGCGACCTCGGAGGCCGCCTCCTTCAGGCGGGTGCCGTCCGCGACCAGGGCCTGCACCTGGGCGAGGGCGTCCTCCGGAGAGGCCTCCCGCCGCGGCGCCCCCTCGACGACCACCACGATCTCGCCCTTCACCCCGTCAGCGGCCCAGGCGGCGAGCTCGGACGCGGTGCCACGACGCACCTCCTCGTACAGCTTGGTCAGCTCCCGGCACACGGCGATCCGGCGGTCCGCACCGAAAGCGGCCCCCATGTCGGTGAGAGTCGTCGCCAGGCGCGAGGGCGACTCGAAGAACACCATCGTGCGGGGCTCGGTGGCGAGGGCGGAGAGGGTCGCCCGGCGCTCCCCCGGCTTCCTCGGCAGGAACCCCTCGAAAGTGAAGCGGTCCGTCGGCAGCCCCGAGATCGCCAGGGCCATGAGCACTGCGCTGGGCCCCGGGATCGCGGTCACCGTGACCCCCTGCGCCACCGCCTCGGCGACGAGGCCGTACCCCGGGTCGCTCACGGTCGGCATGCCCGCATCGCTCAGCACCACGAGGTCGGTCTCCGCGGCGAGCGCGGCCAGTTCCGCGGCCTTCTGCTTCTCGTTGTGGTCGTGGAGCGCGATCAAGCGGGGCCGGTTGTCGATCGCGAGGGCCTGCAGGAGGCGCTGCGTCGTGCGGGTGTCCTCCGCGACGACGATCTCCGCGTTCTCCAGCACCTCCACGAGGCGCCGCGACGCATCGCCCAGGTTTCCGATCGGGGTCGCGGCGAGGATGATCACCCGCCCAGCTTAGGCGTGGACCCGCAGCGACCCGGGGGCCGGCATACCGGGAGCACAGGGCGGAGTGTGTGTAGGCTGGACCGGTGACCGCGCCCGAGCCCCTCCTGCCTCTCCCCGAGGAGCGCCTCACGCGCTACGAGCGGCTCCGCGACCGCGTGCTGCACGCGCCGGACTGGGGCCGGGCGATCGGCTGGCTGGCCCCGCTGCTGGTCACCGCTCTCGCGGCGGTGCTGCGCCTGGCGAACGTCGGGCACCCACACCAGCTCGCCTTCGACGAGACCTACTACGTCAAGGACGCCTGGTCGCTGTGGAGCCTCGGGTACGAGGGGGTGTGGGGCGAGAACGCGAACGACGCCTTCGTCACCCTGCAGGAGCTCCCGCTGACGAACAAGGGCGCCTTCATCGTGCACCCGCCGCTCGGGAAGTGGCTCATCGCGCTCGGCATGGCCATCGGCGGCCCGGACAACAGCGCCGGCTGGCGTCTGGCGACCGCCGTCCTCGGCGCGGGATCGGTGCTGCTGGTCTTCCTCATCGCCCGGCGCCTGACCGGCTCGGTCGTGGCGGCGACGGTGGCCGGGACGCTCCTCGCGATCGACGGCCTCAGCATCGTGATGAGCCGGATCGCGCTGCTCGACGGCATCCTCACCTTCTTCGTGCTGCTGGGCGTGCTGTTCGTTCTCATCGACCGCCAGCGCACGATCCCGCTGCTCGAACGCCGGGACCCCGACGACGAGCACCCGCTGTGGGGACCGATCCTCTGGCGCCGTCCCTGGCTCGTCGCCGCGGGGCTCGCACTCGGCGCCGCCTCGGCGGTGAAGTGGTCGGGGCTGTACGTGCTCGCGGGCTTCGGACTCTACGTCGTCATCACCGACGCCCTCGCCCGGCGCCGCGGCGGGGTCGTGGTGTGGCCGGCGTCCGCGGTCTTCCGGCAGGGGCCGGTGTCGTTCGTCCTCCTCGTCTTCCCCGCTCTCGCGGTGTACCTCGCGAGCTGGACCGGGTGGCTAGTGACGGCGAACGGCTACGACCGCGGCAGCGACCCGAACCCGCTTATCGCCCTGTGGAACTACCACGAGGCCATGCTCGGGTTCCACGTGGGCCTCACCCGCGGGCACCCGTACGCGAGCCCGGCGTGGGAGTGGCCCTTCCTGCTCCGCCCGACCGCGGTGTGGGTCGACAGCGACCCCACCGGCTGCGGCGTCGACCACTGCATCGGCGTGATCTCGGCGATCCCCAACCCGCTCATCTGGTACGGCGGCGTCGCGGCCAGCGTGTACCTGCTCTACCGCCTCATCCGCGGCTGGATCACGCGGCAGCCGGTCGGCCCGGCGCTCAGCCTCCCGCTCGTGGGGCTCGCGGTGACCTACCTGCCCTGGCTCATGTTCCCCGACCGGACGATCTTCCAGTTCTACACGGTCGTGATGATGCCGTTCCTCGTGCTCGCGCTCACCGCCACGCTGCGGATCATCGCCGGGCGCCGGGGGGATCCGCTCCCGCGCCGGCAGTCGGGAGAGCGCACCGTCCTGATCTACCTCGGCGTCGTCGTCCTGGTGTCGGCGTTCTTCCTGCCGCTGTGGACGGGGACGAGCGTTCCCTACGACTTCTGGCGCCTGCACAACTGGCTGCCCGGCTGGGTCTGACCGGCGGGCTGGCCGGCCACAGCGCGGCCCCGGGTCAGGAGACCTCGTCGGCCACGTGCTCCACGAGCGGGAGGACGCGACCGGAGAGATGCGTGCGCATCGCGATGGAGGACGCGGTCCGCGCGACCCCCGGCACAAGGGCCACCCGGTCCAGCACCTCCTGCAGCCGCGTCGCATCGCGGGCGACGAGCCGGAGCTGCATGTCGCTCGCGCCGGTCACGGTGTGCATGTCGACGATCTCCGGCACCGCGTCCGCGAGGGCGGTGGCGACGTCGTCGTGTCCGACCTTCTGATCGATCTCGACGAGGCAGAACGCCACGACGCCGTACCCGAAGCCGGCGGGGTCGATGCGCGGCACGATCGCCTCGATCACCCCGCCCTCGTGCAAGCGCGCGAGACGGCTGGTGGCCGTCCCCCGCGCGATGCCCAGCCGGCGTGCGCACTCGAGCAGGGGCAGCTGCGGCGACTCCGTCAGCAGCCGGATCAGCGCGGCGTCGAGGCGATCGATCCGCACGTCACTCCTTGACGATCCCGGGGCGGGACACACCCCGCGTCAGGCGGGCGACGACCAGCAGCACGGCGGTGAGCCCGAGCGTGAGCAGCAGCTGGATGCGCGCGGCCGGGTCGATCATCGCCAGCGCGATCACGGCCGTGAGCAGCACCAGGCAGAGCCACGAGACCCAGGGGAAGCCCCAGAGCCGCATCGGCATCGCCTCGCCGGCGCGGTCGGCCCGCCGGCGCAGCACGATCTGCGAGATCGCCGTCGCCGTCCAGATCACCAGCAGGGTCGACCCCACGACGTTCAGCAGCGCCGGGAGCACGACATCCGGGAACGCCCAGTTCAACCCGACGGTGACGAAGCCGAACGCCACCGAGGCGAGGACGGCGACGAACGGCACGCCCTTGAGGCTCGTCCGGGTGACGGACAGCGGCGCCAGCCCGCGTTCGCCCAGCGAGTACGCCATCCGGGAGGCGCCGTAGATGTTGGCGTTCATGGCCGAGAGCAGCGCGATCACCACGATGAGGTCCATCACGAGGCCGACGCCCGGCACGTTCAGGGTGTCCAGGACCGCCGAGAACGGACCGGCCTGCACGGCGGGGTCGTCCCACGGGAGCACCGCGACGATGACGAAGATCGAGCCGACGTAGAAGACGAGGATGCGCACCAGCACCTCGCGCACGATCCGGCGGATGTTGCGGGAGGGGTCGTCCGACTCGGCGGCCGCGATCGCGACGACCTCGGTGCCGCCGAACGCGAAGACGACGATGAGGAGCGCCGCCGCGATGCCGGTGATGCCGTGCGGCGCGAAGCCGCCCTCATCCACCAGATTCGAGATGCCGGTCGCCGGCACGCCGGGGATGAGCCCGACGATCGCGCATACGCCGACGACGAGGAAGGCGATGATCGCGGCGACCTTGATCGCCGCGAACCAGAACTCGAAACGGCCGTAGTTGCGCACGCCGAAGAGGTTCACCGCGGTGAGGGCCACGACGAACACGAGCACCCACACCCACGCGGGGATCCCGGGTACCCAGTTCGCCACGATCCCGGCCGCGCCGGTCGCCTCGGCGGCGATCACGACGACGAGCTGAATCCAGTACAGCCAGCCCACCGCGCTGCCGGCGCTGCGCCCCATGGCCTTCTGGGCGTAGGAGCTGAAGGCGCCGGAGCTCGGACGGGCCGCGACCATCTCGGCGAGCATCGCCATCACGAGCACGACGATGCCGCCCGCGACGAGGTACGAGATGAGCACGGCGGGTCCGGCGATGCTGATCGCCTGCCCGGAGCCGACGAACAGCCCCGCGCCGATCGCGCCGCCGAGCCCCATCATGGAGATCTGGCGGCGGGTGAGGCCCGGGTGCAAGCCCTTCGTGGTCGTCGTGGTGACGGGGACCTCGGTGGTCACGCGCCCACCTCCATCAGGTCGGAATCGTGGTCGGAATCGCCGGAGGCCGCGAGGGCCGCTTCCACCCGATCGATGTCGGCGGCGGAGCCGGACGAGATACGGACGCCCTCACCGGGGAAGGCGCGGGCGACCACGCCCCCGGCGTGCAGGACGGCGTCGAGCTCGGCGGTGTGCTCCCCCGCGGGAACCCAGACGAAGTTGGCCTGCGAGCGGACGGCGGGCCAGCCGGCGGCGGTGAGCACGGTGTACAGCCGGTCGCGCTGCGCCACGACCTCGTCGATGCGGACGGCGAGCTCGTCCTCCGCGGCGAGCGAGGCGAGGGCCGCGGCCTGGGCGAGGTCGGTGACCCCGAACGGCACGGCCACCTTGCGCTGCGCCTCGGCGATCGTGGCGGGGGCGATCGCATAGCCGATACGGAGACCGGCGAGGCCGTAGGCCTTGGAGAACGTGTGCAGCACCGCGACGTGCGGGTGGCGACGGAACAGCTCGATGCCGGCGCCGCGGCTGTCCGTGCGGTCGAAGTGCACGTAGGCCTCGTCGATGACGACGAGGACGTCGTGCGGCACCGCGGCGACGAAGCGCTCCAGGGCCTCGGCGTCGACGACCGTGCCGGTCGGGTTGTTGGGGTTGCACACGAAGACGAGGCGCGTGCGCGGGGTGATCGCGGCGAGCATCGCGTCGAGGTCGTGTCCGTGATCGGCATCCAGCGGCACGGCGACGGGCGTCGCCCCGGCGATCCGGACGAGCGAGGGGTAGGCCTCGAAGGACCGCCACGCGAAGACGACCTCGTCCCCCTCGCCGGCGACCGCGTGGATGAGCTGGGCGGCGATCTCCACCGACCCCGCGCCGACGGTCACCTGCGCCGGGTTCACCGCATACCGGGCGGCGAGCGCCTCCCGGACCGCGGAGGCACTCATGTCCGGGTAGCGGTGGATGCCGGCCACCCGGTCCTGCACGGCGCGCACGACGGAGGGCAGCGGCGGATGCGGGGACTCGTTCGAGGAGAGCTTGGAGGCACCGGCCGGGGCGGAGCGCCCCTGTCGGTAGGCGGGCACGGCGTCGAGACCGGCGCGGGCGGAGAGAGTCATCGTCAGAGCATCCTTGCTGTGATCCGAGAGGGGTCGCGTCACCCTAGAACGGATGGCGGGCGCTGGGCAAACCGTGCACTCGAAGCTGCGCATCGCGCGCACTCGACAGGCTGAAGGACGCCGCACGGTAGGCAGAATGCACAGCGCTGCGCCGGAGAAGGGCGCTCACCGTGCGCGCGAGACCGCGGCCGGATCGCTCACCGGCAGGCGGCACACGAAGGCGCGGCAGTCGTAGGCGCGCTCGGCGGTCGCCTCCTTGCCCTCGAACAGCTCGAACCCCGCGGCGGCGAACGCCGCGGCCTGCGCCGGCGTGACGACGGCGACGACATCGGCATCGGCTCCGCGGGCCGCGGCGGCGAGCACGCCACCGGGGTCCTCCGTCACCACGACGAGCTGCCGCGGCGCCGTGGCGAGTCCTGCGGCGACCCGCAGCAGACTGCCGTGGGCGAAGGGCTGGGCGAGTGCCCGGGAGGCAAGGGCCTGCACCCGCTCGGCCGCCGCCGCGCGATAGCGGTCCCCCGCTCCGAGCCGCCAGGCACTGAGCGCGGCCTGCGCGACCGCCGCCGTGTCCGAGGGGAGGTCGCCGTCGGTGTGGTCGGGCGAGGCGGCGATGCCCTGCGTACGGAGCAGCGGGTCCTCCCCCGCGGCGCCGTCCAGCACCCCGTCGAGGAGGTCGCGCCCCGTGACCGCCGGAGCGACGTCACCCGTCGCCGCCGCGAGGGCGAACAGGCCGTCGGCGAGGAGAGCGAGGTCGGCGGCGGTGGCGACCGCGGCGGAGGGTCGGCCGTCCAGGGAGGCCCGTACGAGCGCGCCGTCGGCCCCGCGGTTGGTGCCGAGCACGGCCGCGGCCGCCTCTGCGGCATCGGCGATCCACGCGTCCTCGCCGAGCGCCGCCCCCGCCCGGGCGAGTGCCGCGATCGCGAGGCCGTTCCAGCCCGTGATGACCTTGCCGTCTACCGCGGGCGGCTCCAGCGCCGCGCGCTCCGCGACGGGACGGAGGTAGTAGCCCCCCTCGCTGCGGGCCCCGTCGATCCACGATTCGGAATCCTGCGCAGCGCCGAAGCCGCCGCCCTTCCGCCGCAGCGTGCCGAGCAGGAAGCGGGCTATGCCGCGCGCGGTCTCCTCGTCGCCGGCGTCGAGCGCGACCTCGAGCAGCTGGGCGTTGTCGGTCAGCATGCGCTCGTAGTGCGGCACCGTCCAGTCACGCCGGGTCGCATAGCGGAAGAACCCGCCGTCGGCGTCACGCAGATCCGAGTCCACCATCGCCGCGAGGGCGCGCTCGGCCGCAGCCGCCGCCTCCGGTGCGGCCGCGCGGACGAGGGGCTCCTGGAGGAACCGCAGGGTCGTGGCCACCGGGAACTTCGGAGCTCCGCCGAAGCCGCCGAACTCCGCGTCCTCCCTGGCGGCGAGACCGCGGGCGGCCTCCGCGAGGGCGGCGGCGTCCGGGAGGCTCGACGCCGCGGTCTCCGCCGCCTCGGCGAGCGCCGCGGTCACCGCGTCGGCGGATTCCTCGGCCTGCGCCCGTCGCGTCGTCCACGCCTCGCGCACCGCGGCCAGCACATCGCGGAACGCGGGCATCGGCGGTCGCGCCTCCGGCGGCCAGTACGTCCCCGCGTAGAAGGCGCGTCCGGCGGGCGTGGTGAACACCGTGAGCGGCCAGCCGAGGTTCTGGGTGAACGCGGACGCGGCGGCCATGTACGCCCCGTCGACGTGCGGATGCTCCTCGCGGTCGACCTTCACCGCGACGAACCCCTCGTTGATGCGGGCGGCGGTCTCCGGGTCGGCGAACGACTCGCGCGCCATCACATGGCACCAGTGACAGGTGGAGTAGCCGATCGAAATCAGCATCGGCACGTCCCGGCGGCGAGCCTCCGCGAAGGCCTCCTCCCCCCAGGGGTACCAGTCGACGGGGTTGTCCGCGTGCGCCCGCAGATAGGGGCTGAGAGTGTCGGCGAGCCGGTTCGTCATGCTCCCACGCTACGCCGGGGAGGCCTGCTGGGGGTCGGACCCGGATCAGCCGACGAGCAGCTCCGCGGGGCGAGACAGGCTCAACCGTCGAGCAGCTCCGCGAGACCGGGAGACCCGGATCAGCCGACGAGCAGCTCCGCGGGGCGAGACGCGGTGTAGCCGACGAGCGGAAGGGCGCGCTCGGCTGCGAGCGCGATCCGCGCCCGCAGCACGTCGGTGGCCACCTCGTAGCCGTCGAAGTCGGTCGTGCTCGCGTACACGCCGAGCGGGAGGGTGAGCGCCTGGAAGAACGCGAACAGGGGACGGAGCTGGTGCTCGATCATGAGGGCGTGCCGCTCGCCGCCGCCGGTCGCGGCGAGGAGCACCGGCGTGCCGACGAGGGCGTACTGGTCCACGAAGTCGAACAGGTGCTTGAACAGCCCCGTGAACGAGGCGCGGTACACCGGGCTGCCCGCGATGAGCAGGTCGGCGGTCTCGATCGCCTTCAGCTGCGCCTCCGCCTCCGGCGGGAGCTGGTCACGGGTGAGAGCACCCGCGAGCGAGGGGCCGATCTGCGTGAGCTCGATCAGCTGCGCCTCGACGGGGGCGCGCTCGGCGACCGCGGCGGTGATCGCACGGAGGAGGGCGGTGGTCTTGCTCGGCTCGTGCAGGGAGCCCGAGACGGCGACGACGCGGAGCGGAGCTGTCATGCGCTCGACGGTACCCACGCGGACGCCCCGTGTCGCGCGAAGCGACACGGGGCGTCATGTGCGGTGTCCGTGCTGTGGAGCGCGGCTCCGGTCAGTGCCTGCTCGGTGACGGCGTCAGTGCCGGGCCCGCGGCCGGTATGAGGGCGGGATCAGTTGACCTCGTCCGGGTGCGAGCCCACGCGGCCGGAACCGTCGAGCGGGTCGAGCGCGTCGATCGCGGCGATCTCGGCGTCGGTCAGCTCGAAGCCGAACACATCGAGGTTCTCGCGCAGGCGCTCGGGGCGCACCGACTTCGGGAAGACGATGATGCCCTTCTGCAGGTGCCAGCGCAGGACGGCCTGTGCGGGCGTCACGCCGTGAGCGGCGGCCGCCTCCGCGATCGCCGGGGTGCCGAAGAGGTCGTACTTGCCCTGGCCGAGCGGACCCCAGGCCTCGATGCGGACGCCGTTGGCCTCGGCCCAGGCGACCTCCTCGCGGCGCTGGTACGCCGGGTGCAGCTCGATCTGGTTCACGGCCGGGACGACGCCGGTCTCCTTCACCGTGCGCTCCAGGTGCGGCACGAGGAAGTTCGAGACGCCGATGCTGCGCGTCAGGCCCGCGTCGCGCAGCTCGATGAGCTTCGCGAACGCGTGGACGTAGTCGTCCTTCGCCGGGGTGGGCCAGTGCACGAGGTAGAGGTCGACCTGCTCCAGGCCGAGCTTCTCCAGGCTCTCGCCGATGGCGGCGCGGGGCTCGTCGTCGTGGTGGCGGTCGTTCCACAGCTTCGTGGTGACGAAGAGCTCCTCGCGGGGGATGCCGGAGGACGCGATGGCCGCGCCGACACCCTCCTCGTTGCCGTAGATCGCGGCGGTGTCGATGTGGCGGTACCCGATCTCCAGGGCTTCGCTCACCGCCTTCTCGGTCTCCGCCGGCGGCACCTTGAAGACGCCGTAGCCCAGCTGGGGGATGGAGTTGCCGTCGTTCAGTTCGAGTGCAGGAATGGTCATCCCCCCAGCCTAGGACCTGTGATGACAGGTGCGGCCGTGCGGATGACGAAAAGCGTCAGCGGCGAGGGACGGCCGCCATCGCGACGGCGCCCTTCCCGACAAGTCGCTCCAGGGGGCCACGGCCGACGAACATCGCCCACAGCGTCGTGACCATCAGGAGCGCCAGGGCCGTGAGCGCCCAGAAGGCGTTGTCCGCGATGAAGCCGCCGGGGCCGGCGACGACGACGACGGAGACGACGTGCAGGCTGTATGCCGTGAGCGGCATGGATCCCAGAGCTCCGAGGGGCAGCAGCAGCCAGCGCAGCGGACGGCTCAGCAGCAGGCACAGGGCGACCACCGCGAGGGCGAAGCCGCCGGAGCCCAGGATCTCGGCGGTGCCACCGCTATGCGGGTCGACGGCGAAGACCGCGCGGACCATGGAGCCGAGCGGGTCCGTCGCGGCGAGCGCTTCGGGGTAGCTCTCCCAGCCCGACGGCGGCATCGCGTCGTCCGGGATGAACGACGACGACAGGCTCTCGACAGGGAGGCTGTCCAGGCTCTCGTCGGGAAGGATCTCGATGCTCTCGCTCCCGGAGTATCCGCTCGTCGAGGAGCTGAGTGATCCGGTCCCGCCCAGTCCCGCGCCCGCGCCGAGAGCGCCGAGGCCGTAGCCGATCGCGGCGAGGACCACGCCGACGACGAGGGCGACGACGGCCGTGCGCAGCTCCTGCACCCGGAGCCGGCCCAGAGCCATGCCGCCGAGCACGAGCGCCAGCCACACGGTGATCGGATAGGTGCCGTAGAGCGCGAACCCGATGCCCGCGCCGAACGGCTGCAGCGCCACCGCGCTGAGCAGAGCGAGCAGCGCCGGACCGGCGAGGGCGAGGACGGCGGCGCCGAGGAGCAGCTGCCACGGTCGCCACCGCAGGACCGGGATGACGGCGACGTACAGCAGGCCGTAGAGGGTGAGGATCACGGCGATCGGCGTGTTGAGGAGCTCCAGGGCGAGACCGATCACGAAGATCACCGCGCCGCGGCCGACGAGGTTGAGGCGGATGCTCGGGACGCGCTCCCGCTCCGGCAGCACGTCGCGTCCTGTCATGAGGGCGATGGAGACGCCGGCGAGCAGCGCGAACAGGATCGACGAGCGACCGTGCACGAGGTCGGTCCACGTCGTCGGGTCGCCCCACTCGAACGCCTCCGTCACGCCGACGTGGGCACCGGCCATGCCGAGGATCGCCAGACCCCGGGCGACGTCGAGACCGAGGATGCGCGGCGGCCGCCCGAAATCACGGAACCAGCGCACGGGGCGGAGAGCAGTCATCACCCGATGATCGTATGCGGCGATCGCGGCGACCCCGGCGCGCATCCCGGCATACGATGGAGGGCTATGTCCTCCCCCGTGATCTCCTACCCTCCGGAGCTGCCCGTCAGCGCGGCCAGGGACGAGATCGCCGACGCCATCCGCGACCACCAGGTCGTCATCGTCGCCGGCGCGACCGGATCGGGGAAGACCACCCAGCTCCCGAAGATCGCGCTGGAGCTGGGCCGGGAGCGCATCGCCCATACCCAGCCCCGACGGCTGGCCGCCCGCACGATCGCGGAGCGCGTGGCCGAGGAGCTGCGGGTCGAGCTCGGCACCCTCGTCGGCTACAAGGTGCGCTTCACCGACAAGGTCTCCGACGAGACCCGGATCGCGCTGATGACCGACGGGATCCTCCTCAACGAGATCCACCGGGACCGGCTGCTGACGCGCTACGACACGATCATCATCGACGAGGCCCACGAGCGCTCCCTCAACGTCGACTTCCTGCTGGGCTACCTCGCCCGCATCCTCCCGGAGCGCCCGGACCTGAAGGTGATCATCACCTCCGCCACGATCGACCCGGAGAGCTTCGCCCGCCACTTCGCCGCTGCCGACGGCACCCCCGCGCCCGTCATCGAGGTGTCGGGGCGCACATATCCCGTCGAGATCCGCTATCGCCCGCTCGTCGACGAGGACGCGGAGCAGGACGCCGCCGGCGAGCCGGAGGACGAGGTGAGCGCGATCGTCGCGGCGCTCCGCGAGCTGGACCGGGAGGCACCAGGCGACGTGCTCGTGTTCCTGCCGGGCGAGGCGGAGATCCGGGATGCGGCCGACGCCGTGCGCGCCGCCTACGCCAAGGACCGTTCGCCCACCGAGGTCCTCCCCCTGTTCGGTCGGCTCTCCGCCGCGGAGCAGCACCGGGTGTTCGAGCGCAGCACCGTGGCCGGGGTCCGTCGCCGGGTCGTGCTCGCGACGAACGTGGCCGAGACGAGCCTCACGGTGCCCGGCATCAAGTACGTCATCGACGCGGGCACCGCCCGCATCTCCCGGTACAGCAACCGCTCGAAGGTGCAGCGGCTGCCCATCGAGGCCATCTCCCAGGCCTCGGCGAACCAGCGCTCCGGTCGTGCCGGCCGTACGAGTGACGGCATCGCCATCCGCCTGTACTCCGAGGAGGACTTCGCGCGGCGTCCCGAGTTCACCGAACCCGAGATCCTGCGCACCTCGCTCGCCTCCGTCATCCTGCAGATGCTCGCGCTGGGCTTCGGGGACATCACCGCGTTCCCCTTCCTCACCCCGCCCGACTCCCGGGGCGTGAAGGCGGCGTTCGACCTGCTCACCGAACTCGGCGCCCTCCGCCCGGCGCACGGCCCGGACGACGGCCCCCGGCTCACCCGCATCGGGCGCGACATCGCCCGGATGCCGATGGACCCGCGGTTCGCGCGGATGCTCATCGAGGCGGGCCCTTCGACAGGCCCAGGGACCCAGGGGTCGGTGCTGCGGGACGTGCTCGCGATCGTGGCGGGGCTGTCCATCCAGGACGTGCGGGAGCGACCGGAGGAGCGGCGAGAGGAGGCCGACCGGCTGCACGCGCGCTTCGTGGATCCGACGAGCGACTTCCTCACCCTCCTGAACCTCTGGAACCACCTCCGAGAGCAGCAGCGCGCGCTCGGCTCCAGCGCGTTCCGCCGGCTGTGCCGCAGCGAGCACCTCAACTACGTGCGGGTCCGCGAGTGGTTCGACGTGCATCGCCAGCTGCGGACGCTCGTCAAGACCCCCGACCGCGGGGCGGAGCCGAGCGGTGCCGCCGATCCGGATGCCATCCACCGCGCGCTGCTGTCCGGCCTGCTGTCGCAGATCGGCGTCCTCGACGAGCGCACCGCCCCCGCGGGGAAGGCCCACTCCCCCGCGGGGGACGCCCGCCGCCGGATCACCGAGTACCGGGGCGCGCGGGGCATCCGGTTCTCGATCTTCCCGGGCTCGGGGTTGCGCAAGAAGAGCCCCCGGGCGGTCATGGCCGCCGAGATCGTGGAGACCTCCCGCACCTTCGCCCGCACCGTCGCCGCCATCGACCCCGCCTGGGCCGAGCCCCTCGCCGGCGACCTCGCCAAGCGCCAGGTCACCGAGCCGCACTGGTCCAAGGACGCCGGAGCCGCCGTGGCGTTCGAGAAGGTCACGCTGTTCGGGGTCGAGATCATCCCGCGCCGGCGCGTGCAGTTCGCCCGCATCGACCGGGCCGCCTCGCGCGAGCTCTTCGTGCGTCATGCGCTCGTCGAGGGCGAATGGGATCCGTCCCGCATCGACAAGCGGGTCAGTGCGTTCTGGCGCAGCAACGCCGAGCTCCGCCGCCGCTTGGAGAAGCTCGAGGAGCGCGAGCGGCGCCGCGACATCCTGGCCGGCGACGAGGCCGTCTTCCGCTTCTACGACGAGCGCATCCCCGCCGACGTGTTCGACGTGCGGTCGTTCGAGAAGTGGTGGCGCGAGGCGCTGAGGACGACGCCGAAGCTGCTCGTGATGCGCGAGAGCGACCTCATCGACGACGAGGACCGCGCCGACCAGCGCGAGTTCCCGACCCGGTGGACGCAGGGCGATCAGGTGCTCGGCCTCGCGTACCGGTTCGAGCCGGGTGCCCCCGACGACGGCGTGAGCGTCGTGGTCCCGCTGCCGCTGCTCGCCCAGATCGAGGACCGCGGCTTCGACTGGCAGGTGCCTGGGCTCCGCGCCGAGCTCGTCACCGGACTGCTGCGTGCGCTGCCCAAGGCCATCCGGCGCCACGTCGTCCCCGCCGCCGACTGGGCGGAGAAGTTCGGGGCGGCGCTGGCCGACGAGGGTCCGGAGGTGCACGGCGGTCTCCCCCCGCGCACTCTCAAGGAGGCGCTCGCGCGGCTCGTGCAGCCGCTCGCGAACCAGGTGGTCACGGCCGCCGACTTCGACGACGAACGGGTGCCGGCGCATCTGCGCATGAACTTCCGCGCCGTGGACGAGCGGGGACGGGTGGTCGGGTCCGGGCGCGATCTCCGGGCGCTGCAGGCCGAGCTCTCCGACCGTGCGCGCAGCAGCGTCGCCCGCTCCATCGCCCGACCCGGGCGCGCGGAGGCACCGGGGCCCCGCGGGGCGGAGCGCGTGGCCGCCGCTCCCGTCGAGCAGACCGGGCTGACGGCGTGGACGTTCGGCGACCTCCCGGCGGTCATCGACACGAAGGTCGCGGGCGGGGTCGTCCGCGGGTACCCGGCGATCGTCGATGCCGGCACGAGCGTGTCGGTGCGGGTCGAGGCGACTCCCGACGCCGCGGCCGCCGCCACGCGCGACGGCGTGCTCCGTCTCGTCCTGCTCGCGGTGCCGTCGCCGTCGTCGTACGTGCAGCAGCACCTCACCAGCCAGGAGAAGCTCGCACTCGCCGCCTCGCCGTACCCGTCGGCGGCCGCGCTCATCGAGGACTGCCGGGCCGCCGTCGCCGGTCGTGTGATCGACGCGTCGACCGGTGGCGCCGACGGCCGGGACCGTGGCGTCGTGCGCACCGAGGCCGACTTCGCCCGGGTCCGCGACGCCGTCTCCGCCGTGCTCGTCGACGAGCTCTTCGCCTGCGTCTCCCTGGTCGCCCGCATCCTCACGAAGGCGCGGGAGGTGGAGCGCGGCATCAAGTCGCAGAACGCGCTGGCGCTGCTCGGCCCGCTGAACGACATCCGCACTCAGCTCTCCGGCCTGCTGCACCCCGGCTTCGTCGCGGCAGCGGGAGTCGACCGGCTCGCCCACTTCCCCCGGTACCTCGACGGCATCATCGACCGGCTGAAGACCCTCGCGAACGAGCCGGGCAAGGACCGCGCGCGGATGACGGAGTTCGAGCGGATGGCGGCGCTGTTCGCGGACGCCGGGGGCACCATCCCGCTCGCGCCCGACGCGCCGCCCGCGATCGTCGAGGTGCGCTGGCTGCTGGAGGAGTACCGGGTCAGCGTCTTCGCCCAGCGTCTCGGCACCGCGCAGCCGGTGTCCCCGCAGCGGATCACCAAGGCGCTCGCGGGGAAGTGACCCTCGCCGGGTAGCCTGAGGGCATGGCCCGCGCGATCGTCTACACCGAGTTCGGATCCCCCGCTGTCCTCCACCTCATGGAGGTGCCTGACCCCGTGCCCGTCCGCGGCGAGGCGCTGGTGCGCATCGAGGCGGCCGGCGCCAACCCCATCGACGCCAAGCTCCGCGGCGGCAAGCGCCCGTCCGCGCCGATCACCGAGCCGCGTCCGGTCGGGTTCGACGGCGCGGGAGTCATCGAGGTGCTGGGCGAGGGCGCGGACGGGTTCGAGGTCGGCGACCGCGTCGCGATCCGCGACACGCTCGGGACCTACGCCTCCGCCCTCGCGGTCGAGGCCGACAAGCTCGTGAAGCTGCCGGATGCCGTCACCGCGGCCGAGGGCGCGGCGATCGGCATCCCCGCCGGCACCGCCTATCAGTCCCTCCGCTCGCTCGCCGTGACGGCCGACGACGTGCTCCTCGTGCATGCGGGCTCGGGTGCGGTCGGCCAGGCCGCCGTGCAGTTCGCCGTCGCCTGGGGCGCGACCGTGATCGCCACCGCGAGCCCCGCCCGGCACGATCAGCTCCGCGAGCTCGGCGCGATCCCCGTGGCCTACGGCGACGGCCTGCTCGACCGCGTCCGCGCGGCGGCCCCCTCCCCCGTGACCGTCGTCCTGGACTGCGCGGGCACCGACGAGGCGATCGAGACCTCCCTCGCCCTGGTCGCCGACCGCGACCGCATCGCGACCATCGTCCGCGGTCCCGACGCCGCCGACTTCGGCATCCGGGCGTTCTCCGGCGGCTCCCCCGAGCCGCTCACGCCGCAGGAGTTGGAGTGGCGCGCAGAAGCGCTGCAGAAGACGGTCGACCTCCTGGCCGCGGGCGACTTCACCATCGAGCTCGGCCCGGAGCTGCCCCTCGCCGAGGCGGCCCGGGCCCATGAGCTCATGGAGACCGGCGCCGCCTCGGGGAAGATCATCCTCGTCCCCTGAGGGATCAGGGTGGCACCGGAGCGGAGTTGCTGCGGCGACGGGATCCGACCCGATCGCCTACCCTCCGGGGCAGTCGCACTCACTGCCGCTGTAGCACTGGCACACCGAGTCGGGGTAGTCGGCCTTGGTGGCGGTGAGTCTGACGTCTAGTTCTTCGAGCGGGACGACGTCCTCGATGCCGTCCAGTTCCGGGATGTCCGGGCAGTCCGCGGGGCCGGTCTCCACGACCTCTTCGCCTCGCGGAAAGGTCAGGGTGAAGCACACCGCCCCCTGGCGTTGCTCGTACCACCAGCCACCGCCCGTCTGCGCGCCACCGAATGCGAGGAGTGTCAGGGTGGTGCCCTCGCCCCTCTTGTCGAGGTCGAGGAGCTTGAGGGGGTTGCCGTCGAGCTCGTCGGTTCCGTCCCGGAGGTCGGAGGCGAGGGAGAGTTCGGCGATGGTCACTTCCGGGTCCGTGACGATCTTGCCGCGGTGCTCCCACATGTCTTCCTGCGCGTCTTCGATGGAATCCGCGAGGCTCACCCGCACGAGGCTCTCGATGCTCGGCGCGCACCCGACGAGCATGACGGCCGCAGCGACGAAGCCGACGACAGGGAGGCTTCGGCGCCGCAGACGGCTTGTCATGATGCGACGGTAGCGCATCCGGCGACGGCCTCCCTGTCGGTCAGGCGGGAGCAGTGGGGCGGCCGAGCGAGAGCATCAGCCGGTTCGCCCAGTTGAAGAAGGCCGCGCCGTGCACGACGTCTGCGATCTCGAGATCGTCCAGTCCGGCCGCACGGAGGCGCGCGATGTGCGCGGGACCGAACGCGCGGGGCGTGTCGGTCAGCGCGACCGCGGCGGCGACGATCGCGTTCCAGCGCTCCCCGAGGTCTGCGTCCACGCCCTCGGCGAGGAGCGCGTCGACGGCTTCCGGCCGCTTGCCGTGGTGCGCCGCGAACCGGGAGTGCACGGAGGCGCAGAAGACGCAGCCGTTGCGGCGGGAGGCGGCCGTCGCGGCGAGCTCCCGCTCCGCGCGGGGCAGCCCCTCCGCAGTGTTGTAGAAGATGTCCTTGTCGACGAGGGTGCGCGCGCGAAGCACCTCGGGGTCGCGCGCGAGCAGCCGGAAGTACTCGTTCTTCGCGCGGGCGGCGTCGACGAGGCCGTCGAGGTGCCGCGGAGTGAGATCCTCCTCCGCCAGCGGCGCGAGGTGCGGCGTCCAGCCGACCTCGGCGCGGGTGAAGGCGTCAGGATAGGGGGCGTCGTCGTGGCGGAGCACGGTGTCGGCGGCGGTCATGCGGCCTCCTCGTCGGTGTCGGTGTCGGTAGCGGTGGCGGTGTCGGTAGCGGTGGCGGTGAGTCCGGCCTTCTGGAGCACGCGGAGGCCGGTGACGACCCGCTGCTGGAAGGCGAGGAACGACACGAGCTGCGACAGCGTCACGATCCCGTCCGTCGACCAACCGGCGTCGTGCAGACGGCCGAGGTCGGTGCCTGATGCCTCGCAGGGGCGGAACACCAGCAGGTGCGTGTGCGCGAGAGCCGCCGCGAGGCGCTCCCCCAGGGCAGCCGACGCCGCCGCGTCCGGCACGTACCGCGCGCCGTCGGTGCTCTCGGCCTCCAGCCCGCGTTCGGTGTAGGCACCGAACGGTCCGGTGGTCGCGGCGGCCTCGGCCTCTCGGGCGACGATCGCGGCGCGCTCAGGGTCGATCTCGCGCGCTCTCCCGGCGTAGAACTCCGCCGTGGGGTCGTCCTCACCGGCGAGCGCGGTCGCGAACGCCGCGATCAGCGCGCGCTCGGCGAGCGACACGTGCTCCGCGGAGACCGGGTGGAACAGCGCGTCGAAGCTCGCCTGGAGCTCCTCCCTGGTCACAGGACGGCGACGACGCAGCGCATCGAGCTCCGGCGTCACCCCCGTCAGCTGGTCGACGATGTCGGCGGTCATGCGTTCTCCTTCACGGTGGGGGTGTTCTCGGCAGTGCGGGTGCTCTCGGGATCCGGCGGGGACAGCGCGTAGCCGAGGGCCGGGGCGACCTCCGTCGCGAACAGCTCGATCGACCGCAGGACGTGGGCGTGCGGTGCGTCGACCGAGTGCACCTGGAACGCCACCTCGGTCGCGCGGTGCAGCGTCGTGTCCGCGGCGAGCGAGGCGGCGACCTCCTCGGGCGTGCCGAGATGCGTGTCGAGCGCGGCGATGAGGTCGTCGAGGTCGTCTCCGGGGATCGTCTGGCCCTGCCGACGGAAGCCCTCGGCCGCGCGCCGCAACCCGACCTCGGCGAACCGGAGCGCCTCGGCGCGGTCGTCCGCCACGAACACGGTGCGGGAGGCGGTGATGCGCGGGGTCGCCTCTGCGGGCAGCGCGTCGAGGTACGCGTCGATGATGGGGTCCTGCAGGGCGGACAGCGGCGCGTGCAGCCGGTCGTGGGGGCGGGGCTGCGTGCGGGACAGCAGCAGTCCGTGACCGTGGACGCCCGCCCGATGACCGCCGGGTGCCGAGAACGTCGCCTGCCAGATGCGCGCGGCCAGCGACCCCGCGTCCGGATACAGCGTGTTCCCCGCACCGATGTCCCGGCCGGCGAGAGCGTCGAGCAGGAGACTGAGCTTGCGGTCGTAGGTGGGCCCCTTGTCGCGCACGTCCTCCCCGAAGGGCGCGAAGGACGACGGGGTGCCGCCGCTGCCGAGCCCGAGGTCGATCCGCCCGTCCGCGAGCAGGTCGGCCACCACGGCGTCCTCGGCCACGCGGACCGGGTCTTCGAGGGGCAGGGTGATGATCCCGGTGCCGAGGCGGATCCGCGAGGTGCGCGCCGCCGCATGCGCGAGGAAGACGAGCGGCGAGGGCAGCCCGCCCTCGGCCGCCCGGAAATGGTGCTGCGCCACCCACGCCCGCCCCACCCCGTGCTTCTCGGCGTGCTGGATCTGCGCCAGGGCGAGGCGGTAGCGGTCGACCGGGGACGCGTCGTCGAGGAGCCGCGTGAAGAACGCGACGGTGGGACGAGGGGTGGTGCTCATGCGAGGACCTCCGTTCGTCCGGGGACCGCGGCCAGCAGCTCCCGGGTGTTCTCGTGCTGCGGGTCGTGGAACAGCTCTTCGGTCGGCCCGTCCTCCACCACGCGACCGCGGTGCATGACGGAGACGGTGTGGCTGATGCGGCGCACCACGGCGAGGTCGTGCGAGATGAAGAGGTAGGTGAGTCCGAGCTCGGCCTGGAGCGCGGAGAGCAGTTCGAGGATGCGCGCCTGCACCGTCACGTCGAGCGCCGACACCGCCTCGTCGAGCACGAGGATCTCGGGGTCGACGGCGAGCGCCCGTGCGATCGCGACCCGCTGCCGCTGCCCGCCGGAGAGCTCACTCGGCGTACGGCGGGCCGCATCCGCCGGCAGCGCCACGCGTTCGAGCAGGGCGACCGCGCGATCCCGACGCTCGGACCGGCCGCCGATGCGGAAGTTGTGCAGCGGCTCGGCCACGATGTCGGCGATCTGCTGCCGTGGATCGAGCGAGGCGAAGGGGTTCTGGTACACGAGCTGGATCCGTCGGCGCAGCGCACGCAGTCGCGCCCCCTCGACGGCCGTCGCGTCCTCCCCCGCGAGCTCCACGGTCCCGGCGTCCGGACGGAGGAAGCGCGTGACCAGGCGCGCGGTCGTGGACTTGCCCGATCCGGACTCGCCGACCAGCGCATGGGTCGTGCCGCGGCGCACCCGGAAGGAGACGTCGTCGACCGCCCGGAAGCGCTCACGACCCGCGACCCGAAACTCCTTCACGAGGCCCGCGGCCACGATCTCGTACGGCTTCTCGGCGGCCACCGCCGCGGGATCCCGGAGGAACGGCGGCGCGTCCGGACGCCGGAAGCCGGTCGTGAAGGCGGGCGCGTCGGCGAGCAGCTGCCGCGTGTACGGGTCTTCCGGCTCCGCGAGCACCTGCGCGCTCGGCCCCTGCTCCACGATCCGACCGTCCTTCAGCACCGCGATCCGCGCCGCCCGGTCCGCGGCGACGCCGAGGTCGTGCGTCACGAGCAGGATGCTCGTGCCGTCCTCGCGCTGCAGCTCGTCCAGCAGGTCCAGCACTCGGCGCTGCACCGTGGCGTCGAGGGCGCTGGTGGGCTCGTCCGCGATGAGCAGTCGAGGCCGGAGGGCGATCGCGGCCGCGATGAGGACCCGCTGCCGCATGCCGCCGGAGAGCTCGTGCGGATACTGTCGGGCGCGCAGATCGGGGTCGTCCAGCCCGACGCGGTCGAGCAGCTCGAGCACGCGGGCGTTCCGGGAACGACGGTCGCGATGCCCGTGCAGGCGCAGCACCTCGGCGACCTGCACGCCGACGGGGCGCACCGGGTCGAGCGACGTCGTCGGATCCTGCGGCACCAGCCCGATCTCCGACCCGCGGATGCCGCGGAACGCCCGATCCGACCATCCGGAGATGTCGAGGTCGCCGAGGCGGACGCGGCCGCCCTCGACCCGTCCGCCCTGCGGCAGCAGGCCGAGGAGGGCGTGCGCCGTGGTGGACTTGCCGGAGCCCGACTCGCCGACCAGGGCGAGCGTCTCCCCCTCGGCGATGGCGAAGGAGACGCCGTGCACGACCTCGCGACCGGCGTACGAGACCCGCAGGTCCGTCGCGGCGAGGACGGGTGAGGCTGGTGACGGAGGGGTCGCCAGTGTCATCGGGGGCTCCTTCCGAGCCGGTGGCTGATGCGGTTGGCGCTGAGCACGACGGCGACCACGACGAGGCCGGGCAGCGCCGTGAGCCACCAGGCGGTCGCGATGTAGTTGCGTCCCTCGGCGATCAGCAGCCCCCACTCGGGGGTGGGCGGCGGGGCTCCGTAGCCGAGGAAGCCGAGGGTGGAGATGGCGAGGATCGCCGTGCCGAACTGCAAGGCGGCGAGCGCGACGATCGGGGTGAGGGCGTTCGGGAGCACATGCCGGCGCAGCACGGCGACGAAGGTGCCGCCGCTGCCGTACGCCGCCTCGACGTACTCGGTGCGGCGCACCCGCGCCACCTCGGCGCGCATGAGCCGGGCGAAGGCGGCGACGCTGCCGAGTCCCACGGCGATCGCCGCGTTCACCGTTCCGAATCCGAGCAGGATGATGACGGAGAGCGACAGCAGCAGCCCGGGGATGGCCAGCAGCACGTCGACGATCCGCATCAGCACGTCGTCCACGATGCCGCCGGTCGCGCCGGCGACGGCCCCGAGGAGCGTGCCGAGCGCGAGGCCGACGGTCACGGCGATGAGCGCCCCTGACAGGGAGTGCACCGCGCCGTGCACGACCCGGCCGAACAGGTCGCGGCCCAGCGCGTCGGTCCCGAACCAGTGCGCGGCGCTCGGGGGCAGGAGCTTGTCGGCGGGTACGCCGGTCAGCGGGTCGCCCGGCGCGAAGACGCCGGGGATCACCGCCCACAGCACCGCCACGGCGACGACCGCGAACGCGAGGTACAGTCCCCAGGCACGCGACCGCCGTCGCGGACGGGATGCGGAGACGGGCGCCGGGGCGGACGGCGCGGTCGGGGCACCCGACGTCTCGACCGACGTCTCGGCGATCACGGGAGCGGTCATGCGGGCACCTCCTGGGCGGCGGGAAGGACGGGGCGGGAACGGGCGGCGCGCGCCGATCGCCGCTGCCGCGGGTCGATCAGGGGCGTGGCGAGGTCGACGGCGAAGCTGATCACCACGAACCCCAGCGCCGACAGCATCACCACTCCCTGCAGCACCGGGATGTCCTGGTTCGCGACGGCCTGCTCCGTGAGGCGTCCGATGCCGGTGCGGCCGAACACCGTCTCGGTGACCACGGCGCCTCCGACGAGCTCTCCGAACAGCACCCCCGCGATGGTGAGCGTCGGGACGGCGGCGTTGCGTGCGACCGAGCGCGTGAGCACCCACGCCGGCGGCGCCCCCTTCGCCCGCACCACGGTCACGAACGGCTGCGCCTGCACCCGGTCGATCGACCGGACCAGCACCTGGGCGAGCGGCGCCGAGATCGGCACGGCGAGCGTGAGGACGGGCAGGATCAGCCCGCTGACAGGATCGGCCCCCACGATCGGCACCCAGCCGAGTCCGAACGAGAACAGCTGGATGAGCAGGATCCCGAGCCAGAACACCGGGACCGCGACGAACAGTCCCGGCACCTGGCGCAGGCCGTCCCGCAGCCACGCGAAGGGTGCGAGCGAGGAGAGCACGGCGATCAGCACCGCGAGGAGGGCGGCGACCAGGAGTCCGAGCGTCGCGAGCAGCAGCGTGGCGGGCAGCGCCTCGGCGAGCATCGTCCGCACCGGGGTGCCGTACTGGGTCGAGTAGCCGAAGTCGCCCGCCAGGAAGCCGAGACCCGCGTGCAGGTACTGCTCCCCCCACGGCACGTCGGCGCCGTAGGTGGCGCGGATGTCGTCGAGCTGCTCCGGCGAGAGCCCCAGGCTCGGGTCGGAGAACTTGATGAGGATGGCGTCTCCCGGCAGCAGCTGCAGCAGGAAGAACGTGGCCGTGAAGGCCGCGATCAGCACGATCGCGGCCTGCCCGGCCCGTCGGAGGACGAAGGTCATGGGGTCACCGTGATCCTCAGTGCTCCGCGAGCCACACGCCGGAGAACGTGGGCCGGCCGACCGACTCGAAGGCGACGCCGTGCACATACGTGGCCGCACCGTAGACCTGCGGCTCCTCGAAGAGCGGGATCACGTACGCCTGCTCCGCAATGTAGTCCTGCACGGCCTGCGAGGCGGCCACCCGCTTCTCGGCGTCCGGCTCAGAGGCGACGGCGAGCAGCAGCTCGTCGAGCGTCGCGTCCTGAGAGATGAGCACGTCGCGGTTCTTCGTGAAGTATTGGCTCTTGATCACGTCGAGGTCGGCACGCCCGACCATCGAGTGGTAGAACCCCGTCTTCAGCGGATCACGCGTGTCCTCCGCGTAGCTGCCCGCATCGCCGGGCTTGACGGTGAGCTCCACACCGACCGCCGCGAGCTGCTGCGCCACGAGCTCCAGGGTCTGCTTCGACAGCGGCTGCGGCTTGGCCTCGTAGACCGTGATCGACAGCCGCTCGCCGTCCTTCTCCCTGATGCCGTCGGCGCCGGGCTCCCAGCCCGCCTCGTCGAGCAGCGCCTCCGCCTTCTCCGGGTCGTGGGCGTAGTGCGCGGACTCGTCCTTGTAGCCCGCGGCCTGGGAGGACAGCACCGACGTGGCCACCGGGTAGTTCTCGGTGAACAGGGTGTCGACGACCTCCTGCGCGTCGACCGCGGCGATGATCGCCTGGCGCACGCGGATGTCGGACAGCAGCGGGTTCTCCGGGCGGAGGGCGATCGAGTTGTTCACGCCGCGGGTCTGCGGGGCGTAGAGCGTGAATCCGGCGCCCTCGACGCGGTCCTCGTCGAACGCCTGGACGTAGCGGACGTAGTCGGCCTGACCCGCGAGCAGCGACCCGATGCGGACGGAGTCCTCGGGCGTGACCAGCACGTGCACGGCGTCGAGGTAGGGACGACCGTCGTTCTCGGCGCTGTCCGGGCCCCAGGCGTAGTCGTCGCGGGCGGTGAGGGTGTACTCGGTGCCGAGCTTCTCGTCCGTGACCGTAAAGGGACCGGAGCCGATGATGTCCTCCGCGTTGCCCGCGCCGAAGTCCTCGATCGTGCCGTCCAGGGTCTCCGGGGACAGCAGTCCCGAGTTGATGGTCGACGTCGCCTGCAGGAATCCGGGCGACGGCGCGCTGAAGCGGAACGTCACGGTGTCCTCGTCGACCACCTCGCTGCCGGCGTAGTTGTTGATGGCCTCGGAGACGGTGAGCCCGCGCTCGGCGTCGCCCAGCCCGTAGGTGTCGAAGTTCTTCGCCACGGCGGCGGCGTCCACGGGTGTGCCGTCCGAGAACGTCACGTCCGGGTTGAGGTCGAAGGTGTACTCCGTGGCGTCGTCGTTCACTGTCCAGTCCACGGCGATCCACGGCTCGATCTCGAGCGTCTCCGGGTTCTGCCAGGTGAGCCGGGCGGCGATGTTGTTGACGATGCCGCCGTTCGGGTAGAAGCCGGCCTGCGGCGGATACAGGTTCGTGTAGGCCTGGTGCTCGAGGTAGGTCAGCGTGCCTCCGGTGACGGGGTCGCCGCCGGCCGCCGGTGAGACCGCGGGAGCGGGCGTGGACGCGCAGGCGGCGAGGCTCCCCGCGAGCACGAGCGGGAGCGCCACGGCGGCAGCGCGGATCAGACGACGGTTCATGCGGAGGCCTCCTGGCTTCGGGTGGGACGAGGTTTCTTCACGGTAGGAATCGGGGCTGCGACGGCGCGACTCGCGCGACACCACAGGTCACGCGTCGACATACGAGGAAAAGCTGTCGAGCGCGCAGGGAGGCCTCGATCGGGATGCCCTGTTCTAGCGCCACCGACTCATGCGGGTCATTTCACTCTCGGAGCCGCGATTCTCCATCACTGCTGCGTCTGCAGTCCGGACCCGCTGCGCCCGCTGGCACCGATGCCTCACGGTCGTGGTGGTGCCACCGAGCGCATCGACGAGTAGAGGTAAAACCCAGAGCCGCCCCGACGACGGTGTCGGGGCGGCTCTTCAATCGCAGTGCGATCTCAGCAGCGGCATGAACGCTGAGGTGCGCGCATGCCACGAGGCATCATCGAATGCTGGAAACGTTCACCTGCTTTCCGGTGACCGTGAAACCAATCTGAATCCACGCCTTGGTTCCGTTGCGAAGAGGCATGCACACAGTACCCGGGTTGAACGGGTTCGTCGGCAGAGGATCGATCCAGCAGAGCTTCGCGTAGTAGTTTCCTGTCCAGAAGTCCTTGCGGGCACCCCAGGTTCCCTTGGTTGTGCCGAGAGTGAACCGATAGTTGATGCTGGGTGTGGCCGCGTGCCAGCACGGCTGTGAGGTGCTCGTGCAGTTTGGCGATGCCGCTCTCGTGCTGGTGCTTCCCTGGGGCGGAAGCGAGCCGAAGACCTCCTCATTCAGCTCCGCCTCTGACATGGGAACCACCGACGTGACGTCCCCCGTGTAGGGATCGACGCTGACTCGCTTCAGGTCGTCGCTGGCGAGAAGATCCGCCTCCGCGTTGGTCAACTGCGAGAGGGATCCAACCTCGACCGGGGGCGGTGTCTCTTCGCTGTAGCTTGTCGCACTGTGCGCCGCTGTCCCCCCGGTAGCGACCATGATCACTGACGCAGATACGCCGATGATGGACTGAATCAACCGCTTCACTTTGACCACTCGTAGCTCCTGTTTATCTGTATCGGTACGAGCAGAATCGTGCCGTGCTTCGAAGCCGCACGGAACCGACTGGGGACGTATCGGTCCCGGATTTGAGGTTTCAATCTGGACCAGACACCCGAGACTGAGAAGACATGAACACACGACCTGGAGGGTTGAATAGTGCGTCTCAGATCAATAATCGCCGCATCTCTGGTAGTAGGCATCGCCGTCACGACACCGCATGCCGCTAGCGCCGAGAACGAGGCGGACACGATAGAAGAACTGCGAGCCGCAGCGCCCGAGATCGCAGAGATGATCGCACCATCCACCGTCTCATCGACATCGGTGGGTGATGTTGACGCGACGGTGAAAGATGACACGATCTCGATCTCGTCCGATAGCGGAACGATTAGTTTGACCGCGGAAGAGACCGGTGCATCGAGCGAGGTCGAGGCTGTGCTTCTCGACGATGCATCCGCACTCTTCGCGATCCGGATCGATGATGCAACGGCGCCACGCACCTACGATTTCGCGCTGGACCTGCCGAGTGACGCCACCGCAGAGCTCCTTGAGGGTGGAGCTATGGCCTATCTCAACAGCAAGGGCGAGTATCTCGGTGGCGTTGCGGAGCCGTGGGCAAAGGATGCGATCGGCCAAGAGATCCCCACGTGGTTCACCTACGCTGACGGGGTGCTCACTCAGCATGTGGACATTGACGCGGTCGAGGATGTCGTCTATCCGCTCGTCGCTGACCCGTACCTGGGTAAGTGGCTTGTCGAGTCCGCGTACGTCACGAACCAGGGTGGCTCGAAGTACGTCGTCCGCGCTGTCCCGACCGCCTTCGGTCGCCAGAACAATGCGTTGGGCACCTACAAGTTCCATACCGCCGACCTGAAGGCCAGACTTGGCACGAATGCGAACAAGGTGACCTCAACGATTCTCAATCAGTTCCATTGTCACGTCGCAGCCAATGGCTCTGGCGGAGGAGCGACCTACGACATGGAGTCGTGGCGCCCAGATGTGTTCTGGTGGGTTCAGGTGGCGCAAGGATGCAACCCCTGATGCCGAGTTAGCTCACTGATCGAGCGTGCCCCGGGGGTCTACCCGGGGCACGCTCCGTCGCTCACACCCGATGTGCACGACCACAGGGACCCAAGAGCGTGTATCTGGCTGTCGCACTCTCGCTTGATATTGACGAGGCAGCAATCCCGTAGCGGCCTTGAACCGGTTTCTGAAAGTGTTCGAATCGTTAAATCCCACCGTTTCGGAAACATGCCGAAGTGGCAGATCCGGTCGCTCGCGAATGATCTTCAATGCGGCACCAATACGCACGTGAGAGATCGTCGACGAAACTCCGATTCTGCCACACGTTCGGAATGCTCTGGAAAGGTGCCTTCTCGAAACATGGAGCTTCTTCGCCAAGTTAATCGGGCAGAGTCGCGGATCGGCGAACTTCAGGTTGATTATTCCTATTGCCCGGGAGCGAAGCCTGATCACACCTGAGGGGTACTTTCCCAGGCGAAGATCGCCGCTGCAAGCATGATGAGGAGTGCGCCTCCAACAAACCACGCACCCCATACGACTCGTTTGCTCGGCTGGCGGACTGCGGCCACAATACCGAGCCCGACCGTCAAGAAAGCCCCGGCAGTGGCGATTCGGTAGGCCATCTCACCGGTTTGCCAAGTGGCCAACTCAGCAGGAGTCGGATCGTATGCCTCAATTTCGCCACCCATGGAGCCGAAATTGATGGCAGTGATGACAATCGGGATGAGAGTCAGGAGCAGGCTAACCGCAAAGGCGAGGAGCCACCATGACCATCTGAAAGTTCTGGTTGTCGGCATGGGTTCAATCACTCCTTCACCCTACGAATTGGTCGAGTCAGCCGCACGAGACTTTCGTCCTGGGAAGCTGACAAAGTTCTGTGAGAGAGCGATCCCCCGCCGCACCCCCTACGCTGAGACCATGACAGGTCTTCGGTGGGGAATCCTCGCGACCGGCGGCATCGCCGGCGCCTTCGCATCCGATCTGCGCACGGCCGGCCTCGACCTCGTCGCGGTGGGCTCGCGCTCGCAGGAGTCGGCCGACGCCTTCGCCGCACGCTTCGACATCGCGCACGCGCATCCGTCGTACGAGGCGCTGGTCTCCGATCCCGACGTCGACATCGTCTACGTCTCCACGCCGCACCCGATGCACCACGAGAACGCCCGGCTCGCCCTGGAGCACGGCAAGCACGTGCTCGTGGAGAAGGCGTTCACCCTGAACCGCACGCAGGCCGAAGACCTCCAGCGCCTCGCCGCCGAGCGCGGGCTGCTCGTGATGGAGGCGATGTGGACGCGCTACCTGCCGCACATGGTCCGCATCCGCGAGCTCCTCGCCGACGGCGCCCTGGGGGAGATCCGCACCGTGAGCGCCGACCACACGCAGCAGCTGCCCACCGACCCCGCACACCGTCTGAACGCGCTCGAACTGGGCGGCGGGGCGCTGCTCGACCTCGGCATCTACCCGATCTCCTTCGTCTGGGACGTCCTCGGGGCACCGACCACCATCCGCGCCGTGGGGCGTCTGGTCGAGACCGGGGCCGATTCCGAGGTCGCCACCGTCATGATCCACGAGAGTGGAGCGATCTCCACGACCCTCTCCTCCTCGCGCGGCGCCGGCCCCAACGCCGCGAGCATCGTCGGCACCGAGGCCCGCATCGACATCGACCGGGTCTGGTACACGCCCACCACCTTCCGTGTCGTGCGGCCGGACGGCACCGTGCAGGAGGAGTACGTCTCGGAGGTCGAGGGCCGCGGCATGCAGTACCAGGCGCTCGCGGCCGAGCGTCTGGTCCGCGACGGTCTCCTCGAGGGCGACATCCTCCCCATCGCGGAGAGCGTCGCCATCATGGGCGCCCTCGACGAGATCCGCGCGCAGATCGGCGTCCGGTACCCCGGTGAGGAGGACGACCGTGGCTGAGACGACCGACGCCCGCGTGGCGGTGTACCTGGACTTCGACAACATCGTCATCTCCTGGTACGACCGCGTCCACGGCCGCAACTCCTACGGCAAGGATCGCCAGCGCATCACGGAGCACCCGAACGACCCCGAGGTCGCCGAGCGACTGAACCGGGCGATGATCGAGGTCGGGGCCATCATCGACTACGCGGCGTCCTTCGGCACGCTCGTGCTCACGAGGGCCTACGCGGACTGGTCGTCGCCGGTCAACGCCGAGTACCGCTCGCAGCTCGTGGCGCGCGCGGTGGATCTCGTGCAGCTCTTCCCGGCCGCGGCGTACGCGAAGAACGGCGCGGATATCCGGCTGGCGGTCGACGCGGTCGAGGACATGTTCCGCCTGCCGGACCTGACCCACGTCGTCATCGTGGCGGGCGACAGCGACTACGTCCCGCTCGCGCAGCGCTGCAAGCGCCTCGGCCGCTACGTGATCGGCGTGGGCGTCGCCGGGTCCACGGCGAAGTCCCTCGCCGCCGCCTGCGACGAGTTCGAGTCGTACGACTCGCTCCCCGGCGTGGCGCGTCCGACGAAGACCACACAGCCCGCCGCCACCCCCGCGGTCGAGGTTCCGGCGGAGCCGTCCGCCCCGGCCACCTCGGACGCGGGTGCCGCGAAGCCCAAGACCGCGTCGAAGTCGCGCGCGAAGGCCAAGAGCAAGCCCACCGCCGAGGAGCCCAAGGTCGAGGAGAAGATCGACGACCAGGGCGAAGCCACGCGGCTGCTGGAGCGCGCGCTGCGTCTCGGCCACGACAAGGCGGACGCCGACGAATGGCTGCACAGCTCCGCGGTCAAGACGCACATGCGCCGCATGGACCCGTCCTTCAGCGAGAAGGCCCTCGGCTACCGGTCGTTCTCCGACTTCCTCAAGTCGCGCGACGACATCGCCGAGCTCGAGGAGACTGGGCACGAGCGCCTGGTCCGCCTGCGGGAGCCCTGAGCACAGCGGTCGTCCTCCCTGCCGTCACTGGTGGCGGAACGCGGCGTCGAAGGCAGCTTCGGGCTGCGGCCACAGCAGGGAGCGCACGAAGGCCAGAGCCTCGGGCGCTCCGTGCAGGCGGTCCATGCCGGCGTCCTCCCACTCGATCGAGATCGGCCCCTCGTAGCCGACCGCGTCCAGCGCACGGAAGGCGTCCTCCCACGGCACGTCGCCGTGGCCGGTGGAGACGAAATCCCAGCCGCGCCGGGGGTCGCCCCACGGCAGGTGCGAGCCGAGCACCCCGGCCCGGCCGTTCCGCGGGCGCAGACGGGTGTCCTTGCAGTCGACATGGTAGATCCGGTCGGCGAAGTCGACGATGAAGCCGACCGGGTCGATGTTCTGCCACATCATGTGCGAGGGGTCCCAGTTGAAGCCGAACGCGTCACGGTGGTCGATCGCATCGAGGGTGCGGACGCTCGACCAGTAGTCGTACGCGATCTCCCCCGGATGCACCTCGTGGGCGAAGCGCACTCCCTCCCCGTCGAACACGTCGAGGATCGGATTCCACCGGTCAGCGAAGTCCTGGAAGCCCTGGGCGATCACCGTCTCCGGCACCGGCGGGAACATCGCGACATAGGGCCAGATCGACGACCCGGTGAAGCCGACGACGGTGTCGACGCCGAGCTTCCTGGCCACCCTGGCCGCACGCTTCATGTCCTCCGCGGCTCGCTGCCGCACGCCCTCGGCCTCGCCGTCGCCCCAGACATACGGGCGCAGGATGCCCTCGTGCCGGAAGTCGATCGGGTCGTCGCACACCGCCTGCCCTGCCAGGTGGTTGGAGATCGCGAACACCCGCAGGCCGTGCCGGTCGAGGATCTCGCGCCGGGAGGCGACGTAGGCGTCGTCCTCGTCCGCCCGACGGAGGTCGAGGTGGTCGCCGGACGCGGCGATCTCCAGACCGTCGTAGCCCCACTCCGCGGCGAGGCGGGCCACCTCCTCGAACGGGAGGTCGGCCCACTGGCCGGTGAACAGGGTGACCGGGTGACTGCTCATGGATACTCCTTCGTCTCGCGGGGCTTCGTATCGCGGGCGGGGGGTTCAGGCCCCGAGGGCGCGCAGGTGGGCGATGCTGCGGGCAGCGAGGTCGTCCTGGCTCGCGGCGAGCGGTCTCCACACGGAAGCCGCGACGGCGATCGTCGCGTTCTCCCCTGTGAAGCTCTCCAGTCCCAGCGCACCGCGGTAGCCGGCGTCGTCGAGCGCGCGGAGCATCTCCGGCCAGTCGGTGTGGTCGTCGCCCACGGCACCGCGGTCGCTGCCGCACACCTGCACGTGCGCGATGGCGGCGCCGGCCGCGCGGACCGCGTCGGCCGGCCGCTTCTCCTCGATGTTGAGGTGGTAGGTGTCGAGGGCCAGCCCCACCCCTGCGCCGAGCAGCGGCGCCAGCGCGTCGAGACTCTGCGCCACGGTGTTCAGCACGCTGGTCTCGTAGCGGTTGAGCGGCTCGACGGCCAGCGTCACGCCGATCGCCGCGGCTTCCCTGGCGAGCGGAGCGAGGTTCTCCCGGAGCTCCCCGACGACCTCCGCCCGTTCCGCCTCGTCCATGCGCCAGGTGACGCCGGTCGGGGCGTAGAAGGGTCCGGCGACGATCGAGGCCCCGAGCACGGCCGCGGCGTCCAGGCACGCACGGAGGTAGTCCTGCGTCGCGGCGACGTCTCCGGCGCGCGCGAGCAGCGAGCGACCAGGACCCATCGCGCCGACCACGACCGCGCCCATGCCGAGGCCGTCCAGCACGGTGCGGGCCCGGAGCGGATCCCAGTCGCCGACGCTCTCCAGCGGCAGCTCCAGGGCGTCGTAGCCCATCCGCGCCGCCGTGCGGGCGAGCGGCTCCAGGGTGTCGTCCGTCAGCGGAGACGTCCAGACCCAGGTGTTGACGGCGATCGTGCGGGGCATCGTTGTCCTTGTGATCGTACGGGTGCTCCCACCCTCCCACTCGGCGCGGGCCGAGCGGAAGGGCGGGAGCACACGGGGTTACGGGATCTGACGCTCCTGCCAGACCGTCGGGTAGCCGGGGAGGTCCTCGCCGCCGAACTTGGCGTAGTGGCCGTCGGGCATCCCCTCGTTCGCCGCGAGGTAGTCGTCCAGCTCGGCCTCGGTGATCGGCTTCTGCGGGAGCACCCACTCCTTCGGCACCTCTTCACCCGCGAAGATCATCTGCGCCGCGAGCAGCGGGGTGCGCCACTGGAAGTTCGAGTACACCGGAGCGAGGCCGGTGAGACCCGTGTCCTTCCACTTGCGGAGGAAGCTCATCTCGTCCTCGCCGGTCATCACCGGGTAGTCGGCTCCGGCATCCTCGAAGGCCTCGATGGCGGCGACGGCACCGTCACCGGCGTCCATCCAGATGCCCTGCACGTCGCCCTTGGCGAGCTCGTCGCTGATGATGCTCTTGATCTCGGCGGGGTCGGCACCGGTGAAGTGGTCGACGGCCTCGATCCCGGCCTCCTCGAACAGCTTCTCGGCGCCGGCCCAGCGGTGCTCCAGCACGTCGACGCCGGGGAGGATCCGGAGAGCCACGACCTTGTCGCCCTCCTCCAGGTTGTCGATGAGGAACTCCGCGGTGTCGATGCCCCAGGCGAAGCCGCCGATCGGGTGGATAAACGTGACGGGGCAGTCGGTGTTCACGCCGCGGTCGAACACGACCACCGGCTTGCCCGTCTCGCACGCCCGCTCGACCGCGGGGGTCATCGCCGCCGTGCTGTTCGGCGAGATGAGGAAGACGTCGCAGTTCCCCTCGGAGATGAAGTAGTCGATGTCGGCGATCTGCGTGTCGTCGGAGTCCTGCGCGTCGCGGGTCTCCATCTCGCTGATCGCGCCCGACTCCTGCAGCACCTTCAGCTGCTCGTTCATCGTGATCCAGCCCGTCTGCCGCCACGGGTTCGAGATCGAGGCGTTCGCGAAGCAGGCCTTCTTGGCGCCGGTGCTGGCGAACTCCGACGTGTCGACCATCTCGGCGTTGATGTGCTGCAGGTAGGGCTGGTCGGCGGGGCCCTGGGGGTCGACGCCGCGCTCCTCGTCCTGCTTGTCGAAGAGCTCCTGGTCGAACCACTCGGTGGTCTCGGCCGACTCCTCGGGGTTCTCCGACTCCGCCGGCGCCACGGACGGGTCGGTCGTGCACCCGGCGAGCGCGATGAGGCCGAAGAGGGCCACCCCTGCGGTGGCGATCTTCATCGATCGTCGCATTGCTAATCTCCTCTGGTTGTAGGGCTTGATGCGGTGGTGCGGTTCTCGGCGTTCTCGGTCCCCGCGGTCGGGACGTCCGTCGGCTGGGGACCGCGCCGGCGGCGGGCTCGGAAGGCGACCCCCGCATAGGCGACGGCCGCGATGATGATGACGCCCTGCACGGCGTCGCGGAGCGTGGAGGGCACGCCCGCGATGTTCAGGAGCAGGAACAGCGCTTCCAGCGCGAACGCTCCGGCCACGGCGCCGACGATCCACCCTCGTCCTCCGCCGAGCACGACGCCGCCGAGCACCACCGCGGTGATCGCGGTGAACTCGTAGCCGCGGCCGACGGACGGGTGCACCCCCGCGTACCCGACGAGCAGGACGGCGGAGAGGGTGGCGGAGAGGGAGGACAGCACGAACGCGCGGGTCGTGACCCAGGCCCGGCGGGCACCGGCGTAGTCCACCGCGCGGGCGTTGTCGCCGATTGCGATGAGGGTCTTGCCCAGCGGGCGCGTGGTGATGACGATGCCGAGGGCGAGCCAGGCGGCGAGCAGCAGAACGGCCCAGGGCAGGAACTCCAGCACGGGGAGGTCGCGGATCCCGCCGCGACCGATCTCCCGGAAGCTGTCGGCCGGGTTCCCCGTGGCCGCGCCGCCCGTCCACCACATCACGCCGCCGAGCAGGGCGAGCATCATGCCCAGCGTCACGATGAACGACGGCACCTTGAGCAGCGTCGTGAGGACGCCGTTCACGAGCCCGACGACCACACCGAACACGATCATGAGCAGCAGGACAGGGAGGGTGCGGGCGTCGTCCTGGCCGACGAGGTTGCCGGCGATGATGACCTGCGCCGTGATGAGCGATCCCTGGGAGAGGTCGAACTCCCCCGCGATGATCACGAAGTACTGCCCGATCGCGACGATCGCGATGGGGGCGACGCGCTGCAGGTACCGCATGAACTGCCCGGGCTCGGCGAAGCTCGGGTTGAGCACGGCGACCGCGACGAGCAGGATCACGAGCAGCAGGAAGACCGCCCCGCGGGGGCTGACGAGCGTGCGCAGCGCGTTCATGAGCGTCCTCCTTCCCGCACGGAGGCGGTATCCCCGGCGCTGTCGACGGCGGCGACCTCGGTGGTCGGATCCGCGAGCTCGGCGGCCGCGACCGCCATGTCGGCTTCGGCCGCCTTCGCGACGTCGTCTCCCCCGGTGCGCGTGCCGCCGGCGCCGAAGCGGGGACGACGCCGCACGATGGCCCGGCGGCTGTAGACGGCGACCGCGGCGACGATGACGATGCCGCGCACCACGTCCTTGAGGAAGGGATTCACCTGCAGCACGCTCATGACGTTGTCGACGACGGCGAGGATGGCGACGCCGCCGATGGTGCCCCAGATCGAGCCGCGTCCGCCGAGGAGCAGGGTGCCGCCGAGCACGACCGCGGCGATGGAGAGCAGCGCGTAGCCACCCTGCTGACCGACCGTCGGGCTGCCGACGCCGAGACGGCTGGCGAGCAGGAGTCCGGCGAGGCCCGCGAACACGGAGCACAGCACGTGCGCCCAGATCAGCGGGAGGCGGGTGCGCACACCGCTGAGCCGCGCGATCTCGGGGTCGCCGCCGACTGCGTAGAGATGGGCGCCGGTACGGGTGCGGTTCAGCAGCACCCAGACCAGCACGGCGAGCGCGATCATGATGAGCGTGGACACCGGGATCGGTCCGACGCCGGTCGCGCCGATGAGCTGGAACGCCCACGGGACCTCGCCCGCCGAGCCTTCGAAGTTCGTGTTGAGGATGCCCTGGAGGATCAGCCCGACGCCGAGCGTCGCGATGAAGCCGTTGACCTTGAGCACGGTCACGATGAGCCCGTTCACGAGCCCGATCCCCGCGCACACGAGGAGCGTCACGATCACCGCGAGCGGGATGTTCCCCGCGTTCCCGGCCATCATCGTCGCCGCGAGCAGGCTCGACAGGCTGATGACGTAGGTGACCGACAGGTCGAGCGAGGCCCCGAGCACCACGAGCGTCTGCCCGATGGCCACGAGGCCGAGCACGCTCATCCCGGTCAGGATGTCGCGGATGTTCCCCGGGCTGAGGAAGTTGCGACCGACCGTGGCGACGAGGATCGCGCCGACCACGAGCGCGAGCAGCAGGATGCCGAGCACGATGACGGTCGAGTCGATGCGGAGACGGGCTCCGGTGCGGCGGCTCATCGCGCACCCCCGTTCGTCGAAGGACCGCGGTCGGCGCCGGTGGCCGCCGCGAGGATCTCGTGCTCGGCCGCACCGGCCGGCAGCTCGGCGACGAGTTCGCCGTCGTGCATGACGAGGATGCGGTCGCTCATGCCGATGACCTCCGGGAGCTCGCTCGAGACCATGAGCACGGCCTTCCCCTGTGCCGCCAGCTCACGCATGAGCTGGTAGACGGCGTACTTGGCCCCCACGTCGATGCCCCGCGTCGGCTCGTCGAAGAGCACGATCTGCGGCTGGGTGAGCAGCCACTTCGCCAGCACCACCTTCTGCTGGTTGCCGCCGGACAGGAAGCGCACCTCCTGGTCGAGACCGCGCGAGGACACCTCCAGTGTGCGGAGCACCCCCGGCACCTCCCGGCGCGACGCGGCGGTGCGTCCCGCGAACACGTTCCGCACCACGAGCAGGGCGTTGTCGAGGATCGACTGCCCCAGCGCGAGCCCCTGCGCCTTGCGGTCCTCGGAGACGAGGGCGAGTCCGGCGCGCACAGCCGCGCGTGGTCCGCCGATCCGCACCGGCTTCCCGTCGATCCGCACGGCGCCGCGGGTGAAGGCCTGGATGCCGAACACGCCCTCCACCAGCTCGGTGCGCCCCGACCCCTGGAGCCCGGCCACCCCGACGATCTCCCCCGCACGGAGCGTCAGCGACACCCCGTCCACGTAGGCGTTCCCGCAGCCGTCGAGTTCGAGTCGGGGCGCGCCGACTGCGGTGCCGGCCACCGGGTCAGGGAAATACGACTGGATCGACCGCCCCACCATCCGGCGCACGAGCTCGTCGGTGGTCAGCGCCGCGGTCTCGTCCGTGGAGACGAGGGCGCCGTCCTTCAGGATCGTGATGCGGTCGCAGAGGTCGAAGATCTCCTTCAGCCGGTGCGACACGTAGATGACGGCAACCCCTCGGGACGTGAGCCGGCGGATGATCGCGTACAGCAGCTCCACCTCGCGGTCGCTGAGGGCGGCGGTCGGCTCGTCCATCGAGATCACCTGCGCGTCGAACGACAGCGCCTTCACGATCTCGACGATCTGCTGCTCGGCCACCGTCAGCGAGCCCACCCGGGACTGCGGATCGATGAAGGAGACGCCGAGGTCGCTCAGCAGCTCCCCGGTACGCACGTTCATGGCCCGGACGTCGATGAGCCCCGCGCGCCGCGGCTCCCGGCCGAGATAGACGTTCTGCGCGACCGTGCGCTCCGGGAGCAGGGTGAACTCTTGGAACACCGTGACGATGCCGGCGTCCATCGCCTGCCGCGGGTGCGCGTGGCGCACTTCCGCGCCACGGTACGTGATCGTCCCCTCGTCGGCCGGCTGCACGCCCGCGATGATCTTCATGAGGGTGGACTTGCCCGCGCCGTTCTCGCCGACGAGGCCGTGCACCTCCCCGGGCCGCACGTCGAAGTCGATGCCCTTCAGCACCTCGACGCCGAAGAACGCCTTGCGGATCCCCGCCACCTGCAGCACGGGCTGCGTGGTCGTCACGGTCATGCCGGCACCTCCGTCCAGCGGCCCTGGTGGGCGGCGGAATCGAGCACCGCCGCGGTCAGCACGGCGGCGCGGTGGCCGTCGGCGAACGTCGGCAGTCCGTCAGGGACCTCGCCCGCGATCGCGGCGTAGACGTCGGCGACGAAGCCGTTGAAGGCGTCCTGATACCCCATGGCATGCCCGGCCGGGACGCGCTGCAACCGGGCGGACTCCGGGTCGGCCGTGGCGGGGTCGCGCAGCAGCAGCCGCGACTCCTCGCGCATGCCGACCCAGAGCTCCTCCGGCCGTTCCTGCTCGAACCGCAGACTCTGCCGCGTGCCGTGCAGCTCCAGGGTGAGGGCGTTCTTCCGGCCGGCCGCCATCTGGGAGATGAGCAGCGTGCCGAGGGCCCCCGCCGTGGTCTCGACGAGCACGGCGACGATGTCCTCCGTGTCGACGGCCTGCCCGGCCCGCTCGGCGAAGACCCGGCGGGTGCGGGCGCTCAGCGCGCGGATGCGGTCTCCCGTGACGAACTCGAGCAGGTCGCACAGGTGCGAGCCGATGTCGGCGAACGCCCGGGAGGCGCCGCCGGACGAGGATCGCACGCGCCAGTCGTCGTCGGTGGGCCGCAGCATCCAGTCCTGCAGGTAGGAGCAGTCGAGCGTGAGGAGGTCGCCGGCCTCGCCGCGGGCGACGCGGGCCCGGGCCTCGCGCACCATCGGGTGGTAGCGGTAGACGAAGGGGACGGCGGCGACGAGGCCGGTCTCCTCGGCGGCCCGGGCGAGCATCGCGGCGTCCGCGGCGGTGGTCGCGAGCGGTTTCTCGCACACGACGTGCTTGCCGGCACGCAGCGCCCGCAGGGCGAGGTCGGCATGCGTCGCGTTCGGGGTGCAGATGTGGACGACGTCGATGTCATCCGCGGCGAGCAGGTCATCCGCGTCGTGCGCGGCGCGTTCGGCTCCGAGCATCTGCGCGGCGTCCCTGGCTCCCTGGGCGGATCGGGTGGCGACGGCGCGCAGCGCGCCGCCCGCGTCTCGGGCGGCCGTGCGGTGCACGCGGGCCATGAAGCCCCCGCCGAGGATCCCGGTTCGGATCGTCCCGAGACCGGTGTCAGTGACATCCGTTGTCATGCCGGTGAGTCTGACACAGCCGTACCTACTTTTGCTAGCACCTCGTCAAAAGTTGTTTGTAACGAAACCGAAGTCGCACAACCGACTGCGAGAAGTGCTGTGCTTTACTGACGCCATGGTTGACGTGCTGAGACCGCTCGCGGCGCCCTCCCCCGGGACCGGCGAGATCTTCCAGATCCTCCGTGACGGACACGCGCGCACCAAGGCGGAGCTCGCCGCCCTCACCGGCCTCGCCCGCTCCACCGTCGCCTCCCGGGTCGACGCGCTGCTGGCCGCCGACCTCCTCCGCCCCGCCGGTGAAGCGGTGTCGACCGGCGGCCGCCCTCCCGCCCGCGTGGCGTTCAACCCGCGCGCCGGACTCGTCCTCGCCGTCGACCTCGGAGCCACGCACGCGACCGTTGCCGTAGCCGACCTCGCCGGCGTGATCCTCGTCGCGCGCACCCGCACCATCGACATCGGCGACGGCCCCGAGGCCCTGCTCGACGCGATCCTCGCGGAGGGGACGGCCCTGCTCGCCGCGACCGCCGACGGCCTTCCCCTCGTGGGCGTGGGCATCGGCGTGCCCGGCCCCGTCGAGCACTCCACGGGGCGCCCGACGAACCCGCCGATCATGCCGGGCTGGGACCGCTTCGACGTCCCCGGCTACGTGCAGCGCACGTTCGACGTCCCCGTCCTCGTCGACAACGACGTGAACATCCTCGCGCTCGGCGAGCAGGCCACGAGCTGGCCACGGGTGGACGACCTCGTGTTCGTGAAGGTCTCGACCGGCATCGGCGCCGGCATCATCGCCGGCGGTCAGCTCCAGCGCGGTGCCCAGGGGTCGGCGGGCGACATGGGTCATGTCCAGGTGCCGATGAGCGCCGGCTCGGGGCGGGAGCCGGGCGACGAACGGGATCTCGAGGCCCTCGCGAGCGGTTCGGCCCTCGCCGTGGCGCTGCGCGCCGAAGGCCACGACGTGCACAGCGCCTCCGACGTCGTCGACCTCGTCCGCGCCGGCAATGCGGCGGCCATCGAGGCCACCCGCCAGGCGGGTCGCGATGTCGGCGAGGTGCTCGCGACGGTCGTGAACCTGCTCAACCCGTCGATCATCGTGCTCGGCGGCAGCATCGCCCGCGCGGGCGAGCACCTGCTCGCCGGTGTCCGCGAGGTCGTCTACCGCCGCTCGATCCCGCTCGCCACCCAGCACCTCGCGATCGTGCAGTCGCAGGCGGGCGACCGCGCGGCGGTGCTGGGGGCGGCGATCATGGTCGCCCGCGAGGTGCTCTCCCCCGCGAACGTGGACCGCTACGTCGCCGCGAAGGGATCGAAGTCGGCGGGCAGCGCGCCCACCTGATCCAGCGTGCTCGCGACCTCCACGAACGTGCGCCGCGCTGCGGCTTCCTCGATCGAGAGGAGCGTGTCGAGCACGTGGTACCCGAAGTCGCCGGTGGCGACGTGCGGTCGGTCCTCCGCGATCGCGCGCACCATGTCGAGCAGCCCGAGCCCGCGCCCCGCGAGCACCCCCTCCGGCGCGACATCGACGACCTCCTGCACCACCGGCTCCGGCGGCACGAAGTGCCGGGACAGCGGCCGGGTGATCGTGATCGGCCCGCCGAACGTGTTCGGGTCGGGGATGACGAGGGTGCCCTCGGTTCCCGTGATCTCCACGATGCCCTGCCGCACCAGCGGCGAGTCCGTGCTGTAGAGGCTCTGCGCCTGACCGCCGCCTTCGAAGTCCATCAGGACGCTGAGCGTGGACGGGATCTCGACCGGGAACTCCTCCCCGGCGCGGTCGCCGACCTGCACGCGGCGGGTCGGCGACCCCTGCAGCCCGAGGGCGGCCACGGCGGCCACCGGCCCGAAGACGTGGACCAGGGTCGAGACGTAGTACGGCCCCATGTCGAGGAGCGGCCCCGCCCCCTTCGCGTAGAGGAATGCGGGGTTCGGGTGGAAGATCTCCGGCCCCTGCCACTGGAAGGTCGTCTGGCCGAACAGCGGACGGCCGATGTCGCCGCGCGCGATCGCGCGCTTCGCGGTCTGCACACCGGGGCCGAGGACGGTGTCGGGCGCTACGCCGACACGGAGTCCGGCCGCTGCGGCCGTCTCCAGCAGGCGTCGCGCCTCCTCGCGGTCCACGCCGAGCGGCTTCTCGGTCCACACGTGCTTCCCGGCGGCGACGATCGCCTCCGAGACGGCGACGTGCGCGGCGGGGATCGTGAGGTTCACGACGATGTCGATGTCGGGATCGTCGAGCACGACCTCGACGCCCCCGGCCCGCGGTACGCCGTACGCCGCGGCCTGCGCGCGCGCCCGCTCCTCGACGAGGTCGCCGATCGCCCGCACCTCCACGTCCGGGAAGCGCGTGAGGTTCTGCAGGTACTGGTCGCTGATGTTGCCCGCGCCGATGAGGCCGACGCCGACGACTCCGCCCCCGCGCACCATCAGTGCGCCGCCTCGGCGTCGAGGAAGACCCGGCTGCGCTCGATGGCGTCGAACAGATCGCCGTCGTAATGGTCGAACTCCACGATGGCGAGCTCGAGCGCGGACGCGGCGGCGATGGCCTCCCGGAGCGGCACGGCCCCGTCGCCCGCGGGCACCTGATCCGCCGGCGGGTAGGCATCGAGCAGCGCGGGGTCGAGCGTGCCGTCCTTCGCGTGCACCGCGATCACGCGCTCGCCCAGGCGCTCCACGAGGGCCACCGGATCGACGCCGCCGCGGGCGACCCAGTACAGGTCGACCTCCAGCACGACGCGCTCGTCGAGGTGCTCCGCGAGGAACTCCAACCCGGTCACCCCGTCGAACACGGCCTCCAGCTCGTGCGCGTGGTTGTGATAGCCGACCCGCACACCCGCCTCGGTGCCGATCTCCGCCGCTTCGTTGAGCAGCCGCGCGGTCTCGACGATCTGGTCGACCGATTCCCAGCGCGCCGGCTCGGTGTAGGGATCGATCACCGTGTCCATCCCGAGCGTCTTCGCGGCCGCGAAGACCTCGGCGGGCGGCGGGACGGGAGCCGTGGTGCCGGAGCCGTCAGGGCGCACGAAGGTCGGCGTGGCCAGGAACGCGTGCCCGGAGGGGGCGGTCAGTCCCGCGGCCGACACCGCGGCGGCCATGGCCTCCGCGCGCCGCACGAAGTCGTAGGGCTCGACCGCGGTGAACCCACGCGCCGCCACCGCGGCGAGCGTGCCCTCGAGGTCGGCCTCCAGCTGCTCGCGGATCGTGAACAGCTGCAGAGAGGTCTGGATCGTCATCGGTCGTGCTCCTCGGTCGTCGGTGACAGGAGGGCGTCGCGCGCCCTGCAGGCACGCTAGCACCGAATACCTCCAAGTGGAAGTTTCTAGTCGGTAGACTCGGGATATGCCCGCCGCATCCTCCGACGACTCCGGACGCCCGCGTCCCCGCGGGGCGTACGCCAAGGGCATCGCCCGCCGCCAGGAGATCCTGGACCGCGCGATCGAGGTCTTCGCGGCCCGCGGCGCCGACCGCACGAGCCTGCGGGCGATCGCGAAGGAGGTGGGGGTGACGCATGCCGCCCTCACCCACTACTTCGGGTCGCTGGAGGAGCTGCTCGTCGCGGTGTACGTGGAGAGCAACGCCCCGGGACGGAAGACCGAGCCGGAACCCGCGAACCCCGTCGAGGGGATGATCCGGTCGGCCAGGGCCAACCGCGAGGTCCCCGGTCTGGTGCAGCTGTACTCCATGCTTGTCGCCAGCGCGCTCGAGGAGGGCCATCCCGCCGCCCGCGCCTTCGCGACCGAGCGCTTCGCCCGCCTGCGGGCCGACATCGCCGAGACGGTCCGCGAGCAGCAGACGGACGGGCGCATCCGGGCCGACGTCGATCCTCTCGCGGTCGCCGCCCTCGTCGTCGCCGCTTCGGACGGCCTGCAGACCCAGTGGCTCCTGGATGACACGGCTCCGCAGCACGAGGCCCTCGCCCTCCTCGACCGTCTGCTCCGCCCGGCGGACGGCGCGGGTCGGGACAGCGTCCCCGAGGGCTAGGCTCGAACCGTGACGCCCGTGCCGCAGTCCCCGTACGCGAGGGCCCTCGGCGAGCGCCTCGCCGAGCTTCATCCCCGGCTCCGGACCTACTTCCAGGCGGTCCCGGACGGGATGGTCGGCGTCGGCGAAGGCACGTTCCAGCGCGTCGGCACGCCGCGCCGCGTGCTCTGGCCGCTCCTCCGCCGCCTCGAGCGGCGCGGGGTGATCGCCGCCCGCTGGGAGCGCGACGTGCCCTTCCGCATCGAGAACCGGACCATCGCCTCCCGCGCGATCGCCGAGCGCACCTTCCGGTTCGCGAGCGGGCCATGGGTGATGCGCGACGCCGTCGCGCCGACGCGGCACGGCCGCATCGTCGACGAGCTCGGCGAGCCCGGGCTGGTCGTGGCCTGCTTCACCGTGGAGCCCCGCGCGGGCGCCCTGCACCTGACCAGTCTCGCGGTGGGCATCCGCCTCGGGCGCTTCCGGCTCCGCATCCCGCGGATCGTGGCTCCCGTGGTCCGGCTCGTCGAGCGCTGGGACGACGAGGCCGGTCGCCAGCGGGTGCGCCTGACGGTCGACGCCCCGCTCCTCGGCCGCCTCTACGAGTACCGGGGCGATTTCGATTACGCCCTCGAACCCGATCGGAAGGACGACAGCGCATGAGCACGGACCGGGTGGTCATCGGCGGGGCCACAGGATTCATGGGGCGCTTCCTCACGGCCCGTCTCCAGGACGCCGGCCGCGAGGTCGTCACGATCTCCCGTTCGGGAAGTGACCTCACCTGGAGCGATCAGGACGGCATCGACGCCGCCGTCGACGGGGCCTCGCTCGTGATCGGCCTCGCGGGCAAGAGCGTGAACTGCCGCTACACGCCGCGCAACCGTGCCGAGATCTTCCGCTCCCGCCTGGACACGACCGCGGTTCTGAGCCGCGCCATCTCCCGCGCGGCCACCCCGCCGCCGCTGTGGATCAACTCCTCGACGGCCACGATCTACCGGCACGCGGAAGACCGGCCGATGACGGAGTCCTCCGGCGAGATCGGCACGGGCTTCTCGGTCGAGGTCGCCAAGGCGTGGGAGCGTGCCCTCTTCGCCGAGGCGCTCCCCGGCACCCGCCGCGTGGCCCTCCGCACCGCCATCGTCCTCGGCGACGGCGGGGTGCTGGAACCGCTGCGCACCCTCGCACGTCTGGGCCTCGGCGGCCCCCAGTACGACGGGTTCTGGCCGGTCGGTCCCGCGCGCCGCGCCGCCGGCACCGCGCACCTTCCCGGCGCCCGTCGCGGGCGACAGCGCTTCAGCTGGATCCACATCGAGGATGTGGCGCGCATCATCGAGTTCCTCGAAGAGTCCCCCGCTCTGGACGGGCCGGTCAACGCCGCCTCACCGCACCCCGTCGACAACGCCGCCTTCATGGCCACCGTGCGCCGCGTGCTGGGGGCGCAGGTCGGCCCGCCGATGCCGCGCTGGATGCTCGAGCTTGGCGCCATCGGCATCCGCACCGAGACCGAGCTCGTGCTCAAGAGCCGCTGGGTCCTCCCCGAGAAGCTCACCGCCGCCGGCTTCACCTTCCGCTACCCGGACCTCGAGGAGGCCGTCCGCGCCTCCTTCGCCGCCGCCGACGCGAACGCCCGGACGCACGCGGCGCGACCCGGCGGGCGCAGAGCTCGTCAGTCCGATTCCCGGAGCGTCGGGAACGTCCAGGTCCCGTCGAAGACCTCGGGGCGGGGTCGATAGAGGCGGACGAGGTAGTTCCAGCCCTCCGTGATCGGCAGCACGTTCGGCACGCCCTCCGGATGGTCGCCGAAGCGGACGGTGATCGTGCCGTCGTCGTTGCGGACGCCGGTGATGTCGTTGATCGTGTAGGCCTCGCGATCGTTCGGCTCGAAGAAGCCGTCGGCGTTGTACACCGAGATCGACCAGAAGCCGTCGACCGGCACCTCGCCGACCGTGAGCTCGTACCGGCCCACCGGCAGACGCGGATCGACGCCGATGTAACTCGCCTCGGATGACGGCAGCCCGCCCCAGCCCGCCGCCGTGCCGATGAGGTGCCGCACCGGGTCGACCTCGTCCTCGCTGCCGAACATGCGGTCGAAGCCGCGCAGGTTCCGCGCCAGCGCGAGCAGCGCCTGGCGGGTCTCGTCGAGGCTGACGGTGTCGTAGTCCGGCATCGCGAACGGCGTGGCCGACCCGCTGCGCAGCGCGATGCGGTCCTGCAGGGCCCCCACCTCCGCCACGTCCGCCGGGTCCGCCGGGTCCACGAGGATGCGCACGGCCAGCACGACGTACGGCGTCCCGAACTGCGCCACCGTCAGCGTGTGCTCGCCCGCCTCGTGGAAGATCGCATCGACGTAGTGGTTCTCGTCGACGACCATCGCCGAGAGGTAGCGGTCGCCGTGCTCCGGGATGGTGAACGTCGCGCCCTCCCTGATGTCGAGGACCGCGAAGCTATACAGGGTGTCCCGGTTCAGCCGGATCACGGTCTGCCGGTCGATCGCGGCCGGAGCCCTGTTATGCAGGAACCGATCCACACCCCCGGCCTCCTTCTGGAGGTCGCGCATCATGCGGTGGGTCTCGGCGAGGGCGAAGTTGTCGACGTTCACGAGGATGCTCATGACGGCATCCTGGCAGGCCGGACCGCTCGGCGGCTAGGACGAAGGAAGAGCGTCGTCTCCCCGTTCCCGACGCCGCTTCTCGATCTCCTCGCGGAGCCGCCACTCCTCGATCTCGCGGTCGAGGTCCGCGATCTGCTGCTCGGTGGAGCGGACGTCGACCGGCGGCGCGGGGCGTGCGACCGTGGCCGTCGGGGCGGTCGGGCGCTCGGCGCGCCGCATCCGCGGGAGCCGGACACCACCCTCCCCGTACTCGCGGCCGATCGCGAACCACAGCGCGCTGCCGATCAGCGGCAGGAGGATCACGATGATGATCCAGACCATCTTCGGCAGATACTTCACCTGGGAGTCGTCGCGCGTGATGATGTCGATCAGCGCACCGATCATCAGCGCGATGACCAGAAGCGAGAACAGGAACGGCATGGGTTCAGGGTAGACGACGCGGAGACCGGAACCGCGACCTCACGGCAGCAGGTGTCCGGCGGCGCGGAAGAGCTCGTACCACTCGGCCCGGGTGAGCACGAGGTCCACCCCGGCTGCCGCCTCCTGCACGCGGTGCGGCGTCGTGGTGCCGAGCACGACCTGCATCCCGGCGGGGTGCCGGGTGATCCAGGCGGTGGCGATCGCGGTCGGTGTCACTCCATGGATTCCGGCCAGACGCTCGATCACCGCGTTGAGCTCGGGGTAGTCCGGGTGTCCGAGGAAGACGCCGCCGCCGAAACCGCTCTGGTAGGGCGACCAGGCCTGAATGGTGATGCCGTGGATCCGGCAGTAGTCCACGATGCCACCGCCGTCGCGCCCGATGCTCTGATCGTGCCCGGCCATGTTCGCGGCCACCGGCTGCGCGATGATCGGCGCGTGCGTGAGGGACAGCTGCAGCTGGTTCGCGACCAGGGGCTGCCGCACCGCGGTCTTCAACAGCTCGATCTGCGAGGGCGTGTGGTTCGACACCCCGAACGCCCGGACCTTGCCGGAGGACTCGAGGTGGTCGAAGGCACGAGCCACCTCGTCCGGCTCGACGAGCGCATCCGGCCGGTGCAGCAGGAGCACATCGATGTGGTCGGTGCGGAGGGCTGCGAGCGAGCCTTCCACCTGTCCGACGATGTGGTCGTAGGAGAAGTCGAACATGCCCTGCGCCGGCACGATGCCGCACTTGGTCTGCAGCACGATCTCGTCCCGCTCCGCGCCGCCGAGCTGCAGGGCATCCGCGAAGCGCGCCTCGCAGTGGTGCATCTGGCCGCCGTAGATGTCCGCGTGGTCGAAGAAGTCGATCCCGGCGTCGCGTGCGGTCGTGTACAGCGCGCGGATCTGCTCGTCATCGAGGCTGTCTATGCGCATCATCCCGGCGATCAGGGCCGGAGCGGTCGTCGATCCGAAGGAAACGGTCTTCATGCGCCCACGCTACTTCATCGCGTCCCGGCCGCCCGTGGCACGAACGGGCCTCTCCTCAGGGCGCGCAGGGGAGCAAGCGCGTGACGGGGACGCCGAGGACCATCGCGATCCCCGCGACATCCTCCATCGTGAAATCCGCACGCTCCTCGAGGAGGTCGGCCAGGGTGGCAGGGGCGATCCCGGCCTGCTCGGCGAGTTCCATGAACGACACTCCGGCGTGCAATCGCGCAGCCTCCACCGCTGATGCCATCAGATGACGCAATTCTGTCCCCATGCGCCTACGGTACCGCCACGCACGGACACCCACACTCCCACAACCCGCCAATATGACGGCATCCTGCTCTCGGTGCGCTGCTAAGGTGAGCCGGATGAAGACACCAGCCGAGCAGTTCAACGAGGCGATCGGTCGTCAGATGCGGGCGGAGATCGCGGCGGCACGCAGCAGCATCGCTGCCATGGCGCGCGACGTGGGCATCGCCCGGAGCGCGCTCGACAACTACGTGACGGGCAAGCGCGCCATTCCCGTCCCCGTGGTCTACGCGGTGTGCGCCACGCTCGGGGTCGAGCCGCACGTCCTCGTCGCCCGGGCCGAGGAGCGCCTGGCCGCCGACGGCATGTCGGCGATCATCACCCCCTTCCGGCGCCGCACCGATGTCGCCACCCCGCGCGACAATACCCGCGAGGTCGCCTTCGAATCCGGATCCACCCGCGAGACGGACACCGACGACCTCTACGAGTAGACGACATCGACCGGACGGAGGCCCATGCAGCAGCTCCTCCGCCTAGCCGACGAACTCGATCTCCGTGTGATCGAACGCACAGGTCCCACCCCCGGGGGCTTCCAACCCGTCACCCGGACCATCCGGCTCGCTCCCGGGATGAGCAGGCGTACCGCCCGCAGCGTGCTCGCCCACGAGCTCGGCCACGCCCATCTCGGCCATCAGCCCACAGGGCAAGCCACCTTCCGCGCGCGACAGGAGCGACAGGCCGATGAGTGGGCCGCGCGATGTCTGATCACGCCGGCGGCGTACGCAGCGGCGGAGCAGCTCCGCGGCACCCACCTGGCCAGCCTGGCGTTCGAACTCGACGTGACGATCGAGATCGTCCTCGCGTTCCAGCGTGTGCTCCTCCGGAAGCACCCGTCCGAGCCCGCCGCCTGATGATCGGCGACGGCGGGCGACGCTGGTTGAATGACACCATGGCCTTCCTCGTCGCCCCCGCCCCCGTCACTCTCACCGGCGAGCTCGTCGAGCTCCGCCCTCTCGACCGGTCGCACGTCGACGGCCTCGTCGAAGCGGTCACCGAGGGCGACCTGTGGAGGACGGCCTGGTACACGTCGGTTCCGGCGCCCGACGGCGTCGCGGCTGAGGTCGACCGCCGCCTGGGCCTCGTCGCCACCGGCGAGATGGTGCCCTTCACGGCCTTCGACGTCGCGGGACGCGTGCTGGGACTGACGTCGTACTACGACATCGTCGCCGACGTCCCCCGGCTGCACATCGGATACACCTGGAACCGCCCGTCCGCCCATGGCACGGGCACCAACGCGGAATCGAAGCTGCTGCTCCTCCGCCACGCCTTCGAGACGCTGGGGGTCTTCCGAGTCGGACTGACGACCCAGTGGGTGAACTTCCAGTCCCGCGCCGCGATCGAACGGCTGGGAGCGAAGCAGGACGGCGTGATGCGAGCCATGAGCCGCTACCGCAACGGCGCACTCCGCGACAGCGTGGAGTACTCCATCATCGAGCCGGAATGGCCCGCGGTGCGGGCGAACCTCGAAGCGAGGCTCGCCCGGCGACGGTGAGCGCGGGGAGCCACCCCGCGGCGGTCACTCGGTCGGGCTGCCGGTCCAGTTCTTGGAGCGACGCGTGGCGGAACCGCGCTGACGCATCGCGAACCCGAGAGCCAGCGAGACGAGCAGGATGCCGCCGACGAAGGTGAGCGCGGCGAGCGTGTCCGGCATCTCGTGGGCGATCCCCAGCAGCCAGAAGCCTCCGAGGAACATGATCATGAAGAAGAGGAAGCTGAGGATCACGGGATCTCCTGTCGTCGGTGCTCTACCAGGATAGCCCGGACCCGGAAAGGCCCTGTGCCGCCGCCCGGATGTCTGGTGGAGTCGGACCATGGACACCTCCCTCACCGCCCTCGCGATCTCCTGCACCCTCAAGCCCTCCCCCGCATCGTCGAGCTCCGATCTGCTCGCACGTCAGCTGCTCGATGCCCTCGCCGAGCACGGGGTGACGGGTGACCTCGTCCGCGCCGTCGACCTCGACATCCGCCCCGGCGTCGAGAAGGACATGGGCGACGGCGACCAGTGGCCGACCCTGCGTCAGCGCGTCCTCGACGCCGACATCCTCGTGTTCGTCACGCCGACGTGGATGGGGCAGCACTCCAGCGTCGCCCAGCGCGTGCTGGAGCGCCTGGACGCCGAGCTCAGCGAGACGGACGAGCAGGGCCGCCCGATCCTCTTCGACAAGGTCGCGATCGCCGGTGTCCTCGGGAACGAGGACGGCGCGCACCACATCTCCGCGATCCTCTTCCAGGCGCTGAACGGCATCGGCTACACGATCCCCGCGCAGACCTCGGTGTACTGGAACGGCGAGGCCATGCAGACCGTGGACTACAAGGACCTCGACGAGACCCCGGAGGCCGTGAGCTCCGCGATCACGACGGCGTCCCGCAACGCCGCGCACCTCGCCCGGCAGCTCGCCCGGCAGGCGTACCCCGCCGAGTAGCGGCTGCGCTCAGTCGGCTGGGCCGTCGACGACCTCGTCCACGAGGCTGATGCCTCCCGACGAGCTCGCCTCCACCATGAGGGCCTGGACCCACTTCACGTTCAGCTCCGGCGTCTCCGGCTCCGCGAAGGTGAAGCGCAGCGGGATCGACGGGTGCAGCCAGATCGTCGAGCGCCCGGGTACGTCGCCGTCCGGGTGCCTCCAGGACAGCGTGAAGCTCTCGTTCCGGCGGAGCTTGGTCGCGATCGCGACCTTCAGATGGGCCAGGGCGCGGTCCTCGATCTGGATCTCGCTGCCGGAGCCGTACTGCATGGTTCCCATCCCACGACTCTACGGGCGGACACGGCGCCGACGCGAGCAGCGACACTCGCGGTCGTCGTCGGCGCGCCGGCACGGACGAGGTGTCGGCATCGCTCTCGCTGAGCGGCACCGAGGCGTCAGCGGTGCAGACCCGCGCTCACCGCGACGGTCATCCGGCGGCCCGACGCTGGAGGAGCTGGCGGACGTGCGCCTCGATCTCGGCGTCGTCGACGAAGCCCATGCGGGCGTACGGGGATTCCGGTGCTGCCGGGAGGCTGACGGGCGCGGCCGGCGCCATCTCCTCGGCGCGGGCACGGAGCGCGGCGACCCGAGCGGCCTTGCGGCGCTCCTCCTGCGCATCGATCTCGGCGCGAGCCGCCTGGGCGCGCGATCCCGTGACCGACACCATCGGCTCCGGCAGCGGACGCGGGGTCCAGGTGGCGGGGCCCTGGTCATGCAGAGCCGGAGCGACCCTCTCCGCGACGGTCTCGACGGCCGCGGGCTGCGGACGCCGTGCAGCGCGCACAGCGACCGCGGCCATCCGCTGCAGGACGATGGTGGCGATGAGGGCTGCCACCCCACCGCTCCAGAGGAGCACCGCTCCCCCGGTGGCCAGGAGCTGCCAGATGCCGAGCCCGACGGCTGCGAGGCCGAGGCCGAGCGCGACGGTCGCCGTCAGCCGCACCCGTCGGCGGGCGCGAGCCCGACGGATCACGGGATCGGCGCGGGTGGCGGCGAGTTCCTGGCGGAGCGCCTCGAGCTCCGCGGCTTCCCGCTGGGCCTGCAGCCGCTTCGCGAGCTTCTGCTGGGCGACGACGGTCCGGGCGTTGAGCTCCATGTGCACCTCGCTGGGCGTCTCGCTCGTCTCGGCGAGGATCCGCAGCGCCTGATTGAGCCGCACGGCGTTCCGCTCGGCCGCGTTGTACTGGAAACGACCGCGCCAGGAGGGCAGCAGGTACAGCATCCACAGGAGCACGGCGACGAGCAC
>NZ_DLNJ01000035.1:0-85152 GCF_002478345.1 Microbacterium sp. UBA7513
GGTCACTCGATCACCTCGCTGCAGGCGATCTACGTGCCGGCCGATGACTACACCGACCCGGCTCCGGCCACCACCTTCGCGCACCTCGACGCGACGACCGAGCTCTCGCGTGAGATCGCGTCGAAGGGTCTGTACCCGGCCATCGACCCGCTGACCTCGACGTCGCGCATCATGGATCCCCGCTACTTGGGCGAGGACCACTACCGCGTGGCCACCACGGTCAAGCAGATCCTCCAGAAGAACAAGGAGCTGCAGGAGATCATCGCCATCCTCGGTGTCGACGAGCTCTCCGAGGAAGACAAGATCGTCGTGTCGCGTGCACGCCGCATCCAGCAGTTCCTCTCGCAGAACACCTACATGGCGAAGAAGTTCACGGGCGTCGAGGGTTCGACCGTGCCGCTGAAGGAGACCATCGAGTCGTTCGATGCGATCACCCGCGGTGACTTCGACCACGTCGCCGAGCAGGCCTTCTTCAACGTCGGTGGCATCTCCGACGTGGAGGAGCGCTGGGCGCAGATCCAGAAGGAGAACGCCTGACCATGGCGCTGCACGTCAGCCTCGTCTCCGCCGACGCGGAGGTCTGGACGGGAGAGGCGAGCCTCGTGGTCGCCAAGACCGTCGAGGGCGAGATCGGCTTCATGTCCGGTCACGAGCCGGTGCTGGCCATCCTCGCCGAGGGCCAGGTCCGGATCACCCAGACGGATGGCGCCAAGGTGCTGGCGAACGCGCAGGACGGATTCCTCTCGATGGAGGGCGACGTCCTGACGATCGTGGCCGGCAACGCGGCACTCATCTCCTGACAGTCCTGTACATCGCGTCCGCCTCGACACCCGCCCGGGTGCCGAGGCGGACGCGTCTCTTTTCCCCGAGGTCCCATGAAGATCCTGCTCCCGCCGTCCGAGACCAAGCGCGAGGGCGGTGACGGCGGCCCCCTGGACGTGTCGGTGCTCGCGCTTCCCGATCTCGCTCCGCAACGGGATGCCGTGATCGATGCCCTCGTCGCTCTCGCGGACGACGAGGACGCCGCCCGGCGGGTGCTCAAGCTCAGCGAGCGGCAGCGGGGAGACGTCGCGCACAACCGGGCCCTGCGGACCTCGGCCACGATGCCCGCGGTGGACCGCTACACCGGGGTGCTGTTCGACGCCCTCGACGCGGCGTCGCTGTCGGCTGCCTCCCGCCGTTGGCTGGATGCCCATGTGTGGATCCACAGCGCCCCGTTCGGCCCCGTCGCCGCTCTGGACGCGATTCCGACGTATCGCCTCGCGGCCGGCACGGCGGTGCCCGGGATGGCGCCGCTCCGCCGTCACTGGGCCGAGCCGACGACGGCGGCGATCGCGGCCGACGCCCCCGCGTTCGTCCTCGATCTGCGCAGCGAGGCGTACGCGGCGCTCGGTCCCGTGCCTGACGCGGTGTCGTCGGCGTATGTGCGGGTCGTCACGGCGCAAGGGAGAGCCCTGAACCACTTCAACAAGAAGAGCAAGGGGCTGCTCGTGCGCGCGCTGGCGGAGGATCGTCCGCGGCTGGGCTCGCTCCGCGCCCTGCAGCGGTGGGCCCAGGCGCATGACTTCGTGCTCCGGAACGGTGCGGTGGGCGGCGAGGTCGAGCTGGTCGTCGCCGACTGACGGTCACTCGAGCCCGGCGAATCGCCTCCGGCGGTCGTTGCCGCCCCCTGGGTGCACCGCTACCATGTCCAATGCGAGGCGGGGAGTCTCGTGGTGGGGGACGAAAGCCGTCTCCCCTGACCAGAGAATGTGAGCCTCATGGGTTACGACGACTACGGAGCGGGCTATCTCGGCCTGCTCTTCGCCTACTTCTTCGTCATTCTGCTGATCGCGGTCGCCGGATACGTCCTGGTGTCGCTCTTCTACATGAAGATCTTCCAGAAGGCCGGGGTGCAGGGGAACTGGCGCGCCTGGGTGCCGGTCTACAACTCCATGATCTTCTTCAAGCTCGGCGATCTGAGCCCGTGGCTCGTCCTCTACGGCATCGCGGGTGCCGCCCTGCTGAGCTGGATCGGCATCGGCTTCCTCTTCTCGCTCGCCCTCGGGGTGCTCTCGGTCATCGCGGCGTGGCGCGTGGGCCTCAAGCTCCAGAAGGACGCCGTCTGGGTGGTCCTCTACGTCTTCCTCTCCATCGTGTGGCTCGGCATCAACGCCTTCGACAAGTCGCGCTGGAACCCCAACATCCAGCCGGCTTCCTGGGCGGGCAACGCTTTCCTCGGCGACCGCACGGTCTGGGACGGGGTTCCCGTCCAGCCGGCAGCGGTCGCGCCGCAGCAGGGCTACGGCGCTCCGCAGGGGTACGGCACTCCGCCGCAGGGGTATGCACCGCCCACACAGGCGTTCACGCCGCCCGCTGCGCCCGGCTATGCGCCGCCGGCTGCTCCCGCCGCCCCGGCGACGGGCGCGCCGGTCCCTCCGGTGCCGCCGACCACTCCTCCGGCACCTCCCGCAGCTCCGCCCACGACGCCTCCGGCTCCGCCCGCGGCTCCGCCCGCGGCTCCTCCGGCTCCGCCGACCACGCCGAACGACCCCACGCAGCCGCCTGCGTGACGACAGAAGAAGAACCCCTGGTCTCCGGACCGGGGGTTCTTCGCGTCCGTGGTCCCGGCGCGTCCCGGCATGCCGCTAACGTGGAGGCATGAACTCGTCGCACCGGAGGGTCGTTCACGCTCCGCCCTTCGCTCCGCGCCCCGATCACCGCGACCCCGGTGCGGACCAGGAGAGCGAGTTCCATTACGATGTGTGAGTATCCTGCGCCCGCCCCATTCGCCGCAGGTCCATCGGAGGCAGTTCGTGGCTGAGACCAAGACGCACACCGTCACGGTTGCGCATCGTCCGTTGCTGCTGTCCTGGGCCGGGGTGACCGACCAGGGGCGGCGCCGAGAGACCAATCAGGATGCTCTGCTCGCCGAGTACCCGCTGTTCATCGTCGCGGACGGCATGGGCGGCCACGCCGGTGGCGAGATCGCCAGCCAGAGCACGGTCACCCGACTGCGCGCGGTGGTGGACGCCGACGAGGTCTCTCCGTCCTCGATCGAGAAGGCGCTCGCTCTCGCCGTGGACGACATCGCCGGGCACCCCGACACCACCGATGAGGGCACGGGCACCACGCTCACCGGTGTGTACCTGGAAGAGCACGACGGCGAACCACACTGGGTGGCGCTGAACATCGGCGATTCCCGCGTCTATCTCCTGCGCGACGATCGACTCCTGCAGGTCACGACCGATCACTCCGTCGTGCAGGAGCTCATCGCCGCCGGCAAGCTCAGCCCGGAAGAGGCCGAGGGACACCCCTACAGCAATGTGATCACCCGTGCAGTGGGCGCGAGTGAGCTCACGGCGCCGGACTACATCACCATCGACGTGCGCCCGGGAGACCGGTTCGTCATCTGCTCCGACGGTCTCACGAAAGAGCTCACGGACTATGGCATCCAGCACTTCCTCCGGGCCCACGCCGACCCGGCCGAGAGCGTCGATGCGATGCTCGCCGCGGCACTCGACAACGGCGGCCGTGACAACGTCACGGTGATCGTCCTGCAGGTCGACGACCCCGACGACTCCTCCTCCCCATCAGCGGAGTCGGGGGAGTAGCGCTCCGCACCCTGTGGAAGGGCCGTAGCCGCCCGAAGGATGAGCTCCACTGGAGTCATGGACTCCTCGCCTCTGCTCCTCCCGTCCGCGATACCGCCCGCCCGGCGCCGCGCGCTCCCCCTCGTCGCCGCCATCGTCCCGGTGGGCGTGGGCCTGGCTCTCTGGGGCACGACCGGCGCCGTGCATGCACTGTGGTTCGCAGCGCTGGGGCCGCTGATGCTGGGAGCCTCTCTCGTCGACTCGGCCCGCGGCCGACGGCGGGAGCGACGGCTCGATGCCGACCGGGTGAGCGCCGCTTGGAGCGAGCTCGAGGCGGAACTGCAGCGTCGCCATGCACGCGAGCGGGCGCAGGAGGAACGACGCCATCCGGACGCCGCCTCCTGTGTGCGGGATCGCCCGCTGCGCGATGCGCGGCCGCCGGGCGAAGACACCTCGCTCGTCGTGGGACGCGGGTCCCGGGTCAGCACCGTGCGCTGCGAGGGCGGAGACGACGAACGCGCCGACGACTTCCGCCGTCGATGCGGCGTGCTGGATGACGTGCCTCAGGTCGTCCCCCTCGGACGAGGGGTGTGTCTTCGCGGGCCCATTCCTCTCGTACAGGCCGCGGCACGCGGCTTCGTCGTCCAGCTCTGCCTGCGCTTCTCGCCAAGTGTGCTCTCTCTCGTCGTCGGCCCCGACGTGGGCGAGCCGGCCGCGGCGGCGTTTCCGCACGTGCAGCGGGCGCGACGCGGTGGGTTCCGCCTCGCTCTCGCTGCCGAGGCATCGTCGGAGCCGAGTGCTGACGCGGTGATCTGGGTCCTGCCGGCCGGCAGCGACGTGCCGGAGGGGATCACGACCGTGCTCGACATCGAGGAACCCGGTGCGGCGGTGCTGCGCACTCCGGACGGCGTCGTCGAGCTCGACGTCGAGTTCCTGTCGTCCGCGCAGGCGGAGGCGGTCGCGGAGCTGTGCGGCGGGCAGGCGGACGCGGCTCGGGCGGAGGCGTCAGTGGTGGTGCTGCGAGAGCTGCCGCAACCGCCGATGGGCACGGGTCTCCTCGTCGCCCTCGGTCGCGGAGCGCACGGTGAGCCGATGACCGCCGACATCGTCGACGACGGTCCGCACGCGATCGTCACGGGGATGACGGGCACGGGGAAGAGTGAACTCCTCGTCACCTGGGTCGCGGCTATCTGCGCCGGGTGCGGCCCGGACCGGGTGAACTTCCTCCTTGCGGATTTCAAAGGGGGAACCGCCTTCGAGCGCCTGCGGGACCTGCCGCAGGTCGTCGGCGTTCTCACGGACCTCGACGAGACGGAGGCACGGCGTGGCGTCGCGAGCCTAGCCGCGGAGATGCGTCGCCGCGAGAGCGCGCTCGCTGCGGCGCGGGCGCGCGACGTGCAGGAGACCGATCTTCCGCGGCTCCTGATCGTCGTCGACGAGTTCGCCGCGCTGCTGCAGGAGCATGCGGAGCTGGCCGCGGTGTTCACCGACGTCGCGGCGCGGGGCAGAGCCCTGGGGATGCACCTGGTCCTCGGCACTCAGCGTGCCGCCGGGGTCATCCGCGATGCCCTCGCCACGAACTGTCCGCTGCGGTTGAGTCTGCGCGTCGCCGAAGCCGCCGACAGCAGGGCCATGCTCGGCACCTCCGGCGCGGCCGAGCTTCCCGGCGGACCGGACGGCCGAGGTCGCGCGCTGCTACGACGTCCGCAGGACGACGCGCCGCTGGCAGTGCGCATCGCCCTCACCGACGACGACGTCATCCGAGGCATCGGGAAGCGATGGGCCGGAGCGCAGGCATGCCCACCGCCCTGGCAGCCTGCTCTCCCGGTACGCCTGCCGCTCCCCACGCTGATCGAGCACGCAGGGTCCGCGGGGCTGTCCGGCGCCGACTCCCGAGTCGTGCTCGGGCGTGCCGACGACCCCGAGCACCAGAAGCAGCCGCTCGAACTCCTGCGCCCTGGCCGTGAACGTGGCCTGGTCGTCCTGGGCGCCCCGGGAACGGGAAGGACGACGGTCTTGCGGGTGATCGCGGCGCAGCATCCGGACAGCACATGGTTCCCCGACGACCCCGAGGCGGCGGTGGACCTGCTCGCCGCGTGGGCCGAGGGCGAGGTGGCACCACCCGACCTCCTACTCGCCGACGATCTCGACCAGCTCCACGCGGTCCTCCCGCTCGAGGTCGGCCACGAGTTCGTCCAGCGTTGGGAGCAGCTGGTGCGCTCAGCGACCGGCACCACCTGGGTGCTCACGGCAGGCCGGATGACGGGTCCGCTGGCACGGGTGCTGGAGGCGCTTCCGCGGCGCGCTCTCCTGCGGATGCCGACACGCGTGGAGCATATCGCGGCGGGCGGTGAGGTGGCGCACTTCCGGCGCGACCGTCCGGCGGGGCGGGCCATGCTCGGCGATCGAGAGATGCAGTTCGCCTGGGTGGAGGCCTCCGGCGCGCTCCGCCGCAGCGGCGTGCCGGGGCGAAGCACCGCCGCGTGGGTGCCGCAGACGGAGATGGCAGCGTTGGTCACCCCCGGCGCGCCGGCCGTCGTCGCTGCGCTGAAGACGGCACACCCGGAGTGGGACGTGCGTGGGGTGGGTCCGGAGGTATGCGGGACAGGGAAGCCACTCGTGCTGGTGGCGGATGCGGAGACCTGGCAGCGTCACGTGGCCTTATGGCAGCAGGTGCGCTCGCGCGGGGAAGTGCTCATCCGCGCCGAGCGGCCGAGCGAGCTCCGTCAGCTCGTCGGCGTCCGAGCTCTGCCGCCCTACGCGCGGCCGGACGCCGGGCGCGCCTGGTCCGTGATCGGGGACCGCCCGCCACGACGGGTTGTCCTTCCGGCGCTGGGGCGTCGGTGACCCCTCCGTCGGCCGCGGCAGCGTTCGAGGCGGTCTGGTCAGATCCCTGCGCCCGGACGGATGGTGCCGACGCTCGCTCCGCCTCCGTGCACCGTGAGCGGCAGGGCATCACTCAAGGCAGCCACCTCAGCGTCACGGAGCCCGCCCGCGCGAGCCAGCAGAGTCGCGGCGACGATGGTCGACGCGCGAGCGCCGCCGTCCAGCATCTTGAGCGCGACCGTCGTCCCGTTCGGAGCCACCATCACCATGACGCCCTCCGCGCCGCCCTTGGCGAAGACGCCGAGGCGTTCGATCGCGATGGTGTCGGGGCGCCCGGGGCCGTCGATGGTCCAGGGGTTCTCACGGACCGCCTTCACCAGCGAACCGGCCACGCGGTGCAGGGCGAAGGGGGAGCGCTCGGAAGCGGTTCCGATGCGATGGATCGCGCGGGCCAGGCCCGTGAGGGTGAGAGCGTACACCGGGGCGCCGCAGCCGTCGATCGCGGTGTGGGCCATCTTCTCGCCGGTCAGCCGCTCGACGACGTCGCGGATGTGGGCCTGGAGCGGGTGCGCGGGGTCGAGATAGCCGTCGGTCGGCCAACCGGTCGCGATGCAGGCGCGGAGCATGGCGGCGTGCTTGCCGGAGCAGTTCATCCGGACGCGCGCCTCCTGGCCGTGCTCGCGCACCATCTCGTCGCGGGTCGCGGAGTCGCTCGGCCACGCCGGGGGACACGCGAGGTCGTCCTCGTTGAGGCCGCCGGCGGTGAGCATCTCGCGCACGACCTCGGCGTGCCGGTCGGTTCCGGAATGGCTGGCTGTGGACAGAGCCAACTGCTCGCCCTCGAGCACGGCGCCCGCCGTGAGACAGGCGACCGCCTGCACCGGCTTGAGGCTGGAACGCGGGAGGATCAGCGCCTCCGTGTTGCCGTGCCGCGCGACCACCTCGCCTTCGGGGGAGAGCACCACGGCCGCCCCGGCGTGACGCGACTCGATGAAGCCGCTCCGCTCCACGACGGCGAGTTCGACGGAATCCTGAACGGTGAGAGTCTCCAGCACCCGACAACTCTACCGGCGGGTGAGGCTCGCCTCCGTCGAGGACGGAGCCCGGGTGTCGGCGCCGCCTGACAGACTGGGATCATGCCAGAGCAGACGACTCCGCGGCCCCTCGGCGAGCACCGGTACGCCCTCACCTCCACCTGGACGGGCAACACCGGAACCGGCACGAGCGGCTATCGCGGCTACCGCCGTGATGTCACGATCGAGGTCGAGGGGAAGCCGGAACTGCTCGCGTCGTCCGACAAGCCCTTCCGTGGCGACCCGTCGCGCTGGAACCCGGAGGACCTCCTGCTGGCCTCCCTCTCCGAGTGCCACCTGCTGTCCTATCTGCATGCGTGCGTGACGGCCGGCGTCGTGGTCGTGTCCTACCGCGACACGGCGAGCGGCGTGATGCGCGAGAACGGCACCGGCGGCGGGTCCTTTGTCGAGGTGCTGCTGCGGCCGGAGGTCGTCGTCGCCGAGGCGTCAATGATCGAGGCGGCCGAGCGGGCGCACGCCCAGGCGAACGAGTGGTGCTTCATCGCCAACTCGGTCAACTTCCCCGTCCGGCACGAGGCGACGGTGACGGCCGCCGGCTGAGCGAACCGTTCAGCGGCGCTCGTGCGGGAGCGCCTGCTTGATCTTCTCGATCGTGTTCTGTGCGGGCGCCTCGTTGTAGGTGCCCGCGAGCTCCTGTCCGGAGAGGGCATGGATCGCGGACATGATCTCGTCGGTCGCGAGTCGGCGTGCGCGACCGCTCGTGGCCGGTCCGTGCGGGGACAGATCCAGGGGCTCCCCGAAACGCACGGTGATCCGCTCGGAGAGCGTGGGCATCGTGGCTCCTACCGGCATGACCTTGTCGGTGCCGATGAGTCCCACAGGAACGACAGGGGCGCCTGTCTGCAGGGCGAGGAACGCCACGCCCGTGCGGCCCTTGTACAGCCGGCCGTCGGTGGAGCGGGTGCCCTCGGGGTACAGCGCGACGGCGAGGCCCTCGTCGAGGAGCTGACGCTGCAGGTCGAGGGCGTCGAGAGCCGCCTGGCCGGCGCCGCGGCGGACCGGGATCGCACCGATCGACTCGAAGAACGTCTTGGAGGCCCAGCCCTTCAGGCCGGTGCCCTCGAAGTAGCTCGACTTGGCGAGGAAATGCACGGGACGCGGGGCCGCCACGGGGATGGCGATGGAGTCGATGAACGACAGGTGGTTGCTGGCGAAGATCACCGGGCCGGTGGTGGGGACGTGTTCGCGTCCTTCGATGTGCGGCCGGTAGACGAGCCGGGCGAGCGGGGCGATGAGGCTGCGGCCTAGGGCGTAGGTGAAGCCGGCGTGCCGGGGCTTCGGGGAATCCTCTGAGGGGGTTTCGGGGTCCACGGACTGCTCAGAGCTCATCAGAGCAGGCTACTCCCGGATCCATGCCGACGTGGGAATGAAGACTCGCGCCGCCGCTTCCCAGCGCGAGCAAAGGGCGATGAGGCAGGATGGAAGCTCCCGCCCGCGATCGTGAGGTCTTTCTGTGCGCACCCGTCCGCTGCTCGTCCTGTCCACCGTCGCTGCGGCGACCCTGCTGCTGGCGGGCTGCTCCGGGAACGGCGATCCGCAGAGCACCTCCTCTCCGGACGCCTCCGGGTCGAGCCAGTGCCTCGTGAACGCGAAGGCCGGCGACACCTCGGACGCCATCGAGGTCGACGGCGAAGGCCTCGACGCCAAGATCACGGTTCCCGCCGATGCGGAGTTCGCGAACGTCGAGCGGACCGTCGTGTCCGAGGGCGACGGGGACGACCTCGCGGCGAACGACCTCGTCTCCGTCCAGTACCAGATCGTCGATGCCGCCAGCGGCGACGTGGTCGACTCCTCGGCGCGTGGCGAGGACGGCACGCTCCCCGTGCTCCTCGACCCGAACCAGTCGTCGCTGTTCGTCGCCGCGCTGGAGTGCGAGCCGGTCGGATCCCGCGTCGTCCTCGCGATCCCCGGCAGCGCGCTCGGTGAGGGCCAGAGCAACATCGTCGTCTACGCGGAGGCCGTCGACCGACTCCCCGAGGTCGCGACGGGTGAGCCGGTCGAGCCGACCGCCGGCATGCCCGAGGTCGAGCTCGACGACGACGGCAAGCCGACCGTCACGATCCCGGACGGCGACGCGCCGGCCGAGACGAAGGTCTCCGTCCTCAAGCAGGGCGACGGTGCGACGGTCGCGTCCGGCGACCTCGTGGTCGTCCAGTACCTCGGCGTGAAGTGGTCCGACGGCGAGGAGTTCGACTCCAGCTGGAGCCGTGACGCCGCCCCGGCGCAGTTCCAGACCACGGGGGTCGTCGCCGGCTTCCAGAAGGCGCTCGAGGGGCAGAAGGTCGGTTCGCAGGTTCTCGTCGTCATGCCGCCGTCCGACGGCTACGGCGCGAGCGAGGGCCACGAGCTGCAGGACGAGAGCCTCGTGTTCGTCGTCGACATCCTCGCGACGACTCCGGTCCAGCCGCAGCAGTAGCCGCCGTCTCGGACGGCGCAGACACGTGTCCTAGGCTGGCGTCATGCGTCGCGTCATCATCCTCGGCTCCACCGGTTCCATCGGCACCCAGGCGCTGGATGTGATCCGCGCCAACCCTCGACGCTTCGAGCTCGTCGGTCTCGCCGCGGGGTCGAACGCCGCGATGGTGTCCGAACAGGCGGCGCAGTTCCAGGTGGAGCACACCGCTCTCGGCGCGGCGGAGGCGGAGCAGCTGGTCCGCGACGTCGAAGCCGATGTGGTGCTGAACGCCATCACCGGCTCGATCGGTCTGGGCTCGACGCTGGCTGCGCTGGAGGAGGGGCGGACGCTCGCCCTGGCGAACAAGGAGTCGCTGATCGTCGGCGGCGATCTCGTGCTGGCCGCAGCAGCCCCCGGCCAGATCGTGCCGGTGGACTCCGAGCACTCCGCTCTCGCGCAGGCCCTGCGCTCCGGCACACACGACGAGATCCGTCGGCTGGTGGTCACGGCCTCAGGCGGGCCCTTCCGCGGGAAGTCGCGCGACGAGCTCACCGCCGTCACGCCGCAGGATGCGCTCGCGCACCCGACGTGGAACATGGGACGCACGGTCACCACGAACTCCGCCACGCTGGTCAACAAGGGCCTCGAGGTCATCGAGGCGCACCTGCTGTTCGACGTGCCCTACGACGACATCGACGTCGTCGTGCACCCGCAGTCGGTCGTGCACTCCATGGTGGAGTTCATCGACGGATCCACCATCGCCCAGGCCTCTCCGCCGGACATGCGGCTGCCGATCTCGCTGGGCCTGGACTGGCCGCACCGGGTGGGTGGGGTCGGTCGGCCGTTGGACTGGACCACCGCCACGTCGTGGACGTTCGAGCCGCTCGACGACGCCGCCTTCCCCGCGGTGGCGCTCGCGAAGGCGGTCGGACGTGTCGGAGGCACGTTCCCCGCGGTCTACAACGCCGCCAACGAGCAGGCCGTGGACGCGTTCCACGAGGGACGCCTGCCGTTCCTCGGCATCGTCGACACCGTCCAGCGCGTCGTGGACGCGCACGACGCGCCGGATGCGCTGACCGTGGAGTCGCTCGCAGCGGCGGAGGACTGGGCGCGGCGGAAGGCCGATCAGCTCATCGCCGCCGCCTGACGCGACGCGGGCTCAGTCCTCGTCCGGGTACGGCACGGGCCAGCGCGGCTCCGGCACCGGCCAGCCGGCGGCCTTCAGTGCACGCCGGGAGAGCTCGCGGGCGGAGTATGGCGTCCGCACCCCGCGGATGTCGCGGTAGTCCTGGTGCCCGGGGCCGGCCCAGAGGATCGCGTCGCCGTCGCCGACGAGTCCGACGGCGGCCACGATCGCGGCCTCCGGCGGGGAGTACTCGTGGATCTCGGCGTCAGGCCGGGCGCGACGCGCGCCCTCGACGAGGGTCGCGCGGATCGACGCCGGGTCCTCGAACCGCGGGTGATGATCGGTCACGACGAGGATGTCGCTGCCCTCCACCGCGGTGCGGGCCATGTCGAAGCGCTTGCTGGCGTCCCGGTCTCCGTCGGCGCCGAACAGCATGAGCACCTTGCCGGGGGTCACCCGTCGCACGGCCGCCAGGGTCTTCTCGAAGGCGTCGGGCGAGTGGCCGAAGTCGACGAAGACCGCCGGTCCTCGCGCGCCCGAGACGAGCTGGGTGCGGCCGGGCAGATAGGCGTGGATGCCGCCGTCACGCTGCAGGGCTTCGACGATGCGATCCCACGCATAGCCGCCCTCGAGCAGCATGACGATCGCGAGCGCCGCGTTCGCCGCCATGTGCGGACCGATCACCGGCACCGTCGTGGTGAGGGTGCCGGCCGGTCCCGTCATCGTGAACGTCGTGCCGGTCGTCCGCTCGTCGTCGATGACGACCACCCAGTCGGCCTGCGTCGCCGCGTCGGCGTCGGCCGCGATGGAGGGTGTCCCGACGGTGACGACGGGGATCTCGGAGCGTTCGACGACCAGGGCGCCGGAGGAGGAGTCGAGGCAGACGACGCCGCGCACGGCACGATCGGGGCGGAAGAGAGGCAGCTTCGCCTCGAAGTACTCCTCCATGTCCGCGTAGTCGTCGAGGTGGTCGTGGCTGAGGTTGGTGAACCCCGCGACGTCGAATCGGATGCCGTCGACGCGGTGCCGGGACAGGGCCTGGGCGCTGACCTCGACCGCGACGGCCTCGACCTCGCGCTCGCGCATGAGCGCGAGGAGGGCGTGCATCTCGGAGGCCTCGGGGGTGGTGAGCCGCGAGACGATGACCTCACCCGCGATGTGCCGTTCGGCGGTGGAGGAGAGCCCGGTGACGACGCCCATCTGGTCGAGGATGCCCTCGAGGAGGTGGGAGACGCTCGTCTTGCCGTTCGTTCCGGTGGTCGCGAACAGGAGGGGGAGCGGATCCTCCGCGCCCGTGCCGTACACCCAGGCGCTCAGCGCGCCGAGCACGCCGCGGGGATCGTCGACGATGAGGATCGGGAGACCGGCGTCCGCGGCGATGTCGGCACCCGCCTGGTCCGTGATGACCGCGACGGCTCCCTTCTCGGCGGCGGTCTTCGCGAAGTCCGCGCCGTGGCGGTTCACGCCGCGGATCGCGACGAACGCCTCGCCGGGACGCAGGTCGGCCGTGGCGAGGGTGATGCCACTGAGAGCGACGCCCTCCACGTCGCCACGCACGGAGCGGGCGAACAGCGAGGCGAGTTCGGACAGCTCGCGCCGGGGCGGGTTCGCCGGGCGGAGCACGGGGGGCAGGGTCGGCTGTTGTTCCATCGACATGTCGTCTCCATGTTCTCACGACGGCGGTGTCAGCTCGGGCGGGTCGGTCCGCCGCGCGCCGGAGTCGGGCGCGGCGGACCGGGGATCAGGCGCGGCGGCGGAACGCGAGCACCGCGACCACGAGCGCCGCGACACCGGCGAGGAGGCCGCCGGCGCCCAGGGCGATGCCCAGCGCGTCGTCGCCGTCGTCCGCCGTCGCGGGCTGCGGCGCGGCGCTCGAGCCGTGACCGTCCGCGGCGCCGTCCGTGACCGTCACGACAGGCGCAGGCGAGTCGAGGTCGTGGGGGTCCTCACCCTTCTCGGCGAGCTGCGTCCACTCGGTCGCGCCGTCCACGCACTGCTGGACCACCGGGAAGGCGAGCGACTCGGGCGTGTCCTCGTCCAGGCCCACCGACATGCTCACGGCACCGCGCAGGTCAGTCGGCACCGGGGTGAGGGCGGTGTACGTGACGGCGCTCACGAGACCGTCGTCGCCGCGCTCGACCTGGATCGTCCAGTCGCCGTCGAGCGTCGGGGCGACCGAGGCGAGGCCGTCCGGCATGGTGATGCGCAGGGCCGTGGTGGGCGAGGTGCCGCAGCCGTGCGAGAACGAGAAGGTCAGCACGCCGTGGTCGCCCGCGGCGAGCTCGTCGGGGCTGACGCTGACGTGCGCCCCGGCCATCGCGGGCACGGCGAGGGCGAGGGCGAGTCCGCCGACGATGCCGGTGGCTCCGAGGAAGGCGCGGCGCGGACGACGGGGACGGATGGTGGTGTTCGACATAGGGTCTCCAGATGCTCGTGTGCGGGCGCGCCGGAACTGCGCAGCCCGGAAGAAAGGGCCGTCGAACGGGGACGGCCGGATCGAGGGACGGCTCAGCCGCCGACGAGCACCGGAGGACCGCGTCGCGAGACCACGGCGGTCGTCGCGACGTCGAGCGGAGGGAGAAGAGCGGAGCGCAGCGGACGCGGGGGTGCCGGAGGCGTGGTGGCGGGTGCCGTCCCGCGTCGGAGAGCGGCCAGGAACCAGCGGGCGATCGTACGCAGCACGCTCTCGCCATGCCACAGCAGCACCGTCGTCAGCAGGGCGGCTGCGAGGTGGGCCGACAGCATCAGCGCTCCCGGCCCTGGGGTCGGTGACAGCGGGCCGAGCGCGCTCAGGTCGAGGTGGTGGGAGTGGGCGCCGAGGCCGGGGGCGTCTCCGGCGGTGGGAGCACCCAGAAGCTGGAAGAGCAGGTGGAACGCGCCCTGCGCCAGGATCACGGCCACCGCGACCCGCGCGCGCGACGACCGCTCGCCGACCACGGCGGCGGAGAAGGGCACGAAGAGCGCGGCGACGGCGGCGATGAGCAGCGGGTGCGGGGCGGCGCCGCCGGCGAGCGTGTGCGAGACGGCCGCGAGGAGTGTGGCGATCGCGGACACGGCGGCGGCGCGGAGGAAGCGCAGCTGCCGGGACGTCATCGTGCCAGCCTAGCGACGCTGCGCGAGCCGGGCGGATTCCTAGGCGGCGGGCAGTAGCGTGGGCCTGTGGAATTCCTGCTCTATCTGGGCGGCATCGTGTTCATGCTGATCGGCCTCGGCCTCTCGATCGGTCTGCACGAGGTCGGCCACCTCGTCCCCGCCAAGCTCTTCGGCGTGCGTGTCGGCCAGTACATGATCGGCTTCGGGCCGCGCCTGTGGTCGAAGCGGATCGGCGAGACGGAGTACGGCTTCAAGCTGCTGCCCCTCGGCGGGTTCATCTCGATGTCGGGCATGTATCCGTCGTCGAAGGACAGCGGGCCGGCGTCCGGGGCGTTCCGCACGCTCATCCAGGACGCGCGCTCGGCCAACGACGAGACGATCGCGGAGGGCGCGGAGGACCGGGTCTTCTACAAGCTGCCGGTGTGGAAGCGCGTGATCGTGATGCTCGGTGGACCGCTCATGAATCTCCTGCTGGCCGTGGTCATCTTCACCGTCCTCGTCAGCGGGATCGGTGTGCAGCAGGGCACCACGACGGTCGCGGCGGTGAACGAGTGCGTGGTCCCCGCATCGTCGACGGCGACCGAGTGCGGGGCCGACGATCCGGAGTCACCCGCCGCGGCGGCCGATGTGCAGCCCGGCGACGTCCTCGTGTCCATCGACGGGAAGCCGGTGTCGACCTTCGCCGAGGCCACCGCCATCGTCCAGGCCTCACCGGGCGAGCCCCTCGCCCTCGTGGTGCGCCGGGACGGCACCGAGCGGACGCTCACCCTCACACCCATCGCCGCGGAGCGCACCCTCACGGATGCGAGCGGGCAGCCGGTGCTCGACGACGACGGCGAGCCCGTCGTGAAGGAGGTCGGCTACGCGGGGATGATCGCGCAGATGGGCTACGTGCAGCAGCCGCTGACCGCCGGCCCGCAGCTGGCGGCGGATACCGTCGCGCGGGTCGGCTCGCTGATCGTGACGCTGCCGGTGCGGCTGTGGGACGTCGGGGTCTCGCTGGTGACGGGTGGCGAACGCGATCCGAACGGTCCGCTGAGCGTCGTCGGCGTCGGACGCCTCGCGGGCGAGGTGGCCGCGACGGACGCTCCGGTGCTGAACCGCTTCGCCGTGCTGCTCGGCCTTCTCGGCTCGCTCAACGTCGCGCTCTTCGTCTTCAACCTCATCCCGCTGCTGCCGCTCGACGGCGGACACATCGTCGTCGCGCTGTGGGAGGGGGTCAAGCGGGCGTGGGCGAAGCTCTTCCGACGGCCGCCGCCGACGCCGGTCGACGCCACCAAGCTCGTGCCGCTGACCGTCGTCGTCGCGACGCTGCTGATCGCGATGGGCGCGCTCCTGCTCGTGGCCGACCTGTTCAACCCGGTCAAGCTCCTGGGCTGAGCGGCCGGAGCGCGCTCAGCGCAGGGCGTGCGCCGCCAGGCGCTCCAGCGTGCGGATGCCGTCGCGGGACAGGATCGATTCGAGGTGACCCTGCACCGAGGCGAAGCCGTCGCCGCGCAGCGCGTAGACGTCTCCGGTCACCGGATCGGCGGAGACCTCGGCCGCGCCCACCGTCGTCACTCCCGGGTCGACCCGCGCCGTGAAGGTGTTGTAGAACCCGATCGAGGCGTCCTCGCCGAACACCGGCACGGCCTTCTGCAGCCCCTGGTGCGGAGCGTCGAGGGGCGTCAGCGCGATCCCCATCCGGTCCGCCAGGATCTGGTGGCTCAGGCACACCGCGAGCAGCGGCGACTGCGCCTGCAGGCGGGCCGCCACCACCTCCCGCATCCGTGCGATGCGCGGGCTCGCGTCGTCTCGGGGGTCGCCGGGGCCGGGGCCGGCGACGACGAGATCGGCCGTCTCGACCGCCTCGTCGTCGACCGTGTCCCAGGAGGCGATCGTCACGTCGAGCCCGAGATGGCGGAGCTGATGCGCGAGCATCGTCGTGAAGCGGTCCTCGGCGTCGACCACGAGGGCGGAGCGGCCGGAGAACGGACCCGTGAAGTCCTCGCCCTGCGGGTTCAGCCAGAATTCGGCGAGGCGGGCGTTGCGCGAGGAGAGGAGCGCGGCGACGTCCGGGTCGTCCGCGAGACGCCGGGGCTCACCGGGGGCGTCGGCGTCGCTCCGCGCCTCGGCCACACGGTCCCGGTCGATCGCGCCGATGGCTCCCAGCACGCCCGCGGCCTTGCCGTGCGTCTCGGAGACCTCGCCGTGCGGGTCCGAGTGCCGGACGAGGGTGGCGCCGACGGGCACGCTCAGCGCGCCGTCCTGCAGGTACACCGTGCGGATGAGGATCGGGGCGTCGAGGTCGTGCCCGCCGTCGCCGTGGGGGGTGAACAGCGCGGCCACCCCGGAGTAGTACCCCCGGGGCTTGCGCTCGTGCCGCCGGATCACGGCACAGGCGTTCTGCATGGGCGAGCCGGTCACGGTCGGGGCGAACATCGTCTCGCGGAGGATGTCCCGCGGGTCCAGTCCGCTCCGTCCGCGCAGCATGTACTCCGTGTGCGTCAGCCGCGACATCTCCTTCAGATGCGGGCCCGTGATGCGTCCGCCGTCGGCGCAGACGGCGCTCATCATCTTGAGCTCCTCGTCGACGACCATGAACAGTTCCTCGGTCTCCTTGGTCGACGTGAGGAAGTCGGTGAGCGTCTCCTTCGTCGCGCCGCCCGCCGGATGCCGGAAGGTGCCCGAGATGGGGTTCATGGTGACGACGCCGCCGCGGGCCACGACATGCGCCTCGGGGCTCGCGCCCACCGCGATGTGACCGGGGGTGACGACCGCGAACGTCCAGTAGGCGCCGCGCTCGTGAGTGAGGAGCGCTCGGAACCAGGTGAGCGCCGCGGTGCGCTCATCGGCGTCGACGGTCGCGGTGAAGTCGCGGCGGATGACGAAGTTCGCGCCCTCGCCGCGGCCGATCTCATCGGCGATCACCGTCTCCACGATCGCGGCGTACTCCTCGTCGGCGATGTCGAAGCCCTCGTCACGCAGGGGGACAGGGGAAGAGGGGAGCGCGTCGAGCACGGCGGCGGTCGGCAGGTGGAGGTGCTCCGCCACGACGAGACAGCGCAGCGGGGCGCCGTCGTCCTGAGCCACGAAGCCGCGCTCGCGGACCTGTCGATACGGGACGAGGGCGAAGACCTCCCGCGGCTCTCCGTCGACGGTCAGCGGGATGTCGGCGAGCAGCTCGACGTCGGTCACGTCGCCGGTGAGCAGCTCCACGGTGTCTGTGCCGTCCCGCGCGATCAGCACGAAGGACGCGGTGGGATCGGCGCTGAGCTCGTCGAGGCGAGAGAGGGTCATCGATGTCTCCTGTGCGAGGGCTCCGGCTCGGCGCAACGAAAAGACCGCCCCGGAGGCGGTCTGGATTCGAGGGAACGCGAACACACCGCCTAGTAGGCGGGCCACCAGGTGATGTGCGCGATCATTGGGGCGAAACTACCACACCCCGCCCTGCCGACCGGGCGGCGTGACGTCACCAGAGAGAGCCGCCGGTTCCCGCTTCCTCGTCGTCGAGGCAGTGATCCACGAGCAGGCGCACGCCGCGCGCGATCTCCTCGTCGTCCAGGTGTGGAGCGCCGGCCGGCGCGGTGCTGCGGGACCAGGGCAGATGGACGAAGCCGGCGGGCACGTGCGCGGGGACGGCGGAGAGCGCCGTGTACAGCACGTGGTTGCACACGTACGAGCCCGCGGAGAGCGAGAGGCGTGCGGGGAGACCCGCATCGGCGAGCAGGCGCACGAGGCGCTTCACGGGGAGGGTGGCGAATCGGGCGGCCGGACCGTCCGGATGGCTGTGCTGGTCCACCGGTTGCACGCCGTCGTTGTCGGGGATCCGCGCGTCGATCAGGTTCAGCCCGACGCGCTCGACCGCGACCCGATCGCTTCCGCCGGCGAGGCCCGTGCACACGACCGCGTCGGGGGAGTGCTGGGCGATCCGCTCCCGCAGGAGCGCGGCCGATCGGGCGAACGACACCGGCAGCGTCGCGACGACCAGGTCGTGAGGGCCGTCGTATCCGGCGGCGACTGTCTCCACGGCCTCCGTCGAGGGATTGCGGGCTGCGCCGTCGAAGGGATCGAAGCCGGTGAGGAGGATGACCGCCATGTCCTCAGCGTAAGCGCCCGCATCCAGCCCTTCTGCATCCTGGCGGCGTAGGCTGGGATCGTGCCAGCAGTGAATCTTGGGATGCCGAAGGTCCCCGAAGTCCTCGCCCCGCGTCGCAAGTCCCGCCAGATCAAGGTGGGCAAGGTGCTCGTCGGCGGCGATGCGCCCGTCAGCGTGCAGTCGATGACGACGACGAAGACGACCGACATCAACGGGACGCTGCAGCAGATCGCGGAGCTCACCGCCTCGGGCTGCGAGATCGTGCGCGTCGCCGTTCCCTCGCAGGACGACGCCGATGTGCTGCACATCATCGCGAAGAAGAGCCAGATCCCGGTCATCGCCGACATCCACTTCCAGCCGAAGTACGTCTTCCAGGCGATCGACGCCGGGTGCGCGGCCGTGCGCGTCAACCCGGGGAACATTCGCAAGTTCGACGATCAGGTCGGTGAGATCGCGAAGGCCGCCAAGGACGCGGGCGTCTCGCTCCGCATCGGCGTGAACGCGGGCTCGCTCGACCGTCGCCTGCTCGAGAAGTACGGCAAGGCCACGCCGGAGGCCCTGGTCGAGAGCGCGGTCTGGGAGGCGTCACTGTTCGAGGAGCACGACTTCCACGACTTCAAGATCTCGGTCAAGCACAACGACCCGGTCGTCATGGTCAAGGCCTACCGTCAGCTCGCCGAGCGGGGCGACTGGCCGCTGCACCTCGGCGTGACCGAGGCGGGCCCGGCCTTCCAGGGCACGATCAAGAGCGCGACCGCCTTCGGCATCCTGCTGGGGGAGGGCATCGGCGACACCATCCGCGTGTCGCTGTCCGCCCCGCCTGCCGAGGAGGTCAAGGTCGGTCACCAGATCCTCCAGTCCCTCAACCTCCGGGAGCGCAAGCTCGAGATCGTCTCGTGCCCTTCGTGCGGTCGGGCGCAGGTCGACGTGTACACGCTCGCGGAAGACGTCACCGAGGGGCTCAAGGAGATGACGGTGCCGCTGCGCGTCGCGGTCATGGGCTGTGTCGTGAACGGTCCGGGCGAGGCGCGCGAGGCCGATCTCGGCGTCGCATCGGGCAACGGCAAGGGACAGATCTTCGTCAAGGGCGAGGTCATCAAGACCGTCCCGGAGGCTGACATCGTCGCCACGCTCATCGAGGAGGCGAACCGCATCGCCGCCGAGATGGGACCGGACGCTCCGCTCGGTACCGCCCAGGTCGTCACCGCCTGATCCGAGGAGCGCCATGCCCACGCCCACGATCGTCACCTTCCCGGACGGCAGCCTCCGCGGAGACGCCGTCGTGACCCGTGTGACGGACGACGCGGACGGGACGGTGATCGTCGTCGACGGCACCCCGTTCCACCCCGTCGATCACACCTGGCCCGATCAGCCCGGCGATGCCGGCGCGATCTCAGGCGAGGACGGGTCCGTCCGCGTGACCGAGGCGCTCATGGCTGCGGTCTCGGACGGCGGCGAGTTCGCCGTGGGCAGCGCGATTCCTGTCAAGCGCGGGACCGAGGGCTGGACCTGGCTGGTCGCTCACCGGCTGGAGGACGCGGCGCCGGCGTGGCTCGCAGGGGGGACTCGCGTGGTGCTCTCGGTCGACGAGGCACATCGTGCCGGTCTCAGCCGCGGTCACACCGCGTGCCACCTCGCCTCCCTCGCCCTGGATCTCGCGGTCGCCGACCTCTGGCGCAAGGACCCGGGGGAGGATGCGCTGGGAAACCCGGACTTCGAGGGACGCGCGAACCAGTCCAGCCGCATCCACGAGGACGGTGCGGTCGACGAGTACCGGCTCGGCAAGAGCCTGCGCCGCGCGGGCTTCGACACCGAGACATTCGCGGCCACGCTGACGGACCGTGAGCAGCGCATCAACGCGCAGCTCGCCGCGTGGGTCGCCTCCGCTGCCGCGAGCCGCATCGAGGTGGACGGACCGACCATCGTCGACCGGCGGCACTGGCACTGCGACCTCCCCGAGGGTGAAGCCGTGATCCTCTGTGGCGGCACCCACGTCCGTTCCCTCGCGGAGTTCGCCGCCATCACGGTGACCCTGGATCTGTCCGACCCGCAGCTCCTCGTGATGACGACGACCGCGACTCCCGCCGCCTGAACCCTCACCCGCCTCAGGCGCTCGCGCGAGAACAGGCGCCAGTCGCCGGTGCCGTCTGTTGTCGCGTGACTGCCTGTTCCCGCGACGTGGTCAGCGCTCGAACCCCGCCTGCACCCGACCCCCTGCGAGTTCCAGTTCCTCGCCGACCCGCGCCGCGAACCCCGGGATGTCTCCGGCGAGCAATGGAGCGCTGAGCTGCTCCGTGCGCTCGGGACTCCACGCGCGCAGACGTCGCGGGAGCCACTTGCCGGAGCCGATCCACTGCCCGTCGGCCAGCAGCATCAGCTCTGCCATGCGCTCGAACAGCAGGCCTGCGACCACGCGCTGTTCGAGAGGATCCGTCGCGTCGCCCAGGTCGTCGAGGAGATCGGTGATCACGTACCGCCGGAACCGTGACTCGCGGTCTTCCACTGTGGGGCCGGCGGCGAGCACGGCGCCCCACCGGGCCCGCAGGTCGTCGAGCCCAGGCCCGGAGCGCACAGGCACGCCCTCCACGAGCATGTGCACGATGACAGGTCGGTGCTGTGCGACGCCGCGGTTCGCCCATGTCTCGAACCCTGCCGCCGTGTAGGCGAACACCTCGAAGATCTCGCCCTCGAACTCGAAGGTGGCGGCCTCGCTCGCCTGGGCGTCGTCGGCGAAGAGGTCGTCGTCGATGAGCAGGAGGTCGATGTCGCTCGTGTGCGTGCGCTCGTCGCGGGCCGTGCTCCCGGCGACGATCGCGGTGCGTGCGCGCGGATACCGCTCCACGAGGAAGCGCTCGACGCGCTCGGCCTGATCCATCTCGACAGGGTATCCGGCGGGGACACAGGCGATCGCGGCGACACAGGCTCTGGTGCCGGTAAGCGCCTGATCCGGCGTCCTCGCCTGACCCGGCGGAGTCAGACGGCGAGCTCGATCTCGCCCGCGGCGATGTCCACGCGCACGACGCGCAGCCGCACCACATCGCCGGGCTTCGTGTCGGGGGTCACCGGCGCGGTCGTCGTCACCGCAGGCTCCGCGATCTGGACAGCAGCCCGCTCGCCTCGGAGCTCGATGACCGTCGCCTCGACCGACTGTCCCACCAGAGGTGTGAGCAGCGCGGCCTCGACGCGGTTCACGGTGTCCGCGTCCAGCTGCGACGCCCGTCGGCCCGAGGCCTGCATGAGCGCGGGGAGGTCGCCGAGGGAGGAGCGCACCCACTCCGGCACCGGCTGTCCCGTCGACACGGCGAGGCAGATCGTGAGGACCCAGCGGTCGACGAGCCTCCGGAGGGGAGCGGTCGCGTGCGCGTACGGGGCTCCGATCGCGGCCTGCACGGCGTCGGCGGGCGGCTCCCCGTCGAACACGAGGTACCCGGCACCGCGGAACAGCGAGGCGGCGGCTTCCAGCACCGGCAGGGTCATCGGGTCGGAGCGGTCGAGGCCGCGGAGGTACTCGCCGTAGGTGCCGCCGGTCCATGGCCGCCCGAGCGCCTCCGTCTGGTGCCGGAAGGCCGCGAATGCCGTCTCGTCGGGTTCCGGCATCGTGCGGAGGATGCCGGCGCCCGCGTCGATCATGAGCGCCGCGGCCGCCATCCCGGTCATGAGCGACAGCTGCGCGTTCCACTCCTCGACGGGCAACGGGCTACGACGCTCGATCGCGTAGGAGCCGTCCTCGGTGCGCACGACCTCCTCGTCCGGGACGTTGAGGCTGGCGCCCCCGCGGCGGCGCTCCTGCTCGAGGCGGAGGGCACCGATCTCCGGCAGCAGCGCCGCGTGGCCGCCGTCGCCCCGGTCCAGCGCCTCCTGGGTGGAGGCGTAGTCGAGCTGAGCACGGGACCGGATGAGGGCGCGCTCCAGCCGGAAGTCGGTCACGGTGCCCGCGGCGTCCAGCGCGAACGTCCACACGAGTGCGGGACGGTCGACATCGGGGAGTAGGGAGACGCGGTCCTCGCTCAGCACCGGCGGATGCAGCGGGATCGTGCCGTCCGCGGCGTACAGGGTCTGTCCCCGTCGGCGGGCCTCCGCGTCCACGGCACCACCGGGGGTGACGAAACCCGGCACGTCCGCGATGGCGTACCGCACCCGATAGCCGTCGCCGTCGCGTTCGAGGTGGAAGGCCTGGTCGAGGTCACGGGCGCCCGTCGGGTCGAGGGTCGCGAACGGGATGTTCGTGAGGTCGAGATCCGGGGTCGTCGCCGAGGCCGCCTCCGCCTCGGCGAGCACGTCGGCGGGAAACGCGGTCGGTGTGTCCAGGTTCTCCCGGAGCGCCGAGAGCGCCGCGGCGAGGTCGGTCTGGGCGGCGGAGGGGGCGACATGCGAGCGGCGCTGGGGCATGCCGCCAGCCTAGGTCGACCGCCGCCCCGATCCGGGGCATCCGGCCCGCGTGCCCGCACCGGCCGCTAGCGTGGGGACATGACCACTGCTGCCAAGGCCCAGACCCTCGTCGGACTCTATGACGCCCCGGAGATCCTCCGTGTGGTGAACGTGTGGGATGTCGTCTCCGCACGCGCCGTCGCCGCGCTGCCGGAGACGAAGGCGATCGCCACCGCCGGTCACGGCATCGCCGCGTCGTTCGGCTACGACGACGGCGACACCCCGCGTGACGTCATGATCGACATGGTCGGCCGGATCGCGGCGGCCGTGTCGGTCCCCGTCACCGCCGACCTGGACGACGGGTACGGCGACGCGGGGGAGACCACCCGCCTCGCGATCGCGGCCGGCGTCGTCGGCGCGAACGTCGAGGACCGCCTCAAGCCGCTCGACGAATCGGTCGCCGTCGTCGAGGCCATCGTGAAGGCTGCGGAGGCCGAGGGCGTCCCGTTCGCCCTCAACGCCCGTACCGACGCCTTCGTGCGTGCCGGGTCGCGCCCCGTGGAGGAGAGCATCGCGGACGCGATCCAGCGCGGGCGTGCGTTCCTCGATGCGGGTGCCACCGCGGTGTTCGTCCCCGGCATCCTCGACGCGAACGTCACCCGTCAGCTCGTCGAGGGGATCGGCGAGCGCAAGGTCAGCGTGATCGGCATCCCCGGCGCGCTCGCCGCCTCCGAGTACGAGAAGCTCGGCGTGGCCCGCATCTCCTACGGTCCGCTGCCGCAGCGCGTGGCGCTCACGGCTCTGCAGGAGCTCGCCGAGAGCCTCTACGGCGGCGGTGTCGTGCCGCAGGGACTCCCGGCCCTCAACTGAGCGACGAGGCGGGTGACCGCGGCTCACTACACTTGAGCCGTGGTCACTCGTCTTTCGAACTTCTTCCTCCGTACGCTCCGCGAAGATCCTGCCGGTGCCGAGGTCGCCAGTCACAAGCTGCTGATCCGCGCCGGGTACATCCGACCGCAGGCGGCGGGCATCTTCGCGTGGCTGCCGCTGGGTCTGCGCGTCAAGGCGAAGATCGAGACCGTCATCCGCGAGGAGATGGCCGCCGCGGGTGCCCAGGAGGTGCACTTCCCCGCGTTGATGCCGCGCGAGGCGTACGAGGCCACCGGCCGCTGGGACGAGTACGGCGATCTGCTGTTCCGCCTCCAGGACCGCAAGGGTGGGGACTACCTGCTGGCGCCGACGCACGAGGAGGCGTTCACGCTGCTCGTGAAGGACCTGTACTCGTCGTACAAGGACCTGCCGCTGACGATCTTCCAGATCCAGGACAAGTATCGCGACGAGGCCCGGCCCCGCGCCGGGCTCCTCCGCGGCCGCGAGTTCACGATGAAGGACGCCTACTCCTTCGACTCCTCCGACGAGGGGCTGGACGCGAGCTACCAGGCGCAGCGGGACGCGTACGAGCGCATCTTCCAGCGGCTGGGCCTCGAGTACGCGATCGTGCAGGCCGACGCGGGGGCCATGGGCGGTTCGCGCAGCGAGGAGTTCCTGCACCCGACCCCCGTGGGCGAGGACACGTTCGTCCGCAGCGCCGGCGGCTACGCGGCCAACGTCGAGGCCTTCAGCACGCCCGTCCCGGCTCCGGTCCCGTTCGACGCCGACGGCGCCCCCGTGATCTTCGACTCGCCCGACACCCCGACCATCGAGACGCTCGTGGCGCACTGCAACCGTGAGCTCGACGGCGGGTACACCGCGGCCGACACGCTCAAGAACGTCGTCCTCGCCCTGAAGCACCTCGACGGCACCCGTGAGCTCGTGATCGTCGGCATCCCCGGCGACCGCGAGGTGGACGAGAAGCGCGCTGAGGTGGCGTTCGCCCCGGCGGAGGTCGAGACCGCCACCGCGGACGACTTCGAGAACAACCCGCTGCTGGTGAAGGGCTACATCGGTCCGTGGTCGCCCACGGGTGCCGTGCTGGGCGAGGAGTCCGCCACGGGCATCCGCTACCTCGTCGACCCCCGCGTGAGCGAGGGCACGAGCTGGGTCACCGGCGCGAACATCGACCAGAAGCACGCGCACTCGGTCGTCGCCGGGCGCGACTTCGAGGCGGACGGCATCGTGGAGATCGCGAACGTGCGTGCCGGCGACCCGGCGCCCGACGGCTCCGGTCCGGTCGAGCTCGCCCGCGGCATGGAGATCGGTCACGTCTTCCAGCTCGGGCGGAAGTACGCGGAGGCGCTCGGCCTCAAGGTCCTCAACGAGAACGGCAAGCTCGTCACGGTCACCATGGGGTCGTACGGCATCGGCGTCACGCGGATCCTGGCGATCATCGCGGAGCTGAACAACGACGACAAGGGCCTGATCTGGCCGGCCTCGGTCGCGCCGTTCGACGTGCAGGTCGTCGCCGCCGGTCGCGACCAGGTCGCCTTCGACGTCGCGGAAGACCTCTCGGCTCAGCTCGAGGCCGCAGGGCTCGACGTGCTGTACGACGACCGTCCGAAGGTGTCACCGGGGGTCAAGTTCGGCGACGCCGAGCTCGTCGGGGTCCCGAAGATCGTGATCGTCGGTCGCGGTGCCGCCGACGGCCAGGTCGAGTTCTGGGACCGTCGCACGGGGGAGCGCGAGGCGGTCTCGGTCGCCGAGGCCGTGGAGCGGCTCTCCGCCACGCGCTGAACCGGCGCTCCCGGTCGCTCAGCAAGTGACGCGGCCGTGGTTCATGATGTCGTCGTCCGGGGTGTCTCGGGTCACCAGCGCCTTGAGCGCCCCGGCGGCCATCGCGACCTTGCCCTTCGCCGGCTCCCAGAACTCGGCGACGACCGGGGTGACCGCGAGCAGGGCGATGCCGGGGGTCTCCAGCCCGTCCTCGAACCAGATGTCGAGGGAGGGGGAGTAGAGCTCCTCCATCTTCGCGCGATCGTGGACGATCTCGGCGGTGCCGGCGACGGACACATAGCGCATGCCCTTGGCGTCGCAGTACGCGAGACCGACATCATGGTGGCGGCGCGCCTCCTCGACCTTCTCCGTGTCCTCCGCGGTGAAGAACCAGATGGCACCGGAGTCGTCCATCTGCCTGGTCGACATCGGGCGGCTGACGAGGTTCCCGTCCGGGTCGGTGGTGGTGAGCATGGTGAAGTCGATGTCCTCAACGAGTTCCTTGATGCGGGCGAGGGCCTCGGGCCCGGTGATCTCTGTCATGTCGCCATCGTGGCGCCACCGCCGACCGAGGGCACGGGCGTTGACACCGCGTCCCGCCCGTGCTGTGGAGCGCGGGGGTACGGATCCTCGGCGTTGCGTCCCGTCGGCGGGAGGCCGCGTGGGACGCTGGGGGCATGACCGAGGAACCGCTGCCGGCCGCTCTGAGCGACGAGATCAACCATGTGCTGGACGAAGCGGGGGTGTCCTCGGACCGTCGGCTCGTGATGCGGATGCTCCGCACGGCGCTGCTCCTCGGTGAGGACGACACCGACCGCCTCGACCTCAAGATCGCCTCCGCCGCCCTGGCCGAGATGCGGGATGCGTTCCGCCTCTTCGCCCCGTTCCGCGGGGTGCCGAAGGTGACGGTGTTCGGGTCCGCACGCACCCTGCACGACGACCCGCTGTACCTGCAGGCGCGCGATGTCGCCGCGGCGCTCGCGAACGACGGCTGGATGGTCGTCACGGGCGCCGGCCCCGGGATCATGCAGGCCGCCGCCGAGGGAGCGGGGCCCGCGCTGTCGCTCGGCGTCTCCATCCGGCTCCCCTTCGAGGAGAAGGCGAACAGTCTCGTCGCGGGAAGCGATCAGGTCGTCGCGATGAAGTACTTCTTCACCCGCAAGCTCATGCTCATCAAGGAGTCGAGCGGCTTCATCTGCCTTCCGGGCGGGTTCGGCACGCTCGACGAGATGTTCGAGCTGCTCACCCTGCAGCAGACGGGGAAGGCCGAGCCGACGCCGATCGTGCTGCTCGACGAGAAGGGCGGATCGTTCTGGCAGGGGATGCGGCGCTTCGTCGACGAGCACCTCGCGCCGATGGGGGTGATCTCCCCCGGGGACTTCGATCGCGTCGTCATCACCGACTCGGTCGAGGAGGCCCGCGCCGAGATCACCGGGTTCTGGCGCAACTACGACTCGCTGCGGTGGGTGGGGGACACGCTCGTGCTGCGACTCAAGGCCGAGCCGACGGACGCCGAGATCGAGGAGCTCAACACCGCCTTCGCGACGCTTCTGTCCTCGGGGCGCATCGAACGGACGGCTCCGCGCTCCCCGGAAGTCGCCGACGACGACCGGCTCGACCTCCCGCGCCTCGCCCTGCACCTGGATCAGCGTCAGGTGGGCAACCTCTTCCGCCTCATCGGCGCCCTCAACGCTCTCCCGTCCGCGCCGAAGGCCTGAACCCCGCGGGTTCTCACGACGCAACAGGCGTCCGCGCGGAGACAGGCTTCTCGCACACGGAGCGCGTGGTGTCGCGGGACTGCCTGTGCCCGCGAGGACTGGATGGCCCGGGGGTGCGGCACACGGTATCGTTGTACGGATGTCGCGCGTGCATTCGGGCGCGACGAGAGCTGAATAGGGAGGCCGTCATGGACATCGAACTGAGTCTGCTGCGAGGGATCGAGAAGGAGAAGGCGATCCCGTTCGACGAGCTCGTCGCGATCATCGAGCAGGCGATCCTGACCGCGTACTCCAAGCACGTCTCGCCCGACGGTGCCACGCCCGAGGGTGTCCGCGTGCACCTCGACCGCAAGACCGGCCACGTCGCCGTCCTCCAGGTCGTCCGCGACGACGAGGGCGCGATCATCGGCGAGGAGGAGACGACCCCGGACGACTTCGGCCGCATCGCCGCGTTCGCCGCCAAGCAGGTGATCAGCCAGCGCCTCCGGGACATCGCCGATGACGCCGTCCTCGGGGAATTCAAGGGCAAGGAGGGCGACATCGTCGCCGGCGTGATCCAGCAGGGGCCCAACCCGCGCATGATCCACGTCGACCTCGGCTCCGTCGAGGCGATCCTCCCGCCCGAGGAGCAGGTACCCGGCGAGGAGTACACGCACGGGTCTCGTCTCCGCGTCTACGTGACCAGCGTCGCCAAGGGGCTCAAGGGCCCGCAGATCACCGTCTCGCGCACGCACCCGGGTCTGGTCCGCAAGCTCTTCGCGCTCGAGGTGCCGGAGATCGCCGCGGGGCTCGTCGAGATCGTGGCGCTCGCCCGCGAGGCGGGCCACCGGACCAAGATCGCTGTCAAGGCGAACGACCCGGCGATCAACGCCAAGGGTGCCTGCATCGGTGAGATGGGCCGCCGTGTGCGTGCTGTCACCGAGGAGCTGGCGGGGGAGAAGATCGACATCGTCGACTACGACGCCGACCTGCCGACGTTCGTGGCGCACGCGCTGTCGCCCGCGAAGGTCACGAGCTCGTTCGTGCTCGATGCGAGCACCAAGGCCGTCCGCGCCCTCGTGCCGGACTACCAGCTGTCGCTCGCCATCGGCAAGGAGGGTCAGAACGCGCGTCTGGCCGCCAAGCTCACCGGCGCCAAGATCGACATCCAGCCGGACAGCGTCCTCGACTGATCCCTGTCCGTCCTCGCGCCACGCCCGGCGGCGGCGAGGACGGACGGAACGCAGGTGTAAGATGGAACCCGTACGAACGTGCGTCGGTTGCCGCACGCGTGCTCCCCGGTCCACTCTGCTCAGGGTGGTTGCCCAGAACGACACCCTCATCCCCGATGAGCGTGCTGTCCTGCCGGGGCGCGGCGCGTGGGTGCATCCGACACCCGAGTGCATGGAAGCCGCTCTGCGGCGTCGAGCTTTCGGAAGAGCACTGCGTGTGACCACTCAGCTGGACACACGGATCTTCGAACAGCACCCACCAAGAAACAAAGGCTGAACAGCTATGGAAACAAAGTGAACGGCTCGAAATGAGACCCGTCCGCGACTAGTGGTCTGCCCTGTCTGGGCAGACCGACCCAGACAGGAGAATTGTGGCTGGTAAACCACGCGTACATGAGATCGCCGCCGAACTCGGCGTCGACAGCAAGGTCGCTCTTGCGAAGCTCAAGGAACTCGGCGAGTTCGTGAAGAGCCCGTCGTCGACGGTCGAGCCCCCGGTGGCGCGCAAGCTGCGCGCCGCGATCGAGGCCGACCCGTCGCTCAAGGCGGGGTCCGAGCCCGCTGCCGCGAAGCCCGCGGCGAAGCCGGCACCGAAGTCCTCGGCGCCCACCCCCGGTCCGAAGCCCGGCCCCAAGCCGGGTCCCGCGGCTCCTGCCGCACCGGCACCGGCACCGGCACCCGCTCCCGCGGCGGAGAAGGCTCCGGCGCCGTCGGCGCCCGCGAAGCCGTCGGCTCCGGCTCCGGCCGCACCGTCCTCCGGTGACGGCAACGCGCCGAAGCCCGGCGCGCCGCGTCCCGGCAACAATCCGTTCTCGTCCGCTCAGGGCATGGGCCAGCGTCCCGCCGGTCCTCGTCCCGGCAACAACCCCTTCGCCTCGGCGCAGGGGATGGGCCAGCGGCCGACCCCCGGCAACATCCCGCGCCCGCAGGCGCCCCGTCCCGGCGCTCCGCGTCCGGGTGCCCCTCGTCCCGGCTCGCCGCGACCCGGTGCACCCCGCGGCGGTCAGGGTGGTCGTCCCGGTGCTCCGTTCCAGCAGCGTACGGGCGGCCCCGGTCGTCCCGGCGGTGGTGGCGGTCCCGGTGCAGGTCCCCGTCCCGGCGGTGGTTTCGCCGGTCGTCCCGGTGGCGGCGGTGGCCGTGGCCGCGGTCCCGGCGGTGGTACCGCCGGCGCCTTCGGCAAGGGCGGCGGCAAGAGCAAGCAGCGCAAGTCGCGGCGGGCGAAGCGGCAAGAGTTCGAGATGCGGAGCGCCCCGGTCGTCGGTGGCGTCAACGTCACCCGCGGCAACGGGGAGATCATCCGCATGCGTCGTGGCGCGTCCATCGCGGACTTCGCCGACAAGATCGAGTCCCTGACCGGCTACACCGTGCAGCCGGGCACCCTCGTCACGATCCTCTTCAACCTCGGCGAGATGGCCACGGCCACCGAGTCGCTGGATGAGGCCACGTTCGAGGTCCTCGGTGAGGAGCTGGGCTACAAGGTCCAGATGGTCTCGCCTGAGGACGAGGACAAGGAGCTCCTCGAGGGCTTCGGTCTCGACCTCGAGAAGGAGCTGGAGGAGGAGAGCGAGGACGACCTCGAGATCCGTCCCCCGGTGGTCACCGTCATGGGTCACGTCGACCACGGTAAGACCCGCCTTCTCGACGCGATCCGTCAGACCAACGTGATCGAGGGTGAGGCCGGCGGCATCACCCAGCACATCGGTGCCTACCAGGTCTGGACCGAGCACGAGGGCATCGAGCGGGCGATCACGTTCATCGACACCCCCGGTCACGAGGCGTTCACCGCCATGCGTGCCCGTGGTGCACAGGTCACCGACCTGGCGATCCTGGTGGTCGCGGCCGACGACGGCATCATGCCGCAGACGGTCGAGGCGCTGAACCACGCTCAGGCGGCGAACGTGCCGATCGTGGTCGCGGTGAACAAGGTCGACAAGCCCGAGGCCAACCCGGCCAAGGTGCGTCAGCAGCTCACCGAGTACGGTCTGGTGGCCGAGGAGTACGGCGGCGACGTCATGTTCGTCGACGTGTCGGCCCGGGCCAACACCGGTATCCAGGAGCTCCTGGACGCGGTGCTGCTCACGGCGGACGCCGGTCTCGACCTCACCGCCAACCCGAACAAGGCCGCTCGCGGTGTCGCCATCGAGGCGAAGCTCGACAAGGGCCGCGGTTCGGTCGCGACGGTGCTGATCCAGTCCGGAACCCTCCGGGTGGGCGATGCGATCGTGGCGGGCACCGCTTACGGCCGCGTCCGCGCGATGATCGACGAGAACGGCGAGATCGTCGAGGCGGCCGCGCCGTCTCGTCCGGTCCAGGTGCAGGGTCTGAACTCCGTGCCGCGCGCCGGCGACGTCTTCATCGTCACCGAGGAAGACCGCATGGCCCGTCAGATCGCGGAGAAGCGCGAAGCCGTCGAGCGCAACGCCCAGCTGGCCAAGGCCCGCAAGCGCATCTCGCTCGAGGACTTCACCCGTGCTCTCGAAGAGGGCAAGGTCGAGTCGCTCAACCTCATCATCAAGGGTGACGTCTCCGGTGCCGTCGAGGCGCTGGAGGAGTCGCTCCTCAAGATCGAGGTCGACGACTCGGTGCAGCTGCGCATCATCCACCGCGGTGTCGGTGCGATCACCGAGTCCGACGTGAACCTGGCGACGATCGACAACGCGATCATCGTGGGCTTCAACGTCCGCCCCGACACGAAGGCGCGCGAGCGCGCCCAGCGTGAGGGTGTGGACATCCGCTTCTACTCCGTCATCTACAACGCGATCGAGGAGATCGAGAGCTCGCTCAAGGGCATGCTCAAGCCGGAGTACGAAGAGGTCCAGTCGGGTGTCGCCGAGATCCGCGAGGTGTTCCGCTCCTCGAAGTTCGGCAACATCGCCGGTGTCATCGTGCGGTCGGGGACGATCACGCGCAACGCCAAAGCCCGCGTCATCCGCGACGGCGTCGTCATCGCCGATGGCCTGGCCATCGAGTCGCTGCGTCGGTTCAAGGACGACGTCACCGAGGTGCGGACGGACTACGAGGCCGGTATCGGCCTCGGCAAGTACAACGACATCCAGGTCGGCGACGAGATCGAGACGACCGAGATGGTGGAGAAGCCGCGCGGCTGATCCGCACGACTGCGGCGGCTGCCTCCTCCTCCCGTGACGGGGGAGGGGGCAGCCGCCTCCGCGGTTCGCTGGGAGCCGCGATGCACAGAGGTGGGAGAAGGAACTATGGCTGGTGAACGACAGGCCCGACTCGCGGATCGCATCCGCGTGATCCTCGCCGAGCGCTTGGAGAAGGGGCTGCGCGACCCGCGTCTCGGCTTCGTGACCATCACCGACGTGCGTGTGAGTGGTGATCTGCAGCACGCCTCCGTGTTCTACACGGTGCTCGGTACCGAGGAGGAGCGCCTCGCCAGCGGTGCCGCGCTCACATCCGCGACCGGAATGCTGCGCAGCGAGGTCGGACGACAGCTCAGTACTCGACTCGTCCCCACGCTCGAGTTCATCCCGGACGCGCTCCCGGAGAACGCCGATCACATCACCGCTCTGCTGCGCGAGGCGCAGGAGCGCGACGCGGAGGTGGCCAAGCTGGCCTCGTCCGCGACCCACGCCGGTGAAGCCGACCCCTACCGGTCGGACGACGACGAGGACTGATCCCGTCTGATACCCTCAGGTCCGCGGCGGGACAACCGGTGGATCTGGGGGGATCGACATTCAGCCCACGAGCGCGCCCGCGGGGCTCTTCGTCGCGCCTGCCGTCGTCGAGCCGTTGCTGGATGAGCTTCGACGGCGCGACCTGTGTTGCGCGCCGCACGTGGCGGCGCAGCTCGCGGCTTCTCTGCCCGAGGACGTCGACGCCGTCCTCGCGGTGGCTGCCGGCCTGACGCCCGAGCAGCGCCGCGGACTGAGTCGGCTCCCGTGGCCGCTGCCGTCTGCGGTGGTCCGGGCAGGCATCCGAGGGCTGGCGAGCCCCGACCGGCTGCTCCTGCTCACGGTGGTGTTGGCGCTGGAGGACGAGCTGGAACCGATCCTCGCGGCCGCTGGGCGCAGTGTGGAGGAAGTGCGCGCGAGCGCCGCCGCGCCGCATCTGACGATCCACGCGGGCTCCATCCGGCTCACGGACCCGCGCACGGCCGTGGAGGTGCACGAGGCCGCGTCGCCGGCGGAGGTCGTGCTCGTGCACAGACGACTGGCCGACGTCGCGGTCGTCCGCGGAGATCGGACCGGCGCGGCGTGGCATCGCGCGCGGTCGTGTGCCGTGCGAGACCGACGAGCCGCTGTGCTCTTGACGGCCTGCGCCCGCCTCGCGGCCGGCGCGGGGCTCACCGAGCGCGCGCTGCTCCTGGCCGCTGAGGCCGCCGCGCACGCGACCGGCGCCGTCGGCGAGGAGGCTCGGGTGCTCGCCGGCAGCGCGGCGCTCGCCTGCGGCCACGCCGCGGATGCCGAGGCGTGGCTGAGCGGTCTGTTCCCGGGCGCCGCGGAGCATCGACGGGTACGGGCGCTCGGCCCCTACCTCGCCGCCCGCACCCTTCGGCACGGCCACGTTCCCGCTGTCGATCCGCGGCGGCTCGCCTCCGGCTCCGATACCGACGCCACGGCCTGGGCACGATCCGCGGGGCTGGTCGCGATCCTGTGCGCGGAACGTCGCGACCGCGGGGCGGAGTGGCGCTGGCTCGCCCAGGTCCGCGAAGCCTCCCACGCGGGGACGGACCGTGCGCTGCGCGATGCCGTGGTGGGGGTGTGCGCTCTCCTCGCCGGCGACGTCATGCCGGCGAGCGGGACCGCGGGCCTCGGGGGGCTCGGCGGCGTAGCGGCGGCGCTGCACACGGCATGCGCGGGCGACATCGACGAGGGCCTGCGGCTGCTGCGGACGGGAGGACTCCCCGGGGCGGAGGGGGATCCGGTGTTCCCCGGCTTCGAGAGCAGCCCGGTGGTGCGGGCCTACCGCGCTGTCACCGAGGTGCTGCTCCTTGTCTGGCGCGGAGACATCGGTCCGGCCAGGGAACTGCTCCGGCACGCGGCAGTGGAGCTGCCCGTCGCGATCCCGTTCGCCGGTCTCGGCGTCGTGCTGGCGCGACGGCTCGACCTGGCCGTCCTCGGCGCCCTGGGACCGATCGCGCGCGCTCTCACCGACGTGCTCCCTCCCGCCGTGGAGTCGGACATGCTGGTCGATCGCGCCGTCGAGGCCTTTCTGGACGGGTCTTTCGAGGCGGCCGTCGGAGCCATGGGGCTGTGGCGGGACCGCGGCGCCCCGCAGCCGCTGTTCGCGGTGCCGGGAGTCGACGAGGTCGTGCTCTGGGTGCCGGGGGGATACCGGCCGGGGACCGTGCGCCCGCCGGAGAGCGAGGTCGCCGCGGCGTTGCGGCGGGCGGTCGTCGGTTCCGCCGGTCCCACATGGCGCACGGACCAGGAGGAGCTGCGGGCGGTAGCGAGCCGGCTTCGGTCTCCGTTCGCCCGAGGGCGGGTCGAGGCGCTGCTCGGGGTCCGATCCGGGCTGCACGGAGACGTGGTCTCGGCACGCGGGCACCTCGCGCAGGCCGAGCGGCTGTTCGAGGTCGCCGGAGCGCGGGCCTGGGAGCGCGCGGTGCGACGACGGCGGGAACGGCTCGAGGCGTCCGGGACCACGGCGGACGGGACGGCGGCCCTGCCCGCCTGCCGGAGCGCCTGGGGTCAGCGACTGACGCCCCGGGAACTCGAGGTGGCGATGCTCGCGGTCGGAGGGACGGCGAACCGCGCGATCGCGGAGCGGCTGTCGGTCTCCGTCCGCACGGTCGAGGTGCACCTCGGACGCGCGTTCGCCAAGCTGCACGTCCGCAGCCGCGTCGAACTGACCGTGCTGGCCCACCGCACCGAACAGCTCCTCTGAGCGCTCACCGTGGCAGGGAGAGGCCCTCCCCGTCGGCTTCCGCGAGCCCGTCGGCGATGAGGGAGCCGATCGCTCGATCCCGCTGATGCGCGTCGGGCCAGTCCGGGAGGACGGCGGTGAGCGGGACCGCGGCGGGGGCAGCACGCAGGAGCCGGAGCACGGCGCCGCGGGCCTGCCGGTCTGATCCCTCGTACGCGGCCTGTCGTCGCCTCCCATCCCCGGTGTCGGGCCGTCCGGCCGCGAGCCAGGCGCAGGCCTCCGCCAGCGGGCAGCGCTCGCACTGCGGTGCCCGGGAGGTGCAGACCGTCGCACCGAGTTCCATCGCCGCGGCGTTGATGACGGATGCGGCGACGGGGTCCTCGGGGAGTATCGCGGCCATGAGCGCGAGGTCGCGGCGGGAGGGAGACCCCGGTTGCGCTCGTCCCTCGATCGCCCGGGCCAGCACGCGCCGGGTGTTGGTGTCGACGACGGGATGACGGTCGCCGTAGGCGAACACGGCCACCGCACGGGCGGTGTAGTCGCCGATCCCGGAGAGGGCGAGGAGGGCGTCGACGTCACGCGGCACGACGCCGCCGTGGCGCTCGACCACCTCGACGGCCGCACGGTGCAGCCACAGGGCGCGCCGTGGATAGCCGAGGTTCGCCCATTGCTGCACGACCTCCGCCGGAGACGCGGCCGCCATCGCGCGGGGTGTGGGCCACCGCGTCAGCCACGCGTCGAGGTGCGGGATCACGCGGCTCACGGGCGTCTGCTGCAGCATGAACTCGCTCACCAGCACGCCCCAGGCGCCGAAGGCGGCGTGGAAGTCCGGACGGCGCCAGGGGAGGTCGCGGGCGTGTTCGGCATACCAGCCGGGCAGGGGCGTCATCGTCGCGGGGGACGGTGCGGGCGCGGCCATCCCTCCACCCTAGGCGAGCGGGTACCGCTCCCGGTCTCGGTAGGCTGGAGGGATGGCGACCCCCGGCATCCTCCTCGTCGACAAGCCCGGCGGGCTGACCAGTCACGACGTGGTCGCCCGCACCCGACGGGCTTTCGGGACCCGCAAGGTCGGTCACGCCGGGACCCTCGACCCGATGGCCACCGGACTGCTCGTCATCGGCATCGAGGGCGCGACCCGCCTCCTCACCTACATCGTGGGAGCGGACAAGACCTACGAGGCGACCATCCGGCTCGGTGCCGTCACGTCCACCGACGACGCCGAGGGGGAGACACTGCGCCGCGCGGATCCCGATGCCCTCGCTGCGATCGCGGACGCGACGATCGACAGGGGAGTGGCCGCGCTCACGGGGGCGATCTCCCAGGTCCCCAGTGCGGTGTCGGCCATCAAGGTCGACGGCCGCCGCGCCTACGATCGTGTCCGTGCGGGCGAGGAGGTCGTCCTCGAACCGCGGGATGTCGTCGTCTCCCGGTTCGACGTCGTCGCGCGACGTCGCGACGACCACGCGATCGACCTCGATGTCGTCGTGGACTGCTCGTCCGGAACGTACATCCGCTCGCTGGCCCGCGATCTGGGCGCCGCCCTCGGCGTGGGTGGTCACCTGACCGCCCTCCGCCGCACCCGCGTCGGCCCATTCGCCCTGCGAGACGCCGTGACGATCGACGCCCTGGAGGGCGCCCCCGTGCTCACCCCCGGCGAGGCTGCCGGCCGCGTCCTCCCCGTCCTCCGCGTCTCGGCGGAGGAGGCGCGTGATCTGCGACACGGCAAGCGATTGGCCGGCGTCGCTGCGCGGCTGGACGGCCCGCTCGCGGCCGCCATCGAAGACGACGGCGGCCTGGTGGGGATCGTCGAGAAGCGCGGCGCCGATGTGAAGAGTGCCATGAACATGCCGGAGGTCTCCCGATGATCCTGTGGTTCACGATCGTCCAGATCGTCGTCGCCCTCGCCGCGGGGCTCTTCTGCCTCGGCGCGGGATTCGCCGGTCGGCGCCCCAGCGACTTCTCCGTCGGAGCGCTCGCTCTCGTCGAGGTGCTGCTGATCGTGCAGATCGTCGTCGCCATCGTCGCGCCGCTCGTGGGGAACCCACCCACCGGGGACCTGCTGGAGCTCTGGGTGTATCTCGTCTCGGCGGCCCTGCTGCCCGTGGGCGCGGTGCTCTGGGCCCTCATGGAACGCAGCCGGTGGAGCACGGTCGTCCTCGGCGTGGCCGCCCTCGCGATCGCGATCATGCTCTGGCGCATGCAGGTCATCTGGACCGTGCAGGTCGCCTGAGGAGCACCCGGAGCGGACGCCGCGGAGCCCACTCGGCTCTAGGATGGAATGCGCTATGAGCTCCACCGCCCCCTCCACTCGGATGACCGGTATCGGTCGTGTCCTGGTGATCGTCTACGCCGTGATGGCGCTGGCGGCCACCGGGCGCAGCTTCGTGCAGATCGTCCGTCGGTTCGACGAGGCCCCGTTGGCCTACAGCCTCTCGGCGCTCGCCGCGGTCGTGTACGTCCTGGCGACGCTCGCGCTCGTCTTCGCGCGTCGTCGCGGCTGGTACACCGTCGCGTGGGTGGCGATCGTGTTCGAGCTCACCGGTGTGCTGGTCGTCGGCGCGCTCAGCCTCGTCCTGCCCGACCTCTTCCAGCACGAGACCGTCTGGTCGCTGTTCGGGCGCGGATACCTCTTCATCCCCCTGGTCCTTCCGATCTTCGGGATCTGGTGGCTGCGCACGCACCGGCCCGTCGACGCCGCGCGTCCGGTCGAGGTCGCCGCGTGATCGTGTTCCGGAGTCCGGACGAGGTGCCGGAGGACTTCGGGCCCAGCGTCGTCGCCATCGGCAAGTTCGACGGCGTGCACGAGGGGCACCGCGCCGTCATCCGCCGCCTGGAGGAGGCTGCCGCGGCCTCGGGGAGCCGGGCCGTCGCCGTCACGTTCGACCGCAACCCCCTCGCCGTGATCCGCCCCGACCGGTGTCCCGAGAACGTCGTGACCGTCGACCGCAAGCTGGAGCTCCTGGGCGAGCTCGGGCTCGACGCGACCCTCGTGCTGACCTTCGACGAGACGCTTGCGGCCCTCAGCGCGGAGGACTTCGTCGCCGATATCCTCGTCGGCGCGCTGCACGTGTCCACCGTCCTCGTGGGCGCCGACTTCCGCTTCGGACACCGGGGCGCGGGCACCCCCGACCTGTTGCGCGATCTCGGTCCCCGGTACGGCTTCACCGTCGAGGTCGTCGACGACGTCTACCTTCCGGGGTCGAGCCGCCGGGTCTCGTCGAGTTGGATCCGCGAGCTCCTGATGGCCGGCGATGTCGTGGAGGCGACTCGCGCCCTCGGGCGATATCCCGACGTGCGCGGCGTCGTCGTCCACGGGCTGAAGCGCGGACGCGAGCTCGGGTTCCCGACTGCCAACCTCTCCACGATCGTCGATGCGTTCGTGCCGGCCGACGGCGTCTACGCCGGCTGGCTCGTCGACCACGACACGGGCATCCGGCATCCGTCGGCGATCTCGGTGGGCACGAACCCGACGTTCGACGACGTGCTCGTGCGGCAGGTCGAGGCGCACGTGCTCGGGGAGACCGGACTCGATCTCTACGGTCACGACGTGACGGTGGAGTTCGTCGCGCGGCTGCGCGGCATGGTCGCCTTCGAGGGCATCGAGAAGCTGATGACCCAGATGGCCGCCGATGTGACGCAGGCCGCGACCATCCTGGACGTGTCCGCGTAACACGACGGCGCCGCGTTCCTGCGGCCGGTGCTCGCGATGACATAGAATGGGATCAGGCTCCCGCCGGTCCCGCACTCATCGCGTGCTCCGGAGGGAAACACCGATCCACAGTCCGCACGGTCCTGGCTCACGCCACACGCGGACGACGAGAACGGCTCGCGGCTCCCCGGAGGCGCCGGAGCCCTTCAGGCTCAGGAGGAGCATGCCGACCACGGCAACCGCCGCCCCGCGGCGTAAGAAGACGTCCCGTCGCGACGACGAGGCACCGCTCATCCCGATCCTCGCGCGCAAGGTGCGCGAGATCGAGGCGAAGTCCCAGCGCGGCAAGCTGGGCCCCACGAACCGCACGAAGTTCCAGGTGATCGCCTTCCTGGTGCGCGAGGAGCGCGCCCGCGTGAAGGCCGATCCCGAGATCACCGACGCGGCCCGTGCCGAGCTGCTCAAGCGCCTCGACGGCGTCGCGACGATCCTCGCGAAGACGGCCGCACGGGACACCTCGCTCATCCAGCTGCTCGAAGCAGACCAGGCCACGTCGCCCGTTGCGAAGCGGATGCGGCGGGACTGGCTGCTCGAGTCCGGCGCGGAGCTCCCGCCGGAGGAGCTCATCATCGCCGACCCTGCGCCCGTGCAGACGCCCGTGGTGCCCGCGGCCATCGCGGAGCGTCAGGTCACCCCGCCCTCGGTGGAGGCCCGTCAGCTGGCCAACCCGTTCCTCGCGCCAGACCTGACCCCGCGACCGGCCAGCACGCCCCGCCGCCGCCTCGATGGCTGGGAGCTCATGGGGCCGCTGTACAAGGCCTTCGAGACCGGCGCGGGCGGTGCGGCGGCCTCGATGGAGCTTCCGCCGGCCCCGGAGTTCGACCACATCTCGCCCAAGGGGCGCGAGGTCATGGTGCACCAGTCGCGTTTCCTCGAGGCTGTGCGCGCCGGCCACCGCAGCTTCCTGCTCGCCGACGAGCCGGGCCTCGGCAAGACGGCGCAGTCGGTGCTCGCGGCCTCCGTCGCCGGCGCCTATCCGCTGCTCGTCGTCGTGCCCAACGTCGTGAAGATGAACTGGGCGCGCGAGGTCGAGCGGTGGACGCCGCAGCGTCGTGCCACGGTCATCCAGGGCGACGGCGACGACATCGACGCCTTCGCCGACGTGTTCATCGTCAACTACGAGATCCTCGACCGTCACATGTCGTGGCTCGCGTCGATCGGCCTGCGCGGCATGGTCGTCGACGAGGCGCACTTCATCAAGAACCTCTCGTCGCAGCGTTCCCAGAACGTGCTGTCGCTCGCGGCGCAGGTGCGCGAGCGCACCCCGGGGCATGATCCGCTCATGCTCGCCCTCACGGGTACCCCGCTCATCAACGACGTCGAGGACTTCGACGCCATCTGGCGTTTCCTCGGCTGGACGAATGGGGAGAAGCCCGGACCCGAGCTCATGGAGAAGCTCGACGCGACGGGACTCACGCCGGCGGACAAGGCCTTCTACCCGGAAGCCCGCGACGCGGTGATCTCGATGGGGATCGTGCGACGGAAGAAGAAGGACGTCGCCGCCGACCTGCCCGACAAGCTCGTCGCCGATCTGCCGGTGCAGCTCGACGACGAGTTCGGCCGCAGCATCCGCCAGGCCGAGCGCGAACTGGGGGAGCGGCTGGCCGCCCGCTACCGTCGCATCATCGAGGCGCGGGGCGACCGAGGACTCGCGCCGGGAGAGATCGACGACGACATCGTCCGCCTCGTGGCGCAGAACGAGCTCGAGGAGTCGAAGGCCGCTGGGACCGGGGGAGACAACGTCTTCACCATGGTGCGCCGCATCGGCCAGGCCAAAGCCCTCCTGGCGGCCGACTACGCCGCGCAGCTGCAGCGGTCGGTCGGCAAGGTCGTGTTCTTCGCGAAGCACATCGACGTCATGGACCAGGCGGAGGCGCACTTCGCCTCGGCGGGCATCCGCGCGGTATCCATCCGCGGTGACCAGACGAGCACGGCGCGGCAGCAGGCCATCGACGATTTCAACGGCGACCCCGAGGTCGGCATCGCGGTGTGCTCGCTCACGGCGGCCGGCGTCGGACTCAACCTGCAGGCGGCGTCGAACGTCGTCCTCGCGGAGCTGTCGTGGACGGCGGCCGAGCAGACGCAGGCCATCGACCGTGTGCACCGCATCGGGCAGGACGAGCCGGTCACGGCGTGGCGGATCATCGCCGCCCACACGATCGACACGAAGATCGCGGAGCTCATCGACCAGAAGCAGGGCCTTGCGGCCCGCGCTCTGGACGGCGAGGCGACGGAGGAGGCGGCGAGCGAGTCGGTGCAGCTGGCGGCGCTCATGCATCTTCTTCGCGAGGCTCTGGGCGGCCGCTGAGACGGCGTCAAGAACGCGGCTTCTTAACGTCGTTCCGCCCGCGACATCCTGTCGCGGCGCGAACTTCGACGGAATCGCTCGTCGTGGCCGTCAAGATCGCCGGTTTTCGACGCGCTCGAATGGCCACGCGAGGGGGCGGCGCGCTAGTGTCGATCGCAGGCACTGTCGCCTCACCCCCATCCCTCGACCTCCGAAGGCAGCAGCATGAAGATCGGCATCCTGACGAGCGGCGGCGACTGCCCCGGACTCAACGCGGTCATCCGCGGCATCGTGCTCAAGGGCACCACGACCTACGACCTCGAGTTCGTCGGCATCCGTGACGGGTGGCGCGGCGTCGTCGAGGGCGACTTCATGCCCCTGACGCGGCATGAGGTGAAGGGCCTGTCCAAGGTGGGCGGCACGATCCTCGGCACATCCCGCACCAACCCGTACGAGGGGGAGCGCGGAGGTGCGGACAACATCGCGAAGACCCTCTACGGGCACAAGATCGACGGCATCGTCGCCATCGGCGGCGAAGGGACCCTCGCCGCGGCGGACCGCCTCGCGAAGGACGGCATCAAGGTGCTCGGCGTCCCGAAGACGATCGACAACGACCTCCGTGCCACCGACTACTCGTTCGGCTTCGACACCGCCGTGAACATCGCCACGGACGCCATGGACCGGCTCCGCACTACCGGCGACTCCCACCAGCGCTGCATGGTCGCCGAGGTCATGGGTCGTCACGTCGGCTGGATCGCCCTGCACGCAGGCATGGCCGCCGGTGCGCACGTCATCTGCATCCCCGAGGTGCCGATGTCGCTGGACGAGATCACCGCTCTGGTCACGAGCGCCCACGATCGCGGTCGCGCACCGCTCGTCGTCGTCTCCGAGGGCTTCAAGCTCGCCGGCATGGACGAGGCCTACAGCGACAAGGGTCTGGATGCGTTCAACCGCCCGCGGCTCGGCGGCATCGGCGACCTGCTCGCCCCCGAGATCGAGCGGATCACGGGCATCGAGACGCGCGCCACGATCCTCGGGCACATCCAGCGCGGCGGCTCGCCGTCGGCGTTCGATCGCGTCCTCGCGACTCGGCTGGGACTGCACGCCGCGGACGCTATCGTCGACGGCGCCTGGGGGCAGATGGTCGCGATGCAGGGCACCGACATCGTCCGCGTTCCGTTCGCCGATGCTCTCGGTGAGCTCAACACGGTGCCCCGCTACCGCTACGACGAGGCCGCCGCCCTCTTCGGCTGACCGCCTCCCGGCTTCAGGCTGACCGCTCAGGCCGCGCAGCTTCAGGCTGACGCGTGGCTTCAGGCATCGTGCTGTCTTTCGTGCCTGAACTCCCGTGAGAGCCTGTGTCCGCGCGGCCGCCTGTTCTCACGGCCCGCGCTGTGTGAGGCCCTCGCGTGGCCTCAGGCATCCTGCTGTCTTTGTCGCCTGAACTCGCGCGAGTGCCTGGGCTTGTGCTCGATCTGCTACCAGCGAGCCGCCGGACGGCTCGCGCGATGGAGGCCCTGCGCGAGCGCGGCTAGGACGGTGTCCTCGACATGACTGTCGTCGACCATGACCTGGTGGTAGTCGAAGCGCAGGACGGTGTAGCCGCGGAGGGCGAGCCTCGCGTCGGCAGCGAGGTCTCGTCGCCGGTCGGCCGCAGCGCTGTGGTGGCGGAAGCCGTCGATCTGGATCGCGAGCCGTTCGCCGATGACACCGTCGAGCGGATGGCCGTCCACCCACACCTGCTGTCGCACGTCGATGCCGATCGCGCGCATCCGTTCGATGAAGACCGTCTCGGGGCCGGAGTCGGACCGGCCGCGGACGGTTCGAGCGAGGCGTTTCGCGGCGTCGCATCGCCATCGCACCCGCGCGAGCGTATCCAGCTCCACCGCCCCGTGGCGGATGGCGGATTCCCAGATCGCGCGGGCCTCGACCGGCGCCCGACATCGCGCGACCTGGAAGAGGACATTCAGGACGGGATCGACCGCCGCGCGCGGATGCGTCGGCACAGGTCCCTGGGCGCAGTGCACCTGGACGCCGCGGCGGTCGAACCGAGAAGCGGTACGGGGGAGGGCGACGTGTACGTCCGTGGCCCCGACATCCCACCATCCGGCGAGAGCCGCAGCGCTCACACAGGTGACTCTCCCGCCAACCGAAGCAGCCGCCCGGCGCCGTGGATCGACATCGGGGATGAGGAGCCACGACCGGCGCACGCGCTCGAGTGTGCCTTCCTGCACCGCGCGACGCATCTGGTATTCGGTGAAACCCGCCTCACGTACGCGCGACGAATGCGCGGATCCCCCCTGCTCTCGAACCCAGCTCTCGACCCTTGTGCGTCTCACCCCTCCACCCTGAGCACTCGCCCGGCCCCCTTCACCGCCGCACCATGCATGGGGATGAGCTTCGCGGGATCCTTGCCCTGTGCAGAACCAGTGGTCGCGTGTGGTCACCACAAGTCGCCGGGATCAGGCAGCGACAGCCCCTCGCGACTGATGTCGCGCGCTTGCCTGAGGCCGCGCGGAAGCCTGAGCCGACGCAGGACGCGTGAGCACAGGCGTGCGCGCGAGATCAGGCAGGGAGAACCACTCGCGCCTGATGCCGCGCGAGGGCCTGATGCCGCGGGTCAGGCGAGGTGGAGGGTGTCGAGCAGCCAGGCGAGCTCGAACGCGCGCTCGCGCCAGGAGTTGTATCGTCCGCTCACGCCCCCGTGCCCCGCGACCATCTCGCACTTGAGCAGCACATCCTTCGCGCCGGCCTCTCGCAGCCGGGCGACCCACTTCGCCGGCTCCACGTAGAGCACGCGGGTGTCGTTCAGCGAGGTCACCGCGAGGATCCTCGGGTACTCCACGCCGTCGCGCACGTTCTCGTACGGCGTGTACGACTTCATGTAGGCGTAGACCTCGGGGTCGTGCAGCGGGTCGCCCCACTCGTCCCACTCGATCACCGTGAGGGGGAGCGAGGGGTCGAGGATCGTGGTCAACGCGTCGACGAACGGCACTCCCGCGAGGATCCCGGCGAACAGCTCCGGAGCGAGGTTGGCTACCGCGCCCATCAGCAGACCGCCCGCGCTCCCGCCTTCCGCGACGAGCTGGGCCGGGGTCGTCGTGCCCTCTTCGACGAGGTGCCGGGCGCAGGCGACGAAGTCCGTGAAGGTGTTTCGCTTGTGCAGGAGCTTGCCCTCCTCGTACCACTGCCGGCCCATCTCGCCGCCGCCGCGCACATGCGCCACGGCGAAGACGACTCCGCGATCCAGTTCCGAGAGTCGGGCGACGGAGAAGCCCGGGTCGATCGAGTGCTCGTACGAGCCGTAGCCGTAGAGGTGGACGGGACGCGCGGTCGCGCCGGGCTCTCCGAAGGAGCGCTTCCAGACGAGCGAGATCGGCACGCGCGTGCCGTCCTCCGCCGTGGCCCATTCCCGCCGCTGTCCGTAGTCGGCGGGGTTGTAGTCGCCGAGTACCGTGACCTGCTTGCGCAGCACGAGCTCCCGCGTCGCGAGGTCGAGCTCATAGACCGTGCCCGGCGTGACGAACGACGTGTAGCCGAGACGCAGGAAGGGAGAGTGCCACTCCGGGTTACCGCTGACACCCGCGGAGTAGAGCGGCTCGTCGAACCGCAGCTCCTCCACCGCGTTTGTCGCGTAGTCCAGCAGTCCGACGCGTTCGAGGCCCTCGCTGCGGTACTCCACCGTGGCGAAGTCGCGGAACGCGTCCACCCCGAGCAGTCGTCGTCCCGGCTGATGCGCGACGACGACGCGGCGCTCGCCCTGCGGGTCGTCCGCCGCCACGGAGACGAGCTCGAAGTCGAGGGCGTCGTCGTTGTGCAGGATGAGGAGCCGGTCCTCGCCGTCGACCACCGCGTGCTCGAGCGAGTACTCCACGCCTTCGCGTCGCGGCCACACCGTGCGCGGCTCCGCGGTGATGTCGCCCGCGAGATCGACGAGGTACTCCTCACTCGTGACGCTGGAGCCCACCCCGATCACGAGGTAGCGACGACTGCGAGTGATCCCGGCGCCGAGCCAGAACTTCTCGTCGGGCTCGTGGAAGAGCGTGATGTCGTCCGACACCGGGGTCCCGAGCCGGTGCAGCCACAGGGTGTCCGGACGCCAGGCGTCGTCGCGGGTCGTGTAGAGGATGCCGGTGCCGTCCGGGGTGAAGAACGCGCCCCCGGTGTTCGGGATCTCGTCGTCGAGGGTGACGCCCGTCTCCAGGTCGCGGACGCGCACGGTGTAGAGCTCGTCGCCCTCGAAATCGGTCGACCACAGCAGCTTCGTCGCATCGTCGGAGGTGTCGAACGCGCCGAGCGAGAAGAACTCGTGCCCCTCCGCCTCGACGTTGCCGTCCAGCAGCACCACCTCGCCGGGCACCGGCACCCCCGGCTCGAGGCGCGGCGGCGTCCAGTCGCCTTCGACGGCGGCGGCGCGGCAGTGGATACCGTACTGCGCACCCTCCTCGGTGCGGCTGTAGTACCACCAGTCTCCGCGTCGCGTCGGCACGGAGAGGTCCGTCTCCTGGACCCGGCCCTTGATCTCCTGGAACAGCGTCTCCCGCAGATCGGCTAGGTGTGCGGTCTCGGCCTCGGTGTGCGCGTTCTCCGCCTCCAGGTGTGCGATGACCTCGGGGGAGTCCTTCGCGCGCAACCACTCGTACGGGTCGTCGACCGTGTCGCCGTGGTGCGTGCGGAGGGTGGAAAGGCGGGCGGCGATCGGGGCGTCAGTCACCGTCCCACGCTATCCCAGGTCGAGTTGACCGGCACGGGGGACGGTGGCAGGATTTACCGGGGCCGGTAAACGGAAGTCAAACCCACGGTGAACTCTTCGTTCGTCACGTCGATCCCGTCGACATCTCCCTCTTCCTCAAGACCGAAAGCGAACGGTGGAAACCGCAGCCCTCATCGTCGTGCTCGTCATCGCGCTGGCACTCTTCTTCGATTTCACGAACGGGTTTCACGACACCGCGAACGCGATGGCGACGCCCATCGCGACCGGGGCGCTCAAGCCCAAGACCGCGGTTCTCCTGGCCGCCCTGCTGAACCTCGTCGGCGCCTTCCTGTCGACGGAGGTGTCCAAGACCATCTCCGGCGGCATCATCCAGGAGGATGCGATCATCGCCGCAGGGGCGGAGCTGTTCCTCTCGCTGATCTTCGCTGGACTCATCGGCGCGATCACCTGGAACATGCTGACCTGGCTGCTCGGCCTTCCGTCCAGCTCCTCCCACGCCCTCTTCGGCGGTCTGATCGGCGCGACGCTCGTGGGTGCCGGCCTCGGGGGCATCGATTTCGGCGCCGTGCTGTCCAAGATCGTCCTCCCCGCTCTCATCGCCCCGATCACTGCCGGCATCATCGCGTACGTCGCGACGAAGATCGCCTACTCGGTCACCCGTCGTTATGACGGCAAGCCCGACGGGCGCGACGGCTTCCGCTGGGGGCAGATCTTCACGTCCTCTCTCGTCGCCCTGGCGCACGGCACCAACGACGCGCAGAAGACGATGGGTGTCATCACCCTCGCGATGATCACGATCGGCTGGCAGTCCGGTGCGCACCATGAGCCCGAACTCTGGGTCATCGTCGCCTGTGCCTTCACGATCGCCCTCGGCACGTATCTCGGTGGCTGGCGCATCATCCGCACGCTGGGCAAGGGCCTGACCGACGTCAAGCCGGCACAGGGCTTCGCGGCCGAGAGCTCGACGGCAGCGACGATCCTCGCCTCCAGCGCCCTCGGCTTCGCCCTCTCCACCACGCAGGTGGCCTCGGGATCGGTCATCGGATCGGGTCTCGGTCGCCGCGGCTCGACGGTCCGCTGGCGGACGGCCGGCCGCATCGGCGTCGGCTGGCTGCTGACACTGCCCGCAGCCGGAGGCGTCGGCGCCCTGGCGGCGCTGCTCGTCGTCTGGCTCGGTCCCTGGGGCGTGGCCATCGACGCCGTGCTCGCCGTGGTGATCATCCTCGGGCTGTACATGCGTTCCCGGAGGAACGCCGTCACGCCGGCCAATGCCATGAGCGACGTCGCCGAGTCCCACCTCGCCGTCGAGGTCCCCGACACCCCGCCCCCCACGCGTCGTCAGCAGCGCATCGCCCAGGCGAAGGCCGAGGCGAAGGCCCGCGCCGAGGCCAAGGAGAAGGCGAAGGCCGAGGCCAAGGACAAGGCGAAGAAGAAGGCCAAGGCCAAGGCCGACGCGAAGGCCGCGAAGACCGGCAGCGTCTCCTCGTCCGATACGTCGCAGAACGGGGACTCGGCATGAACGTCACGATCGACTGGATCGCCTTTCTGCAGGTGTTCGCCGCCGCGCTCATCGGCGCCGCCGCCATCGTCACCTTCTACGCCCTGGGTCTGCGTCTGCTCGTGCGCAGCGGGCGAGCGCCCGTCGTGAGCCCCGCGGAGTTCACCGACGCCATCACGGTGATCTCCGAGAAGGAGCTCAAGCGGGCCGCCAAGCAGGCGGCGAAGGCGGCGAGGAAGAGCCCGCTCACCGAAGGGCAGAAGACCCTCGCCCTCGTGGGCGCCTACGGCTGCTTCGTGCTCTGCGGGGCCGCGGTCATCGCCGGCATCCTGCTCATCGTCGTCGGACACTGAGCGTCCGGCGCGCCAAGGAGGAGCGTCGGCGCCCGCCCCTAGGCTGAGGGCATGTCCGCACTCAACGGAACGCCCCCGGTCTTCGGCCGGTACGCCCCCGCCTCCCACGTCCTGATCCATGTCAGCGACCCGCACTTCCTGGCCGGCGGTGCCGCGCTGGGGGGACGGTACGACGTCGAGCGCACGTTCGCGCGGACGCTCGAGGCGATCCGCGCCGTGCATCCCGCTCCCGCCGCCATCGTGATCACCGGGGACCTCGCCGACCTCGGCGAGCCGGATGCGTACCGCCGGCTCCGCGCCGCGATCGAGCCGGTCGCCGCCGAACTCGGCGCACCCGTGGTCTGGGTCGCGGGCAACCACGACGATCGCCCGGCGCTGCGCGAGGTCCTCCTCGACGCCGAGCCCACCGAGGAGCCGGTCACCGGGGTGTGGGATCTCGACGGGTTGCGCCTCGTGGCCCTCGACACCAGCGTTCCGGGCTGGCACCACGGCGACCTCGATCCGGCCCAGCTCGCGTGGCTCGCCGAGGTCCTCGCCGAGCCCGCGCCGCACGGCACGATCCTGGCGATGCATCATCCGCCGCTGCCCAGCCATCTGCCGCTGTTCGACATTCTCGAGCTCCGTCATCAGGACGAGCTCGCCGCCGTCATCCGCGGCACCGACGTCCGCGGCATCCTCGCCGGCCACCTGCACTACTCCGCACACGGTCTGTTCGCCGGCGTCCCGGTGAGCGTGGCGTCCGCGACCTGCTACACGATGAACGTCGCCCGTCCGGCGGCGGAGGTGAACGGCATGGACGCCGCCCAGGCCTTCCAGCTCGTGCACGTGCGGCCGGAGACCCTCACGCACACGGTCGTCCCGGTGGTCGACGCGCCGACCGGCGACTACTTCTCGGAGGAGTGGATCGCCCGGATGGCGGCGTTGACCCCGGAAGAGCGCCTGGAGGCGTTCTCCCGGAAGTCCCCGCAGGGACCGGCGTAGACTGGTCGCATCCCCCACTTTTCCGTTCGCCACGACCCACGAGGATGTGACATGGCTTCTGCCGCGCCCGCCAATACACGCACTGAGACCGATTCGCTGGGGAGCATGGAGATTCCCGCCGACGCGTACTGGGGGATCCACACCGCCCGCGCCGACGCGAACTTCCCGATCACGAAGCGCCCCATCTCGGTGTACCCCGAACTCGTGATCGCGCTCGCGATGGTGAAGCAGGCCAGCGCCAGGGCCAACAAGGAGATCGGCGTCCTCGACGCCGAACGGGCCGACCTCATCGACCGCGCGGCGCAGCGCGTCATCGACGGCGAGTTCCACGACCAGTTCACAGTCGGCGTCATCCAGGGCGGCGCCGGCACCTCGACGAACATGAACGCGAACGAGGTCATCACCAACATCGCCCTCGAGATGGCCGGACGCGAGAAGGGCGACTACGCCTTCCTCTCTCCGATCGACCACACGAACCGCAGCCAGTCGACCAACGACGTCTACCCGACCGCGGTCAAGATCGGCCTTTCGCTGACGCTGCGCTCGCTGCTCGACGAACTGGACGCGCTGCGCGTCGCGTTCCTCGGGAAGGCGGGGGAGTTCCACGACATCCTCAAGGTCGGCCGCACGCAGCTCCAGGACGCCGTGCCCATGACGCTCGGCCAGGAGTTCCACGGTTTCGCCACGACCCTGGGTGAGGACCACAGCCGCCTCACCGAGAACGCCTCCCTCATGTTCGAGATCAACATGGGTGCGACCGCCATCGGCACCGGCATCACGACCCACCCCGACTACGCGCCGGCGGTGCTGAAGCACCTGCGCGAGATCACCGGGCTCGACCTCGAGACGGCGACCGACCTCGTCGAATCCACGAGCGACACGGGCGCCTTCATGTCGTTCTCCTCGTCGCTCAAGCGGAACGCCATCAAGCTCTCGAAGATCTGCAACGACCTGCGCCTGCTGTCGTCGGGTCCGCAGGCGGGCCTGGGCGAGATCAACCTGCCGGCGCGGCAGGCCGGCTCCAGCATCATGCCCGGCAAGGTCAACCCGGTGATCCCGGAGGTCGTGAACCAGGTGGCGTTCGCCGTGGTCGGCGCCGACATGACCGTGACCATGGCCGTCGAGGGCGGTCAGCTCCAGCTCAACGCCTTCGAGCCCGTCATCGCGCACTCGATCTTCCAGTCGATCACCTGGATGCGTCAGGCCATGTGGACGCTGCGCGTGAACTGCGTCGAGGGCATCACGGCCAACCGCGACCGCCTGGGCGCGATGGTCGGCGCGTCGGTCGGCGTCATCACGGCGCTCACGCCCTTCATCGGCTACGCGGCGGCCGCGGCTCTGGCCAAGACCGCTCTGCTGACCAACCGCAACGTCGCCGACCTGGTGGTCGAGGCCGGGCTCATGTCGCGCGACGAGGTGACCAAGCAGCTCTCTCCCGCCCGCCTGTCGGGGCTGGAGGCGGTCACCGCGGCCATCCCGATCGTCACCCCCGACGACCTCATCCAGATCTGAGCGTCGACCGGATACGCGAAGGGGACGGGAGCGCGCAGCTCCCGTCCCCTTCGTCGTGTCCGGGTCAGTCGAGGATACGGCAGTGCGTCGTGAGCTCGCCGATCCCGTCGATGCCGACCGTGACGGTCGAGCGGTCGCGGAGGAAGATCTGCGGATCGCGGGAGTAGCCGGCCCCGCCGGGGCTGCCCGTCGAGATCAGGGTGCCGGGCAGCAGCGTGAGCGACTGGGAGAGGTGGGCGATGAGCTTCGCCACCGAGCGCACCATCTGGTCGGTACTGGCGTCCTGCACGGTGTGTCCGTCGACGACGGTCCAGATGTGGAGGTCCTGCGGGTCGGCGATCTCGTCGGCGGTCACCACGAACGGGCCGGTCGGGGTGAAGCCGTCGAACGACTTGCAGCGGGACCACTGCGCCTCGGAGAACTGGATGTTCCGCGCGGTGATGTCGTTGACCACCGTGTAGCCCCATACGTGCGTCAGGGCGTCGGCCTCCGGGACGTCCTTCGCGGGGGTGCCGATGAGCACGCCCAGCTCGGCCTCGTAGTCGACGGCCTCGCTGAGGCTCCGGGGCCAGGAGGTCGTCTGGTCGTGCCCGGTGAGCGAGTTGGGCCACAGGGTGAAGACCGTCGGCGCCGCGTCGGTCTTCAGGCCGAGCTCACTGGAGTGCGCGGCGTAGTTGAGGCCGACGGCGAGCACGGCGGGCGGGCCGATCACCGCGGAGGCGAAGCCCCAACCGTTCAGAGGGTGACGCGGAGCGTCGCCGTCGCGCAGGGCCGTGCGGAGCTCGTCGAGTCCGGCGTCTCCCCGCTCGATCAGCTGCTGCAGGGTGGCAGGCGCGTCGGACAGGAGATCGGAGACGAGGATGGCGTCCGAGCCCTCCACCACGGCGAGAACCGCACGAGGGGAGTCTGGACGGCGCAGGTGAGCGAACCGCATGCTTCTACGCTACCGGGTGCGTGCGGCTCGTCGGGTGGAGGAAGGCCCCAGAGCCCGGCGCGGATGCTTGTGCCCCATAAGCTTTGACCATGACCTTCGGAGGACCGTCCGACCCCCACCAGCCCGAGCGGTACACGCCCCCGTCCGCGCCATCCGCGCAGCCGAGCGCGTACTCCGCCGCGCAGTACGCACAGTCCCCGTACCTGCCGCCGTCGTTCGGACAGCAGCCGGGCTACGCCTCTGCGCTCGCGCAGCCGACGCCCTACACGCCGCCGGCCCCGGTCGCGCCGTCGCCCGCGGAGTCGCTCCCGGCTCTCCCGGTGCCGAACAGGAAGGGCCGCACGATCTCGCTGTGGCTGTTCGGCTTCCTCGGGTTCCTCCTTCTCGCGCTCATCGGCTACTTCGGCTGGGCGCTCGGACCGACCGCCTCGGTGATCGGGCTCGTCCTGGCGTTGATCCCGCTCACCGTCGTCTTCCTCGGGGTGCGCATGATCGACCGCTGGGAGCCGGAGCCCAAGCGACTGGTCGCGTTCGCGATCGCCTGGGGTGCCGTCGCCGCCGTCGGTCTCACGCTCCTCGTCGACATCGGCCTCACGATGCTTCTCGGCATCCGCTCCGAGGAGTTCTCGGCGGTGATCCAGGCGCCCATCGTCGAGGAGTTCTGGAAGGGCCTCGGGGTCTTCCTTATCTTCCTGCTCGCGCGACGGTCCTTCGACGGTCCGGTCGACGGCGTCGTCTACGGGGCGCTCGTCGGTGCGGGCTTCGCGTTCACCGAGAACATCCAGTACTTCGCCATCAGCCTGATCGAGGGCGGCGGAGAGCAGCTCGGCGTCACGTTCATCGTCCGGGCGGTGCTGTCGCCGTTCGCCCACGCGATGTTCACCTCGCTGACCGGGTTCGCCATCGGCCTCGTCGCCCGCCGTCATGCGTCCGCGGGTGCGGCGGCCGGAGCCGGCCTGCTCGGCATGGTCGGAGCGATCCTCCTGCACGGGTTGTGGAACGGGTCGGCGACCTTTGCCGACTTCTTCGGGCTCTACTTCACGCTGCAGGTGCCGCTGTTCATCGGCTTCATCCTCGGGATCATCGCCCTGCGCCGGGAGGAGGCCCGGCTCACCCGGGCGCGCCTGGCCGAGTATGCCGCCGCCGGCTGGTTCACGCCGGAGGAGGTCACCATGTTGGCGACGCCGTCCGGACGCAAGGCGGGGCTCGCCTGGGCGGCGCAGCTGCGTGGTGATCGCCGGCCGCTGATGCGCGAGTTCATCAAGGACGCGACGGCTCTGGCCGCCGTCCGCCAGCGGGCGATCACCGGTCGCGACCCGCTCGCGGTCGAAGACGAGCGTGCCCTGCTGATCCGGACGAGGGCGGCACGAGCGGCGCTGCTGGCCTACTGAGCGGCACGCCCGGAGACAGACTCAGCGCCCGGTGCTGCGGCGATGCCTGCATGTCTCCCGGGCGCTGAGTTGATCTGCCACCAGGGTGCACCCGGCCCCGGGGATGTGTCAAGAGCCTCCGCGCCGGGGCGGTGGAGGCGGCTCGACGAGGTGTTCGCTGTGAGCAGGTGCGGTCGCGTTGACCGGGCGCGCGACGGTCGGGTTGGATGGAGCCATGACTGATCGCACAAAGCCCGAGTTCGACGCCCCGACCGGCCCTGCGCCCGCAGAACTGGTCATCCGCGACATCATCGAGGGTGACGGTGCCGAGGCCAAGCCCGGCGACACCGTCACCGTCCACTACGCCGGTGTGGAGTTCGAATCCGGCGAGGAGTTCGACTCGTCGTGGGGTCGCGGCGAGACCATCCAGTTCCCGCTCCGCGGCCTGATCCAGGGCTGGCAGGACGGAATCCCCGGCATGAAGGTGGGCGGTCGTCGCGAGCTGATCATCCCGCCGCACCTCGCCTACGGCCCGGCCGGGGGCGGGCACTTCCTCTCCGGCAAGACGCTGATCTTCATCATCGACCTCGTCGCCGTCGGCTGACGGCCTCGTTCGGAAGCGCCCCGCACCCTGTGGTGCGGGGCGCTTTCGATGTCTCCGGACTTTCTGCTCGACACGGGAATACATGCGAGTGAATGTATGTTGTGGGAAGGGTGCCGCGGACCATCGCGGCGCCATCCCTTTCGCCGCCACCGCGGCCGACGACTCCTGAGGAGCATTCATGAGCAGCATCGACATCCCCGGTTACCGTCCCGGCACCTGGGTCCTCGACCCGTCCCACAGCGAGGTGACCTTCAGCGTCCGTCACATGATGATCTCCAAGGTGCGCGGCACCTTCGGCGTGAAGAGCGCGACGCTCGTGGCCCCGGAGAACCCCCTCGACGCCAAGGTCGAGGCTTCCGTCGACGTGACCTCCGTCGACACGAAGGACGAGGGCCGTGACCAGCACCTGCGCTCCGCCGACTTCTTCGACACCGAGAACTTCCCGACCATGGACTTCGTCTCGACCGGCGCGCGCGTCGAGGGCGGCGACTTCCTCGTGGACGGCGACCTCACCATCCGCGGCATCACCAAGCCCGTCACCTTCGAGCTCGACTTCGGCGGCTTCGGCAGCGACCCGTGGGGCAACTACAAGGCCGGTGCCTCCGCCAAGACGGTCATCAACCGTGAGGACTTCGGCCTCACCTGGAACGCCGCGCTGGAGACCGGCGGCGTGCTCGTCGGCAAGGACGTCACGATCACGCTCGACCTCCAGGGTGCGCTGCAGCAGGACTGACGCGCAGACCTCTCCGAACCCCGGGCCCGTCAGGGCTCGGGGTTCTCTGCGTCGTAGGCGCGGAACCGGGGGTGTCGTCGGGCGAGGAGCGCGACGAGGGCGATCACCAGGATCCCGCCGAGCAGCGGGGGGAACCACAGGGAGGTCAGCGTCGCGAGCGTCCCGGCGTACAGGGCGCCGACGCGCGGACCTCCGGTCACCACCACGACGAACAGGCCCTGCAGGCGTCCGCGCATGGCGTCCGGTACCGCCGCCTGCATCATGGTGTTGCGGTAGATCGAGCTCACGTTGTCCGAGGCCCCGGAGAGGGCCAGCGCCACGCAGGCCGCGACGATCAGTGCGACGTGCGGCCGGTCCTCGCCGGTGGGTGTCCCGGAGAAGGCGCCGATCAGGAGGACGAGGCCGAACAGGGCGATCGCGGCGCCGTAGGCCTCGATCGCGCGGGCGATCCCACGGCCGTGCCACCGGTACTGCACCACACGGCCGGAGAACAGGCTCGAGGAGAAGGTGCCTACGGCGACCGCCGCCGTGAGGATGCCGGTCGTGAACGCCCCGCCGCCCAGGATCACGGTGCCCAGCGCCGGGAAGAGGACGAGCGGCTGCCCGAACGTCATGGCAGTGATGTCCATCACGTACTGCATCCGGATGTTGCCCGCCCGGCGGAGGAAGCGCCAGCCGTCGACGAGCGAGGCGAGGCCGGGGCGCACGATGTCGCCCTCGGGGCGCAGAGCGGGGAGGGTCCACAGGCCGAGGAACATCGACAGCATGAGCACGACGTCGATCGTGTAGGTCCAGCCGTATCCGGTGAGGGCCACGAGGAGCCCGGCCAGGGCGGGGCCGGCCATGACCGTGAGTCCGAAGGCGACGCCGTTGAGCGCGGACGCGGCCGCGAGCATCCGGCGGGGGATGAGTCGGGGGACGATCGCCGTCCGCGTGGCCATCCCGACGGAGTTCGCCGCCGAGTTCACGATGCTCAGCGCGTACAGCCACCAGATCGTCTCCGTCCCCGTCCACGTGAGCGCGGCGAGGAGCGCGGTGGAGGCGAAGGTCACGGTGGCCGCGATCAGCGCGACCCGCCGGCGGTCGAACGCATCGGCGAGCATGCCGCCGTAGAGGCCTGCGAGGACCATAGGGAGAAGGCCGGCGACGGCGATCATCGAGACGGCGAACGTGCTCGCAGTCAGATCGAACACGTGCAGCATCACGGTCACGATGGTGAGTTGACCGCCGATGCCGGCGAGGGTGGAGCCGATCCACATCCGGGCGAAGGCCGGACTCGCCTTCAGCGGGGTGAGGTCGATCAGATGGCCGCGGCGGGAGCTCACAGGGCGATCTTCTTCTGCACATCCCGAGCCTAGTTGACCGGTGCGCCTCGCTCCGGACCCCGTGTCCCGCCATGGTCGTTCGGGCTGGTAGACTCGTCAGGTTGCCGTTCGATCGGCCGCGGATAAAGAGAGCTCACGCATCAGGCGTCGGGCGCCGCGCAACAAGCAGAGAGGGGATCGAATCTATGGCACTGGAAGCAGACGTCAAGAAGGCGATCATCGAAGAGTACGCGACGCACCCCGGTGACACCGGATCCCCCGAGGTGCAGGCCGCGATGCTGACGCAGCGCATCAAGGACCTCACCGAGCACCTGAAGGAGCACAAGCACGACCACCACTCGCGTCGTGGTCTGTTCCTGCTCGTGGGTCAGCGCCGTCGTCTGCTCGGCTACCTCCAGAGCGTCGACATCGAGCGCTACCGCTCGCTGATCGCACGCCTTGGTCTTCGCCGATAAGGCACCACGGACCCAGCGTTCAATCGCGCAGAACATTCTTGAGAAGGCCGCCCCACGGTGTGGGGCGGCCTTCGTCATTTACGCGCGGTGTGGATCCGCTCAGGCGGTCGTCTGCACCAGGTCGGGGTGGTGGATGGCTGCCACGTCGGGGTGCGCCCGCAGGCGGGACTTCATGGCGTTCTCGCCGTAGGTCGCGTGGATCGGATTGCTCGGGTCCTCGGTGACGCCGGTCGCCTCGGCGGCGAGCTCGGCGGGGAGCTCGAGGAGCGGCAGCTGCTGGTCGAGTGCGGGGTTGAAGAAGAACGGGATCGAGATCCGCTCTTCCGGCGCCCGCGGCGAGATCACGCGGTGGTTCGTGGCCTTGAGGTATCCGCCGGTGGCGTACTCCAGCAGCTCGCCGATGTTGACCACGAAGGCGCCGGGCACCGGGGGAGCCGACACCCACTCGCCGTCACGCTCGACCTGGAGTCCGCCCTTGCCGGGTTCGACCCAGAGCAGCGTCAGCACCCCGGAGTCCTTGTGCGCACCCACCCCCTGCTGCGGCTCCGGCTCGTTCGTGCCCGGGTACCGCACGATCTTGATCAGGGTCGACGGCTCGCGGAACGGCTCGTCGAAGTAGGTCTCCTCCGCTCCGAGGGTGAGAGCCCAGGCGCGCAGGAGCTTGCGGGCGATCTCGGTCAGGGTGTCGTGCCACTCCGTGACGATCTCCTTCAGCTCCGGCTGCGCGGCGGGCCAGAGGTTCGGGCCGGTGAGGCGGTTGAAGACGGGCCCACCCTCGACCGGCTCACGTTCGGGGCCGATGTCGATCTGTTCGCGCCAGTCGACCTTGCCCTGGGTCCGCTCGCCGCCGATCCGGGTGTAGCCCCGGAAGTGCGGGCTGTTGACGTTCTCGATCGCGAGCTTGTCCTCCTCCGGCAGTGCGAAGAAGTCGAGGGCGGCCTGGTGCAGCCGCGCCTCCAGCTCCGGCGAGATCCCGGTGCCGGTCAGGTAGAAGAAGCCGACGTCGTGGGTGGCCGCGCGGAGGTCGTCGCGGAAGCGCGCCGCGGCCTCGGGGCCGTCGTCGAGCTGGGACAGGTCGAGGATGGGGAGCGAGAGTTCAGCCATGGACCGAGGCTATGTCGCGGATGAGCCCCGAGGATGCTCTGTTGCACTCCATTACTTCGGTCTGCGGTGTCGGGCGAGGGTCGGTCGCAGTGCTAGAGTCTCGGTGGTAAGGGATGCCTTACCTCAGTCGCCCGTCAGAGAGTGTGTCTCCGTGCTCGCCACTTTCCTCATCGGACTCCGCGAGGGTCTCGAAGCCGCGCTCGTCGTCGGCATCCTCGTCGCCTACCTCCGCCGGCTCGGGCGTCGCGACGCGCTGCCGCGGATGTGGGCGGGCGTCGGCCTCGCGATCGCTCTCGCCTTGGGCATCGGCGCGGTCCTGACCTTCGGGGCCTACGAGTTGACCTTCCAGGCCCAGGAACTGATCGGCGGCGGTCTCTCGCTGGTCGCGGTGGCGATGGTGACGTGGATGATCTTCTGGATGCAGCGCGCCGGCCGCACCATGAAGGCGACGCTCGAGGGCGGCATCGACCGGGCGCTGACGGCCGGCGGGCTCTGGGCGCTCGTCGCGATCGGCTTCGTGTCCGTCGCTCGCGAGGGCATCGAGACGACCCTGCTGCTGTGGTCGATGGTGCAGTCCTTCGGCGACGCCCCCTCGGCCCTCGTCGGCGCGCTCCTGGGACTCTCCGTGGCCGTCGTGCTCGGCTGGCTCATCTCCCGCGGGGCGCTGCGCCTGGATCTGCGGCGCTTCTTCGCCTGGACGGGAGGCTTCCTCGTGATCGTCGCGGCCGGCGTCCTCGCCTACGCGCTGATGGATCTGCAGGAGGCGGGCGCGCTTCCCGGCCCGTTCACCGCCGCCGCTCCGCTCGACCCGGTCACCGGCGCCGTCGCCGTGGGCGCGGCCGGCTTCCCGTTCGGCTGGGCGTTCGACGTGTCGGCGGCGATCGCTCCCGGCGGCGCGCTGGCCTCCGTCCTGCAGGCCACGGTCGGCTTCATGCCTGCCATGACCTGGCTCCAGGTGCTCGCCTGGGGCCTCTACCTCCTCGTCGTGGGCGGGCTGTACCTCCGCGGCCTTCGCTCGGCACGCCCTTCGACGCGCGGCGCCTCGGCCGCCACCCCGACCTCCTCCCTCACACAGCAAGGAGCAGCATGATCACCTCGCACCGGGTCCTCGCCGCGGCCGCCGCCGCTGGTACCGCCGTCCTCCTCCTCAGCGGCTGCGTCGCGAAGAGCGACGCCGCGGCGACCGGGGCGTTCGACGTGTCGTCCACCGACACCGATTGCGCCGTCTCGGGCTCCACCGCGAAGAGCGGCACGTTGACGTTCGACGTGAAGAACGACACCGACCAGGTCTCCGAGTTCTACCTGCTGGCCGAGGACGGTCTGCGCATCGTGGGCGAGGTGGAGAACATCGCCCCGGCCGCGTCCCGCACACTGACGGTCGTCGCGCAGCCCGGAGACTACTTCACGCTCTGCAAGCCGGGCATGGTCGGCGAGGGGGTCGGCCGGGCCTCTTTCACGGTGACCGGAGACCGGGTGGCGGTGGACGGCCCTGATGCCGAGCAGAAGCAGAAGGCCGTCGATCTCTACGGGGCTTTCGTGAAGGATCAGGTCGGGCAGCTCGTACCGGCCGTGGAAGACCTCGTGGCCGCGTACGAGTCCGGTGACGACGAGGCCGCGCGCACGCTCTTCCCGCAGACGAGGGCCTTCTACGAGCGCATCGAGCCCGTCGCCGAGGCGCTCGGGGACCTCGACCCGCGGATCGACTTCCGAGAGGTCGATGCGGTCGCGGAGGGGCTGGACTGGACCGGCTTCCACCGCATCGAGAAGGACCTCTGGGTGCCGGCGAAGGACGCGTTGAACGCCGACGGCGAGACGCCGGCGTGGCAGGACTGGGCGCCGTCCACGCCGGCGGAGCGTGCCGACTACGGCGACCTGCTGCTGGCCGACGTGCAGGAGCTGTACGACTACGTGCACTCGGACGACTTCACCACCGCGCTGGCTGACCAGGGGATCGGCGGCATCTCCAACGGCGCGATCGCGCTGCTCGACGAGGTGGCCACGGGCAAGATCTCCGGCGAGGAGGACTGGTGGTCCGGCACGGACCTCTTCGACTTCGCCGCGAACGTGGAGGGCTCCAAGATGGCCTTCTCGCTCGTGCAGGACTTCGCCGCAGCACAGGGCGACGACGGTGAAGCGCTCGTCGCCGAGATCGAGAACGGCTACGCCGCCCTCGAGAAGTCCCTCGCCGCGCACGGCTCGCTCGCAGAGGGCTTCGTCGGCTACGGCGAGCTGACCGAAGCCGACAAGCGCGAGTTCACCGACCTCATCAACGCGCTCGCCGAGCCGCTCTCGCAGCTCACCGGCACGGTGCTCGACTGACGACGGCCCACGGAGGAGCACGGACGTGAACGAGTCGGAATCTGGCGCCGGGGAGGCGCCGGCGCCCCTGCCGTCGGAGCCCTCCGGCGGCGGCCTCAGCCGCCGCGGGCTGCTCGGGCTGGCCGTCGGCGGTGGCGTCGCCGGACTGGCCGTCGGGCTGGGGGCCGGGACGGCCGGCGGCGTGGCGCTCGGACGCGCACGAGCCGCGGAGGAGGCCGAGTCGCGGTACGAGTTCTTCGGCACGCACCAGGCGGGCATCACGACGCCCGTGCAGGACCACCTGCACTTCGCGAGCTTCGACATGATGCCCCGCACCGACAGGGACGACCTCCTCTCCCTGCTGCAGGACTGGTCCTACGCGGCGGCGCGGATGACGCAGGGGCTGGAGGTGAGTGCGAGCGGCGCGGTGAACGGTTCCGCCGACGCGCCCCCGGACGATACGGGGGAGGCGCTGGGGCTCCCCGCCGCGGGCCTGACTCTCACGTTCGGCTTCGGGCCGGGGCTGTTCGAGAACGAGGACGGCGATCGCTACGGTCTGGCCGCTCGGCGGCCGCCCGGTCTCGAACGGCTCCCCGCCTTCCTCGGGGATGATCTCGACCCCGAAGCGTCGCACGGCGACCTGTGCATCCAGGCTTGTGCCGACGACCCCCAAGTCGCGGTACACGCGATCCGCAACCTCAGCCGCATCGCGTTCGGACGGGCCCGCCTGCGCTGGTCGCAGCTCGGATTCGGCAAGACCTCGCGCACGACGGCAAGCCAGGCCACACCCCGCAACCTCTTCGGCTTCAAGGACGGCACGGCCAACATCCTCGCCGACGATACCGCGGCGCTCGCCGACCACGTCTGGGTCGCCGACGCTGACGAGCCGTCCTGGATGGCGGGCGGTTCGTATCTGGTCGCCCGGAAGATCGCCATGCTCATCGAGACGTGGGATCGGGTGCGCCTCGCGGAGCAGGACACGATCATCGGACGGGACAAGGGGGTGGGGGCGCCGCTCTCCGGAGGGGACGAGTTCACGCCACCGGACTTCCATGGCACGACGATCGATGCGAACAGTCACGTCCGGCTCGCGCATCCCGAGCAGAACGACGGCATCCGCATCCTGCGCCGCGGCTACAACTACGTCGACGGCAACAACACTCTGGGGCGCCTGGACGCGGGGCTGTTCTTCCTGTCCTACCAGCGTGATCCCGCGCAGTTCATCAGCCTGCAGCGACGGCTGTCGACCGACCGTCTGAACGAGTACATCCGTCACGTGGGCTCAGGGATCTGGGCCATCCCGCCGGGAGCGCGCCCGGGTTCGTACGTGGGGGCGGAGCTGTTCGCCTGAGCAGGACTCAGGGGGAGACCGCGACCTCTTCGAGGACAGCGACGATCGCGGCCGCGAAGGCGTCCGCCCCGGCGTGATCGTGCGCCGTGACGGTCACGACGGCGTCGCCGAGGAAGAGGAGGAGCTGGCCATGGGCTCCGTGCAGCCGCCACGCCCGCCCCGGACCCTGCCAGCCCGCGAGCGCATAGCGGTCGTAGCCCGGGTTGACGCCCGCGACGACGCCGTGCTCGTGCATGGCGTCGATCCACTCCGGGGCGACGAGTCGACGTCCCTGCCAAGAACCGCGATCACGGATGAGCATCCCCAGGCGCGCGACCTCCTCGGTGCGGAGCGGCAGGCCGCCACCCGCCTCGATGCGGCCGTTCGGGCATCGCGACCAGCCCACGTCCTCGATGCCGAGCGGGGCGAAGAGGCGCGTCGAGAGGTAGTCGCCGACGTCGCCCACGCGGGCCGAGAGAGCGGTCATCGCGGTGTAGGTGCTCGCGTTGGAGTACTGGAACACCCGCCCCCGCGATGGCCGTCGCAGGAACTCCCGTGCCAGATCCGGCCAGTCCGTCATCAGCGTCTCGGACCACGGCAGGTCGATGCCGCTCGACATCGACAGCAGATGACGCAGGGTGACGCGAGCGACGCCCTCGCCGAGTTCGTGCTCCGGAAGGAGGGTGGCGACGGTGTCGTCCAGGTGGATCAGTCCGTCGTCGGCGGCGAGGGCGGCGGCCAGCACGCAGACGCCCTTCGCGATGGAGTGCACGTCCTCCCGGACGTCGGGCGTCCAACGGTGACCTGCGGTGTCGTCGCCGATGCGCACGTGGAGCCCGTGCGCGGCGAACCCCTGGGAGTCGGCGATCGCCACGAGCCGGTCCCGGACCTCGGACGCGGGGTGGGCGGCTGTCATCGCGGACGCCGGGAGCCGGTGGGATCGTTCCGGCGGCCTTCCCGCGAGGCGAGCTCGGGGTCGGCGAACAGCCACCGCGGCCGCGGCTCCACGAGCGGACGGAACACCCGCCGCACGGGCTTGGTGGCGAGCAGCAGCGCGAGGACCACCGACAGCGCCGTGACCGCAGGCAGCCAGAACCAGGTCGGCTCGAGATCGCGCAGCACGCCGCTCTCCCGGAACGGGTAGAGCACGAAGGAGTGCAGGAGGTAGACGTACATCGTGTACTGGCCGAACGTGGTCCACCAGTAGGAGCCGCGGGGGATGAGGGCGAAGAAGGCGGCGCACAGCACGACAGCCAGCAGCATGAGCAGGATGCGGATGCCACCGGCCCACCACTGGTCGCCGACGAGATCGACGTAGGAGTCTTCGTAGAACAGCCAGTGCCGCAGGTCGACCGTCTGCCACAGCGGCAGCCAGTTCCACGCCGCCCATCCGGCCGTGCCGAGGACGACGAGCGCGAGGACGCGGCTCCACCACGGGCGGACGTCGAGGAGGCGGAGGCGGTCGACGACGTTTCGCTCCCGGAGCCACCAGCCCAGGGTGAAGAACGGCAGCAAGCCCAGGGTCCGGGAGAGCGAGAACGTGCTGTCGACGTTCGGGAGGTAGCCGGCGCCGACCGAGATCACGACCGTCCACAGCAGCGGCCAGCGCAGCAGCGCGAGGTAGGGGAGGACGAGACGGAAGATCCCGAGCGCGAGGAGGAACCAGAGCGTCCAACTGGGCTGGGTCGGATTCGGGGTGGTCTCTCCCTCCACGAGCCACTTCGTGAGCGTCCAGAGCGCCTCGAAGATGACGTAGGGGAGGATGATGTCGGTGATGACGCGGGCCATCTGCGTCCGGGTGGGGGAGCCCGACTTGGAGAAGTAGCCCGAGATGATGGCGAACGCCGGCATATGGAACGCGTACAGCGCCAGGTAGAGGGCGAAGGCGATGTCCGAGTCGTAGCTGAGGCGCTGGATGGCGTGCCCCAACACCACGAGGACGATGCAGGCGTATCGCGCGTTGTCCCAGAAGGGCACGCGTCGGCGTTTGCGGGCGACCGGCCCTGTGTGGGGCCCCGTCGTCCCGACTCCGGTGGTGCTCATTCTCCGAGGCTACCGGCCGGGAATAAAGTTGCCCTGCACGCGTTGACCCAATTACATTCAAATGAATAGAACCGGATGTCCGACATCCGATTCGGAGAACACGGAGCAATCATGAGCGAGCAGTCAGGCGCGCAGGCGATGCAGTTCGGCATCATGTCGGTCAGCGACATCACCCGCGACCCCACCACGGGAGTCACCCCCAGCGAGCAGGAGCGGATCAAGGCGACGCTGGCCATCGCCACGCATGCCGAGGAGGTCGGCCTCGACGTCTTCGCCATCGGCGAGCACCACAACCCGCCCTTCTGGTCGTCCAGCCCCACGACGTTCCTCGCCGCGCTCGCCGCCCAGACCGAACGCCTCATCGTCTCGACCTCGACGACGCTGATCACGACGAACGACCCGGTGCGCATCGCCGAGGAGTACGCGATGCTGCAGCACGTCTCGGACGGCCGCATGGACCTCATGCTGGGCCGCGGCAACACCGGGCCGGTGTACCCGTGGTTCGGGCAGGACATCCGTCAGGGCCTGCCGCTCGCGATCGAGAACTACGCGCTGCTGCACAAGCTGTGGCGTGAGGACGTCGTCGACTGGGAGGGCAAGTTCCGCACCCCGCTGCAGGGCTTCACCTCCACGCCCCGTCCCCTCGACGGCATCGCCCCGTTCGTGTGGCACGGTTCGATCCGCACACCGGAGATCGCGGAGCAGGCCGCGTACTACGGCGATGGATTTTTCGCGAACAACATCTTCTGGCCGAAGGAGCACTACCAGCGCCTCATCGAGCTGTACCGTCAGCGCTTCGAGCACTACGGCCACGGCACGCGCGAGCAGGCGATCGTCGGTCTCGGCGGCCAGGTGTTCATGGCCGCGAAGTCGCAGGACGCGGTGAACCAGTTCCGCCCGTACTTCGACAACGCGCCCGTCTACGGTCACGGCCCCAGCATGGAGGACTTCACCGAGATGACCCCGTTGACCGTGGGATCGCCGCAGCAGGTGATCGACCGGTATGCGGCGATGCGCGAGCACTACGGCGACTACCAGCGCCAGCTGTTCCTCATCGACCACGCGGGTCTGCCGCTGAAGACGGTCCTCGAGCAGCTCGACATCCTCGGTTCCGAGGTCGTGCCGGTGCTTCGCAAGGAACTCGCGAAGGACCGCCCGGCCACGGTGCCCGACGCGCCGACCCATGCCGCGCGCGTGCAGGCGACGTACGGAGACGGGCCCACCCGGCAGGCGCGCCCCGGTGCGAACCGCGGAGACAACCTCACCGGGGATTCGCCCTACCAGGACACGCCGGCGCCCGCGGGCGCCGCCTTCGGACTCGGCCGGAAGGAGGCCTGACATGACCACGCGTCGTATCGCGGTCGTCTCGGCGGGGCTGTCCAACCCGTCGTCCACCCGGATGCTCGCCGACCGGCTGGCCGCGGAGACCGTGAAGGCGCTCGCGGAGCGCGACATCGAGGCCACCGTCGACGTGATCGAGCTGCGCGACCACGCGCACGACATCACGAACAACATGCTGACCGGCTTCGCGCCTCCCGCACTCGAGACGGCGATCAACACCGTCGTCTCGGCCGACGCGCTGATCGCGGTCACCCCGATCTTCTCGACGAGCTACTCCGGGTTGTTCAAGTCGTTCATCGATGTGCTCGACCCGGACGCGCTCACCGGGAAGCCGGTACTGATCGGAGCGAACGCGGGAACGCCGCGGCACTCCCTGGCGATCGACTATGCGATCCGACCGCTGTTCGCCTACCTGCATGCCGAGGCCGTCTCCACCGGCGTCTTCGCGGCGTCGAGCGACTGGGGCGGCGCGGGAGACGACGTCGCGCCGCTGGCGAAGCGGGTCGAGAAGGGCGCGAGGGAACTCGCCGAGGCGGTCGCGCGCCGGGATGCCACCGCGGTCGTCGACCCGTACGACCCCGCCACGTACCTGGGTGAGGGGCGCTCCTTCGGTCACATGCTCGGCGGTCTCGCCGGGGAGTGACCCGTCCCCGCTCCGGACATGCCGGTGTCCCGCGCCCACCCCGGGTGCGGGGCACCGGCATGTCCGGCGGGTCACCCGGAGAGGGCGCGTTCCCGCCAGGCGTACTCGGTCTCGGGACGCCCCCGCCCGCCGGGGCGGCCGCGGCGCACCGCGACACCTGTGAGGACGAGGTGCTCGAGGTACCGACGCGCGGACACACGGGACAGTCCCGTACGCTCGGCTGCTTCGCGCGCGGAGAGCGGTCCGCGCCGCCGCAACTCGGCGCGCACGCGCTCAAGGGACGAGGCGGACAACCCCTTGGGGAGGACGATGCTCCCGGTCGCCCGTCCCAGCAGCGCGTCGATCTCCTCCTGCGTGGCCGGTCCGCTGGTCGCCTGCGCGTGCGCGCGGTGGTCCCGATAGTCGTCGAGACGCTCCCGGAAGACCGCGAACGAGAACGGCTTCACGAGGTACTGGAACACACCGAGAGCGGCCATCTGCCGCACGACCTCCGCGTCCCGCACCGCCGTGACGGCGATCACATCGACGGCCGTGGCCCGAGCCCGCAGTGTGCGCAGCACCTCGAGTCCCGAACCGTCGGGCATCGTCACATCGAGCAGGACGAGATCGAACGCGTCCGCTCCGCCCTCTCGGAGGGCCGTCAGCGCTGCACGCGCGCCCGTGCACTCGCCGGCCGCGGCGAAGCCGTCCAGACGCCCCAGATAGGTGCGATGGAGCTCGAGGGTCAGGGCATCGTCATCCACGAGCAGGGTGCGGATCATCGGCGGCGTCTCCCGTCGCGCGCGGCCGGTAAGAGCACCCGGAAGGTCGTGGGCGGTCCGAGTACCGTCACCGAGCCTCCCGCGTCCGCCACGACAGACCGCACTAGGGCCAGGCCGACACCACGCCCCTCCGCTCCGGCCGGCTTCGTGGAGTACCCCGATGCGAAGATCCTCTCCCGTAGCTCGGTGGGGATCCCCGGACCGCTGTCTGCCACCTCGAGGAGGATCTCGTCGTCCGCGGTCGGCTCCAGGCGCACGGACACCCACCGCTCCTCTGCGCTCGCGGCCGCGTCGAAGGCGTTGTCGACGAGGTTGCCGAGGACGGCGACGGCATCCACGGCGGACAGCGGGGTACGGGGCGTGTCCGGCGCGATGTGCACCCGCCACTCGATGCCCCGCTCCTTGGCCTGGGAGGCCTTGCCGAGGAGCAGCGCGCCCACAGCGGGATCGCCGTGGCGCCGTGCCGTGACCTGATCCACGAGCGATTGACTCTGCCGGGCGGTGTCGGTGAGGATTCCGATCGCCTCGTCTGCACGCCCCAGCTCCATCAGCGCCACTGCCGTGTGCATCCGGTTGCCGTGTTCGTGCGTCTGGGCGCGGAGAGCTTCCCCGAGTGTCCGGATCGACTCGTAGGAGGAGACGGCATCGCGGACATCGCCGGGAGGGAGGTCTCCGGCGAAGCGGCGCGTGACGCGTCGGGCGAGGAGCGCTCCGCCGACGCCCAGCAGCACGAGCGCGCCCGTGAGCGCGAAGGAGAGGGGGAGGCGACGGACGAGCGTCTGCGCGATGGTCTCGGTGGTGACGCCTGCGGCCACCCACCCGACGGGGTGTCCGTCGGCGAGGACGGGCACGATCGTCCGGACGGACGGTCCGAGCGTCCCCCGAAACTCCTCGGTGAGCGGGCGAAGGGAGGACGGGATCGTCCCGAGGTAGCGCTCGCCGATCCGGTCCGGCTCGGGGTGCGTCACGCGCACGCCGTCCGTCGTCATCACGGTGACGAAATCGAGGTCGGCGGTGGTCAGGACCTCGCGTGCGTACGGCGCGAGATCGCGCGCCGCAGCCTCCCGGTCACCCGTTCGCAGGGCCGACGAGACAAGCGGGGAGGCGGCGATCGCGGAGGCGGTCGCCGCAGTCACGCGCTCCGCCTCTGCCCTGGCCGCCCGCTGGGCCTCCGCGACGAGGAACACGGCCACCAGGATCCCCAGAAGCACCGTCGTCACGAGGAGCAGCACGAAGACGCGAGAGGCGGCGCTGCGCTCGGGGTCAGGGGACGGCATCGTTCTCCTCGATCGTCGACGGTCGGGACCGTGACCAATACGACCACAAATAGGGCGGGGCCGCGACGCCGGGAGACCGTGGAGGAGCAGCGGCACCGGCGCCGCTGCCGCAGACGACGACGTCGACGATCGAGGAGGACGCATGGCGCTCACGACAGGATTCTCTCTTCCCGGATTCCACTGGAGGCGGGGAAAGCACGCCTGGGACCGGCACACCTGGCTCTACGTGTCGGTCATCATCGCGGTGGTGCTCGGCGCCGCCGTCGGCCTGCTGTGGCCCGAGGTAGGACGGGCGTTCGAACCGCTGGGCACGGCGTTCGTGTCGCTGATCAAGATGATGATCGCCCCGATCATCTTCTGCACCATCGTGGTCGGGGTCGGCTCGATCGCGAAGGCGGCGACCGTCGGCAAGATCGGCGGACTGGCGCTGCTGTACTTCCTCACGATGTCGACGTTCGCGCTGGCGATCGGCCTCGTCGTGGGGAACATCATCCATCCCGGTACCGGCCTCGACATGGCGAACGCGAGCTATGAGACGGAGTCGGGCGACGCGAAGACCACGCAGGAGTTCCTGCTCGGCATCATCCCGGCGACGTTCTTCTCGGCGTTCACCGGGGAGAGCGTCCTCCAGGTGCTCTTCATCGCTCTGCTCGTCGGATTCGCGCTTCAGGGCATGGGGGAGCGCGGGGCGCCGATCATGCAGGCGGTCACCCAGCTCCAGAAGCTCGTCTTCCGAATCCTCGGGATGATCCTCTGGTTGGCGCCCGTGGGTGCTTTCGGCGCCATCGCGGCTGTGGTCGGCAAGACAGGGGCGGCGGCGATCTGGAGCCTCGGCGTCCTGATGGTCGCCTTCTATCTCACGTGCATCGTCTTCATCGTGATCGTCCTCGGGCTCCTGCTCTGGGCGGTCACGCGGGTCAACATCTTCGCGCTCATGAAGTACCTCGCCCGGGAGTATCTGCTGATCGTGGGAACGTCCTCGTCGGAGTCGGCGCTTCCCCGGCTCATCGCGAAACTGGAGCACTTGGGCATCTCGAAGCCGGTCGTGGGCATCACCGTTCCCACCGGCTACTCCTTCAACCTCGACGGAACGGCCATCTATCTCACGATGGCGTCGCTTTTCATCGCGACAGGCATGGGGCAGCCCATGTCGATCGGGGAGCAGATCGGCCTCCTCGTCTTCATGATCATCGCGAGCAAGGGGGCCGCGGGGGTGACCGGCGCTGGTCTGGCGACGCTCGCCGGCGGCCTGCAGGCCTACCGGCCCGATCTGGTTGACGGGGTCGGGGTCATCGTCGGCATCGACCGGTTCATGTCGGAGGGGCGCGCCCTGACGAACTTCACGGGAAACGCCGTGGCCACCCTCCTCATCGGCACCTGGACGAAGCAGATCGACCGCGACCGCGTCGGCCGTGTGCTGTCCGGGGAGCTTCCGTTCGATGAATCGACCCTCGACGGGGTGGACCCGCATGCGGCCCCCGCGGCGGATGCCGTCGGCGTCCCGGAGCTGCAGGAGGCAGCGGTCACCGAGATGGCGGCGAAGGAGGAACGGGCCCGCCAGCGCACACTCGGTCGCTGATCTCGACGCAGAGGATGCGGGAGGCCGGACCGGGCTCCCGCATCCGGGCGGTCAACCGCTCTTGCGTCGGAACTCGCGTCGCGTCTGCGGGGCGTTGGCGGCGTGCACGGCGGAATCGCCGTCGAGGTGAGCCTCGCCCTGCCGGTGGTGCGCGTTCTTCTTCTCGAGCGCTTCCTTGAACTTGCGCTTCAGGTCCTCGGAGGAGGAGCCGGCGCCTTCTTCGGTGCTCATGCTCCCGAGCCTAGAGCACGGGCGGACGAGCGGCGAGGGGCACCGCGTCGGTCGCGACCGGCCCCGAGGCGGATAACGGGAACCGATGCGCGGATAACCGGTGACGGGTGATCCAGCATCCGGTGAACATCCGGTGCCCGACGCCGATTCCCCTCGGCGGGGACGGGGAGCGGCGCCATCCTGAGGGGGTGAGAGTCGCGATCGTCACCGAGTCTTTCCTTCCGCACATGAACGGTGTGACCGGATCCGTGATGCAGATCCTCCGTCACCTGGAGCGCCGAGGGCATGACGCCCGTGTGCTCGCTCCGGCCGCGTTCGGCATCCCGGCAGAGCTGCACGGCGCGCCCGTCACCGCGATTCCCAGCGTCCCGCTCCCGGGGTACCGCGACGTGCGGGTGGGCGCGGCGACCACTCGGAGGATCGGCGCGGAGCTCGACCGCTTCCGTCCCGACGTCGTCCACCTGGCGTCGCCGTTCGCGCTCGGGTGGCGGGGCCTGCTCGCTGCAGAACGCGGCGGAGTCGGAACGGTCGCGGCATACCAGACCGACGTGGCTGCGTACACGGAGAGGTATCGCGTCGCGGTCACGACGGGAATCGCCCATGCCCACATCGCTCGACTGCATCGGAGGGCGACCCTTACCCTCGCGCCGTCCACCGAGTCGGCACAGCAGCTGAGCCGGCTCGGCATCGACCGCATCCGGTCCTGGGGGCGGGGTGTGGACGCCGAGCTCTTCCACCCTTCCCGGCGCAGCGACGCGCTCCGGGACGAGTGGGGAGCCGAGATCGTCATCGGCTACGTCGGACGCCTCGCCGCCGAGAAGCAGGTGGAGGATCTCGCCGCGCTGCACGGCATCCCTGACACGCGTCTCGTCATCGTCGGAGACGGCCCCCGGCGGGAGCGGTTGCAGGAGCAGCTTCCCGACGCCCTGTTCCGCGGGCGGCTCGAGGGGGAGGCGCTCGCCGCGGCGCTGGCCTCCTTCGACGTCTTCGTGCATCCGGGGGAGAGCGAGACCTTCGGACAGACGCTCCAGGAAGCGCATGCGAGCGGTGTCCCCGTGGTCGCGACAGGCAGAGGCGGCCCGCTCGACCTCGTCCGGCCCGGCGTCGACGGGTGGCTGTACCGACCAGGAGACCTCGCAGACCTCCGCCGTCGCGTGACCGATCTCGCCGGAGACGAGCGCCGGCGTCGGGCGTTCGGGGAGGCGGGCTGGAGGGCGGTGCAGGGCCGGAGCTGGGCGCACTTCGGAGATCAGCTCCTGGATCACTTCGAGGAGGCGCGGACGCTGTTCGCCGTGGACCGTCGTCTGCGCGCCCGCCGCCTCGTCCGGCCGGAGCCGGCCCCGCCCGCCCCCTCGCGCCGCTGGCGCCGGATCGTCGCCCTCGGCGATTCGGTGACCGAGGGGCTCTGCGACCCCGGACCCGACGGGGCGCTCCGCGGGTGGGCGGACCGGCTCGCACTGCTCCTCGCCGCGCGGGGAGGCCTTCACTACGCGAACCTCGCGATCCGCTCGAAGCGCGTGGCCGATGTCTGCGGCCGGCAGGTGAAGAGGGCGCTGGACCTCCGCCCCGATCTGGTCACCGTGCTGGTGGGCGCCAACGACCTCGTGAAGCACCGCGTCGACGTGGCCGCGCTCGCCGCGAGCCTGGAGACCGCGGTGCGGCGGCTGCGCGCGACGGGTGCCGACGTGATCCTGGTCACCCCGTTCCTGCCCGCCCGCCGCGCGGCGGTGCTGTACGCCCGGCGCTTCTCCGCCTTCGCCACGGCGCTCGCCGGGGTCGCTGCCCGGGCCGGTGCGATCCTCATCGACACGGATCTGCATCCGGAGCTGGGGGAGCGGCAGCACTGGGGCGAGGACCTCGTGCACCTCGGCAGTCGAGGGCACCGCTTCCTCGCCTATCGCGTCGCGGAGGTGCTCGGGGTGCCGCACGCCGACGCGTTGGGAGCGCTGGATGCGGCGTTGCACGAGAACGAGCCGATCGGACGTGCCGCCTGGTGGCGGCAGTACGCGCTCCCGTGGGTGTGGCGACGACTGCACGGCCGCGCCGCGGGGGACGGACGTCGGGCGAAGCATGACGACTACGTCTACCTCGGGCGCTCGACTGCTCCGCAGGACGCCGGCGTGGTCTGACCGACGGGAGGCCTCAGCGTCGTCCCATCCCGCGGTATGTCCAGCCGGCAGCACGCCAGGCTTCGGCGTCCAGACAGTTCCGCCCGTCGATCACGATACGACCCCTCACGAGTCCGCCGGCGTGCTGCGGAGTGAGCTCGCGGCGGTACTCGTCCCACTCCGTGACGACGACGACCGCGTCCGCGTCCCGCAGGGCGTCGTCCCTGGACGCGGCGTACCCGAGTTGCGGATGCCGTGCGCGGGCGTTTTCGATCGCCGCGGGGTCGGTCACCAGGACGTCGGCGCCCAGTCCCCGCAACCGCACGGCCACCTCCAGAGCGGGAGAATCGCGGACGTCGTCGCTGAAGGGCTTGAATGCCGCGCCGAGGACGGCGATCCTCCGCCCGAAGACGAGGCCGCCGAGGGCATCCACCACCAGCCTCACCGCACGATCCCGTCGGCGGAGGTTGATGGCATCCACCTCGTGCAGGAAGCTGACGGACTGCCCGCGTCCGAGCTCTTCGGCGCGGGCCGCGAACGCGCGGATGTCCTTGGGCAGGCAGCCGCCCCCGAACCCGATCCCCGAGCCGAGGTAACGGCGGCCGATGCGCGAGTCGTGTCCGAGTGCTTCGGCGAGGAGGGTGACGTCCGCTCCGGCCGCCTCGGCGACTTCGGCCATGGCGTTGATGAACGAGATCTTCGTGGCGAGGAAGGCGTTGGCGGCCCCCTTCACGAGCTCCGCGGTGGCGAGGTCGGTCACGAGGAACGGCGAACCCGCGTCGATCGCCGCGGCGTACACGCGGCGGAGCAGATCGACGGCGGCGGCGCCCTGCGGGGAGTCCTCGGCGCCCACCACCAGACGGTCGGGGCGGAGGGTGTCATGGACGGCCCAGCCCTCCCGGAGGAACTCGGGGTTCCAGACGAGGGTCGCGCCGGACTCCGCGATCCGACGGGAGAGACGGGCGGCGGTGCCCACCGGGACCGTCGACTTCCCGGCCACCACCGCGCCCGGCCGCAGGTGGGGGAGCAGCCCGTCGATCGCCGCGTCGACGAAGCGGAGATCGGCCGCGGGGCCGGAGTCGGACTGCGGGGTGCCGACCGCGAGGAAGTGCACCTCCGACCCGGAGGCGGCAGCCGGATCCGCGGCGAAGCGCAACCGCCCTGACCGCACCCCGCCCTCGAGGAGCTCGGCGAGGCCGGGCTCGAAGAAGGGCGCGGCACCCGCGGTGAGGTCGGCGACCTTGCCCTCGTCCACGTCGATCCCCACGACATCGTGCCCGAGCGAGGCCATCGCCGCGGCGTGCACCGCCCCCAGATACCCGCATCCGATCACCGACATCCGCATGGGTTCAGCACAGCCGAGCCGTCTCTCGCTCCGGCGCACGCACGGTGAACGCGGGGTGACGGTCGGGTGTCGGGATCGCGCCGCGCGCGGAACCCTCGGGTCTTGACGGACACGCTGGTAGTGTGGTCGAGGGTGACTCCGGTCACCCGACAATTTCACATCGACTCATGGAGCGATCGGCGGAGAAGCTGGTCCCCTGTGGTGGGTTCCTCGGCGCATGTCGGGTGGCTTTCTACTGGTGGCCAGCGCAGGCGAGATTCGCGGGAGTGCCCGCGCGCCCGAACCCTTCCGTTCCGCTCCTTTGAACACGCTCGCGCGTCACACGGATTCGCGAGTCTAAACAAAGAAGGAGAGACCTCTTGGAAGGTCCTGAAATCACCGCCACCGAGGCCGTTCTCGACAACGGCCGCTTCGGCACCCGCACCATCCGCTTCGAGACCGGCCGCCTCGCGCAGCAGGCTCAGGGCGCCGTCGCCGCCTACCTGGACGGCGAGACCATGCTCCTGTCGGCCACGAGCGCGGGCAAGCACCCGCGTGAGGGCTTCGACTTCTTCCCGCTGACGGTCGACGTCGAGGAGCGCTCCTACGCCGCCGGCAAGATCCCCGGCTCGTTCTTCCGTCGTGAGGGTCGTCCCTCGACCGAGGCGATCCTGGTCTGCCGTCTGATCGACCGTCCGCTGCGCCCGTCGTTCGTCGACGGCCTGCGCAACGAGGTCCAGATCGTCATCACGGTCCTCTCGATCGCCCCGGGCGAGTTCTACGACGCCCTCGCGATCAACGCCGCGTCCGCGTCGACCCAGATCTCGGGTCTGCCGTTCTCGGGCCCCGTCGCCGGTGTGCGTCTCGCATTCATCCCCGGCCACGGTCAGCATGAGGACCAGTGGGTCGCGTTCCCGACCGCCGAGCAGGTCTCCGAGGCCGTGTTCGACCTGATCGTCGCCGGTCGCGTGGTCACCAAGGCCGACGGCTCCGAAGACGTCGCGATCATGATGGTCGAGGCCGAGGCGACCGAGGGCAGCTGGAACCTGATCAAGGCCGGTGCCACCAAGCCCGACGAGACCATCGTGGCCCAGGGCCTCGAGGCCTCGAAGCCGTTCATCGCCCAGCTCGTCAAGGCCCAGGCCGAGCTCGCCGCCACCGCGTCGAAGGAGCCGGGCGTCTACCCGGTCTTCCCCGCGTACAGCGACGAGGTCTACGACTTCGTGTCCGAGCGCGCGTTCGCCGAGCTGAGCGACGTCTACCAGATCGCCGACAAGACCGAGCGCCAGAACGCCGACGACGCGATCAAGGACCGCGTCAAGGCCGAGCTCATCGAGGCCACCGAGGCGGGTTCGCTCCCGGCCGCGGCCCCGCTGGAGTTCTCCGCGGCGTACAAGTCCGTCACGAAGAAGATCGTCCGCGGTCGCATCCTCACCGAGGGCACCCGAATCGACGGTCGTGGGCTGGCGGACATCCGTCCGCTCGACGCCGAGGTGCAGGTCATCCCGCGCGTGCACGGCTCCGCGATCTTCCAGCGTGGCGAGACCCAGATCATGGGTGTCACCACGCTGAACATGCTCAAGATGGAGCAGCAGATCGACTCGCTGTCGCCCACGACCAGCAAGCGCTACATGCACCACTACAACTTCCCGCCCTACTCGACCGGTGAGACCGGCCGCGTGGGTTCGCCGAAGCGTCGCGAGATCGGGCACGGCTTCCTCGCCGAGCGCGCTCTGGTGCCGGTGCTGCCGAGCCGCGAGGAGTTCCCGTACGCGATCCGTCAGGTGTCCGAAGCGCTGAGCTCCAACGGCTCCACGTCGATGGGCTCCGTCTGCGCGTCGACCCTCTCGCTGCTGAACGCGGGTGTGCCGCTGCGCGCTCCGGTCGCCGGCATCGCGATGGGTCTCGTCTCGGACGAGGTCAACGGGGAGACCCGCTACGCGGCGCTGACCGACATCCTGGGTGCGGAGGACGCGCTCGGCGACATGGACTTCAAGGTCGCCGGTACGAGCGAGTTCGTCACCGCCATCCAGCTCGACACGAAGCTCGACGGCATCCCGTCGTCGGTGCTCGCGGGCGCTCTGACTCAGGCCAAGGACGCTCGACTGACCATCCTCAACGTCCTGAACGCCGCGATCGACGCCCCGGACGAGATGGCGCCCACCGCGCCGCGCGTCATCAGCGTCCAGATCCCGGTGGACAAGATCGGCGAGCTGATCGGCCCGAAGGGCAAGACGATCAACGCGATCCAGGACGAGACCGGCGCGCAGATCTCCATCGAGGAGGACGGCACCGTCTACATCGGCGCGACCGACGGCCCCTCGGCCGAGGCCGCCCGTGCCCAGGTCAACGCGATCGCCAACCCGACCAACCCGGAGGTCGGCGAGCAGTTCCTCGGCACCGTCGTGAAGATCGCCACCTTCGGCGCCTTCATCTCGCTGCTCCCGGGCAAGGACGGTCTCCTGCACGTCACCGAGGTGCGCAAGCTCGCCGGTGGCAAGCGTGTGGAGAACGTCGAGGACGTGCTCTCCGTCGGCCAGAAGATCCTCGTGAAGATCACGAAGATCGACGACCGCGGCAAGCTGTCGCTCGAGCCCGTGCTCGACGACGCGCCCGCTGCGGACGAGGCCCCGGCCGAGGACGCCGCCGAGTAAGACAGCGGATGACACGGAACCCGGGTCTCTCCGTCGGAGAGGCCCGGGTTCCGTCGTCTGTGCCGTGATCGAAACGTTATGGGAAGTTTGCGCGCCGTTCCCCGGATTGGTCGGGACGTTCGCGCACGTCGCATACCCTCGAAGTACGCACCGGGGGGTGCCAGCGAAGCAGTGATGTCGATCGGCTCCGGCCGATCGCGGCGGGGGTGAGAGTATGCGGTTGTTCAGCGTAGGCGCAGGAACACCTGCTGAACGCGCTCCGCAGGAGCATGAGGACCACCCCTCCGCACCCATCCCGATCGTCGGTCCCGGCGTCGGGGAGTCCATCCGCGCCGCCCTCGGCGAGACCGGGTACGAGACGTTCCCGCTCATGCTCGGTGCCGCGGAGTTCGGATGGAACGTCGATCTCGAGACCAGCCACGGCATCCTCGACCGCTACGTGGAGTTCGGCGGCAACGCCATCCATACCGCAGACGGGTTCTCCGGCGGTCGGAGTGAGCACATCCTCGGACAGTGGCTGCGGTCGCGGGACCAGCGCGAGCGCGTGGTCCTGAGCGTGCGCATCGGAGCGCACGCCGACAACCCCGGTCTGGGCTCGGTCAACCTCGTCCGTGCGGTCGAGGGCTCGCTCACCCGGCTCGGCGTGGAGCGCATCGACGTGCTGTACCTGGATGCCACGTTGGATGCGACCACCAACCTCGAGGACACCCTGGCCACGGTCGAGTGGCTCATCGAGGCGGGGAAGATCGGGGCGCTCGGCGCGTACGGCTTCACGCCGGAGAGGCTCGTCGAGGCGCGGATCCTCGCGTCGGCGGGATATCCGCGCATCACGGTCATCGACACGCCGTACAACCTCGTGCGTCGGCAGCCGTTCGAGGGCGACCTGCGGCTCGTCGCCGGCGCGCAGAACCTCGCCGTGACGCCGTCCCACGCGCTGGAGCACGGGTTCCTGTCGGGTCGTCATCGGACCAAGGCGATCGCCTCGCGTGGCGTCCGCGGCGAACAGCTGCGGGGTCACCTCAACCGCCGCGGGACCAAGGTGCTGCGGGCGCTCGATCAGGTGGCCGCGGAATTGGCCGTCCCCGTGGCGGCCGTCTCCATCGCGTGGCTGCTCGCGCAGCGTACGGTCGCCGCGCCGATCGTGAACACGTTCGCGACCGACCACGTCGACGAGCTCATGCAGGGCGCTGGTGTCACGTTGTCCCGGGTGCAGGTTGCCGACCTCACCCGCGCGGGCGCCTGAGCGTGCGTCGCCCGTGACATAGGGTGGAAAAGGAAGACCGGCGGATGCTGGCGATGAAGCGAGCGAGCGAGTTGTGACGCACTACATATATCTGGTCAGACACGGTGAACATCAGGATGCCGAGCACGGCCTCGCCGACGGACCCCTGTCGCCGCGCGGCCAGCGGCAGGCGGAGCTCATCGCGGACCGCCTGTCCGGCCTCCCGCTCGACGCCGTGTGGCATTCGCCGCTCCTCCGCGCCGCCGAGACGGCGCGTGCCATCGCCGGCCGGCTCCCGTCCGTGGATCCGGAGCCGTCCGCCCTGCTCTTCGACTGCGTGCCGACGGGGATGACGGAGGAGACGCCGGCGGTGTTCGAGCCCTTCTTCGGTTCTGTGACCGAGGCGGAGATCGAGGCGGGGCGCGCGCAGATGTCGGATGCTGTCAACGAGTTCCTCGTGCGGAAGACCGGCGACGTGCACGAGGTGCTCATCACTCACAACTTCGTGATCTCGTGGTTCGTGCGGGAGGTCCTCGCCGCGCCGGATTGGCGCTGGATGACTCTCAACCAGTCACATTGCGGTCTGACGGTGATCGCCCAGAAGCAGGGACGGCCGTGGACCCTGCTCACGCACAACGACACCGGCCATCTTCCGATGGAGCTGCGGACGGGCATCCCGGACGCGCTGCTGGTGTGATCGACGCCTCCGCGTGCCGCGACCTCCGCCCGACGCCCGGAAATAGACTGGACGCATGACCACGAAGGTAGCCCTCGTCGGCGGGACCGGAAAGCTCGGAACGATCATCGGCGCCGTGATCGCTGAGCTGGACGGCTTCGAGGTGAGCCGCGTCCTGACGTCGGCGAGCGACCTCTCGGAGCTCGCGGGTGCCGACCTCGTGATCGACGCTTCCACACCGCAGGTCAGCATCGACGTAGTGCGCACGGCGGTGGATCACGGTCTCAACATCCTCGTCGCCACCTCCGGCTGGTCGGCGGAGCGGATCGCCCTCGTCCGGCCGCTCGTCGAGGCCGCCGACACCGGGGCGGTCTTCATCCCGAACTTCTCCCTCGGCTCGGTTCTCGGCTCGGCCCTCGCCGCGGCCGCCGCACCCTACTTCGGTTCGGCGGAGATCGTCGAGGCGCACCGGGAGACCAAGGTCGACTCGCCGAGCGGGACGGCCGTCCGCACCGCGGAGCTCATCGCCGCCGCGCGTGCGACCCAGGGTCCGGTGAGTGCGCCGCATGCGGATCAGCGCGCCCGAGGACAGCAGGTCGGCAGCGTGCCCATCCACTCGCTCCGCCGTCCAGGGGTGATCGCCAAGCAGGAGGTCATCCTGTCCGGTCCGGGGGAGTCGCTGACCTTCACGCATGACACCACCGACCCGGCCCTGGCGTATGCGCCGGGGATCCGCCTGGCCGTGCCCTATGCGGCCACCGCCACCGGCGTCGTGGTCGGCCTGGAGAACATGCTCGACATCGGCCTCCGCTCGTGATGTCGCGGATCGGGGTCGGGCTGATGGCTGCGGCCCTCCTGCTCTACCTCGTCGTGGCGGGCTGGCTGGCCGTCATGTTCCTCGCCGTGGGGACGCCCGTCTCCATCGGGATGGGCATCACGCTCCTCGTGCTCGCACCTGTGGGTGGGTGGGCGCTGGTGCGCGAGATGCTCTTCGGGTTCGGTGCCGACCGCCTGGGCCGGCTGCTCGACGCCGAGGGCGGCATGCCGCAGGTCGAGACCGAGCTGACGCCCAGCGGACGCATCGCCCGCAAGGATGCGGACGCGCTCGTCGCGCGGTACACGGCGGAGGCGGAGGCGGCGCCCACCGACTGGCGGGCGCGCTATCGCCTCGGCGTCGTGCAGGACGCGGCCGGACGCCGCAAGGACGCCAGGGCGAGCATTCGGCGGGCGATCAGCCTGTCCCGCGCCTGACGTCGGACGGGTTCAGGCCAGCGTCGCCTCGAGCGTGATCTCGATGCCCGCGAGCGCCTGGGACACCGGGCATCCGGTCTTCGCCGCCTCGGCGATCTCCCGGAACTTCTCGGCGGTCAGACCCGGCACGGTGGCGTTGACGTTGAGGTGGCTGCCGGTGATGCCGACGCCGGGCTTGAACGTCACCGAGGCGCTGGTGTCGACGCGCTCCGGGGGCGTGCCGTTCTCGGCGAGCGCGTGCGAGAGCGCCATGCTGAAGCAGGACGCGTGGGCTGCGGCGATGAGCTCCTCCGGCGTCGTGGTCGTGTCGCTGCCCTCGCTGCGGGACTTCCAGTCGATCGGGAACGTGCCCAGATGCGAGGAGGAGAAGGCGACCGTGCCGGAACCCTCCGTGAGCGATCCGGTCCAGGTCGCGGCGGCTTCACTGGTGACGGGCATGATTCCTCCGGTTCTGACGCCACCGGGGGAGCGGCGTCGCTTGGTGGTCAGCCTACCGAGCGACCGGGCAGTCGGGAACCGGCGTCAGGCGGCGCGGCGCGGTCGTCCGGTGAGCCCGACGCGCTGCAGCAGGAGGTAGAGCTGGCAGCCCAGGCAGAAGGCGAACGCGGCGTTGAGGAAAGCGGCGAGGAACGCCGCAGCGGTGGCGATCGGCAAGGCCCACGGCACGCCGGCGAGGTGGAGCAGGAGGCCGAGTCCCACCACGACGAGGCCGACGCCCTGGGCGAACCGCGGGGGACGGGGGTCCTCCAGCTCGGCGGGTGGCGCGAGGCGCGGACGGACGAGGCGGCGGTAGAGGACGCCCCACGGTGCGGTGGCGGGAGAGACGACGCCCCAGAGGAACAGGAGCGCGATCAGCGTGGCGAGGAGGAAGCCAGGGTCGAGGACGCGCGCGACAGGCCCTGCGGCGGAGACCGCCCAGCCGCCTCCTCCGATGAACGCGAACTCCGACGATGCCGTGAGCGCGAACCAGCGATCGGCGGTCCGCGCGGTGGAGATCCCGATGAGGGCCAGGAACGTCGCGACGGCGAGCAGGACTGCGGTGATCCCGGCGGTGAATCGGGGCCCGCGCGGATCGATTCCGGGGGGAGGGGTCATCATCTGCTCCAGACGGCGGCGAGGGCGTGGGTCAGGCTCTCGCGAGCGGGTATGCCCGCAAACCGGGCCTTGACGCGCCCGGTAGGGTCAAGCACGAAGGTGGTCGGTGTCTGCAGCACACGGTAGCGCGCGGAGAGATCCGGACGGTGCGTGAGATCGATCTCGATGTGCGCGAGGCCGGCGTCCCCGGACGCATAGGAGCCCAGAAGACGACGCACCTGGGGGCAGCGGGCGCAGGTCTCCGTGCTGAACTGCACGAGCGTCGCGGTGGCACCCAGCGCCGCGCCCTGCGCATCGGCCGGATCGAACCGCAGATCGCCGCCGTCGCGGCGGCGGCCCTCTCTCCCGCGGAGCACGAGACCGACCACGGTGGCGAGCACCAGAAGCGCTGCCAGGGCGGCGAAAGCGAGCGCGGGGGACATCCCTCGAGGCTAGAGCCGCGGCTGTGGAAGCGTCGCGATGTTTCAGTACGTGACGCGCGGATCGCGTCACGGTCACCGCCTCCGACGGGAGCGGGGCGGGTATCCTGACAACCATGAGCGCCGCTGTCCCGACTCCGTACGAAGACCTGCTCCGCGATGTGCTCGAGACGGGCACGCACAAGAGCGATCGCACCGGGACGGGGACCACGAGCGTGTTCGGTCGCCAGATCCGCTTCGACCTCGCGCAGGGGTTCCCCCTCATCACCACGAAGCGCGTCCATTTCAAGTCCATCGCGTACGAGCTGCTCTGGTTCCTGCGCGGCGACTCCAACGTCCGCTGGCTGCAGGAGAACGGCGTCTCGATCTGGGACGAGTGGGCGGACGAGGACGGCGACCTCGGCCCGGTGTACGGCGTCCAGTGGCGGTCCTGGCCGACTCCCGACGGCGGCAGCATCGATCAGCTGACCGAGGTCATCGAGCAGATCCGGAGCTCACCCGACTCGCGGCGCCTGCTCGTCTCCGCCTGGAACCCCGCGGACATCCCGGACATGGCCCTCGCACCGTGCCACGCACTGTTCCAGTTCTACGTCGCCGACGGAAAGCTCTCCTGCCAGCTCTACCAGCGCAGCGCGGACATGTTCCTCGGCGTCCCCTTCAACATCGCCTCCTACGCGCTGCTGACGATGATGATCGCGCAGCAGGTGGGGCTGGAACCCGGCGACTTCGTGTGGACCGGCGGGGACTGCCACGTCTACGACAACCACGTCGACCAGGTGCGCGAGCAGCTCACGCGAGAGGCCTACCCCTCCCCGACGCTGCGGTTCGCGCGGAAGCCGGAGTCGATCTTCGACTACCGGTTCGAGGACTTCGTCGTCGAGGACTACCAGCACCACGCACCGATCAGGGCGGCGGTGGCGGTATGACCTGGGTGGGGCTCATCTGGGCCGAGGCCGCCGGCGGCGTGATCGGCGCCGAGGGCGGCATGCCCTGGTATGTGCCGGAGGATCTGGCGCACTTCAAGGAGACCACCCAGGGCGCGCCGGTCGTCATGGGACGCAAGACCTGGGATTCGCTGCCCGAGCGATTCCGCCCCCTGCCCGGTCGCGACAACATCGTCGTGACCCGCCAGCAGGACTGGACCGCGGAGGGCGCCCGCCGTGCGGCCACGGTGTCCGAGGGCGTCCGCGGTCGGGAGAAGGTGTGGATCATCGGCGGCGCGGAGATCTTCCGTCAGGTGATCGCCGATGCCGACCGCCTCGAGGTCACGGAGCTCGACCTCGAGGTCGACGGCGACACCTTCGCTCCGCCGAAGACCGGATGGCGCGTGGTGGATGAGGGGGAGTGGCAGACCTCCCGCACCGGTGTCCGGTATCGCTTCCTGAGGTACGAGCGCTGATGCCCACCGCACTGATCACCGGAGCCAGCGCCGGGCTGGGCGCCGAGTTCGCCCGTCAGCTGGCTCGTCGGCGCGCCGATCTCGTGCTCGTCGCCCGCTCGGAGGAGTCGCTGTCCGCTCTCGCGACGGAGCTGCGCGGCGAGTGGGGAGTCGCTGTCGAGGTTCTCCCGGCCGATCTGTCCGAGGAGGCCGGCGTCGAGCGCGTCGCGGCTCGGCTCCGCGATCGGGACGACCCGATCGACCTGCTCGTGAACAACGCCGGGTTCGGGCTGCCGTTGCAGTTCGCCGACAACGACATCGAAGACGAGGTGCGGCACCTGCGCGTGCACGTCGAGGCCTCCATGCGCCTGATGCATGCGGCCCTGCAGACCATGCGGGGGCGGGGAGGCAGGATCATCAACGTCGCGTCGGTGGCCGGGTTCATCTCGCGGTCGACGTACTCGGCGTGCAAGGCCTGGCTCATCGACTTCAGCCGATGGGCGAACACGGCCTACGGTCCGGACGGCGTGAGCGTCACGGCGCTCTGCCCCGGTTTCACACACACCTCCTTCCACGAGCGGATGGGCCTCGCGGTCGGCGAGGAGGGCGTGCCGACCTTCCTGTGGCTCGATGCCCGCGATGTCGTTCGCGAAGGGCTCCGCGACGCGGCGCGCGGCAAGGCCGTGTCCATCCCCTCGCTGCGCTACAAGGCCGTCGTCGCCGTGACGAAGGTGCTGCCCCGATCCCTCACCGCGGCGGTCGCCCGTCGGGGTCGGGTCTGACGCTTCCGGTCAGCGGAATCGCCCGAGGCGGATGCCGTCGAGCGCGTGCGTGCTGCCGAGGTGCTCCCACCGGTGCGCACGGTATCCGGACTCCTCCCGGAGCTCCCGTTCCGCGGCGGTACGCGGGTCCTCGCCGTCGGTGCCGCCGGCCGGGACCTCGACGGACGGTCCCACCGTGTAGCGGTCGACGGTCACCAGGCAGACCCGGTCGTCGGCGTCCATCGCGACGATGAAGACCGCCGGGTTCTTGACCGTCATCACGCCGTAGACGCCCGGGCCGCCCGGCCCGGTGACGTCGTCCTCGCGGACGCGGATCCAGGCGTTCTCGTAGGTCGTGCGTGAGGCGTGCGTGATCCAACCCATCGTGCGAGCCTGCGGCCGACGGAGCAGGAGCATGCGGACGCGTCCGCGACAGCGGCATCCGACCCGATACGCTGGACGCATGACGCACTCGGGCAACCCTTTCGGACAGGTTCTCGTCGCGCTCGTCACTCCGATGACGGCCGACGGCGAAGTCGACTGGCCCGCCGTCGAGAAGCACATCGATGACGTGATCACCGCAGGCGCGGACGGCATCGTCGTGACGGGAACGACCGGCGAGACCTCGACCCTGACGGACCCCGAGAAGCTCAAGCTCGTCGAGGTCGGTAAGTCCGTCTCCGCAGGCCGCGCGAAGATCATCACCGGCGGCGGATCGAACGAGACCGCGCACGCCATCGAGCTGTACAAGGCCAGTGAGAAGGCCGGCGCCGACGGCATCATGATCGTCACGCCGTACTACAACAAGCCGACGCAGGCGGGCATCCTCACGCACTTCCGGCTCGTCGCCGACGCCACCGACCTGCCGGTCATCCTGTACGACATCCCCGGGCGGACCGGGGTCCCGATCAAGTACGAGACGATCCTCCGGCTCGCGAAGCACCCGAACATCCTCGCGGTGAAGGATGCCAAGGGCGACTTCTCCGAGGTGAGCCGTGTGCTCAACCAGACCGACCTCATGTACTTCTCCGGTGACGACGCGAACGTGCTGCCGCACCTGTCGATCGGGGCGACCGGCCTCATCGGCGTGACGGCGAACGTCGCCGCTGCTCCGTACCGGACCATCATCGATGCGGTGAACCGGGGCGACCTCGCCACCGCGACGGCCGAGCACAAGCGACTGGAGCCGCTCGTCCGGGCGGTCATGACGCACGTCCCCGGAACGGTCGCCGCGAAGTACATCCTGCACGGGCTGGGCCGTATCTCCAGTCCGCGTGTCCGCCTTCCCCTCGTCGGCCCGGAGGAGTGGGAGGCCGCCCTCATCGAGGACGAGCTCGATCTCGTCAGCGGCGTGCCGGGGGCGGACTTCTCGAACTTCCGGCCCGACCGCAACGCGGCCGCGGGCGGCGCCCTGCCGAAGGTGCACGGCACGACGCGCTGAGCCGCGTCACCATGAACGAACGGACGCGTGGAGTGTCCGACTGAGGAGACAGCATGTCCATTCCCCTGGCCGAACCGTCCGCTCTCGACGAAGGGACGCTCCGGGTCATCCCGATCGGCGGCCTGGGGGAGATCGGTCGCAACATGACCGTGTTCGAGTACGCGGGCAAGATCCTGATCGTGGACTGCGGGGTCCTCTTCCCGGAGGAGCACCAGCCGGGCGTCGACCTCATCCTCCCCGATTTCGAACCCATCCGCGATCGTCTCGACGACATCGTGGGCGTGGTGCTGACACACGGGCACGAAGACCACATCGGGGCCGTTCCCTACCTGCTGCGGCTGAAGAGCGACATCCCGCTGATCGGCTCCGGACTCACGCTCGCCCTCGTCGAGGCGAAGCTGAAGGAGCACCGCATCAAGGCCTTCACCCTGACGGTGAAGGAAGGTCAGCAGGAGAAGGTCGGACCGTTCGACCTCGAGTTCGTCGCGGTGAACCATTCCATCCCGGACGCGCTGGCCGTCGCGATCCGCACCCCCGCGGGCATGGCCCTCGCCACCGGCGACTTCAAGATGGACCAGCTGCCGCTGGACGGCCGCATCACCGATCTGCGCGCGTTCTCGCGCCTGGGGGAGGAGGGGGTCGACCTCTTCCTCGTCGACTCCACGAACGCCGACGTGCCCGGCTTCACGCCCACGGAGCGCTCCATCGGCCCTGTCCTCGACCAGGTCATCGGCAAGGCTCCGCGGCGGGTGATCGTCGCAAGCTTCTCCAGCCACGTGCACCGCGTGCAGCAGGTCATCGACGCCGCGCACGCGCACGGACGTCGGGTGGCGTTCCTCGGCCGCAGCATGGTCCGCAACATGACGATCGCGGAGCAGCTCGGCTACCTCAAGGTCCCGGCGGGGGTGCTGATCGACTTCAAGAAGGCGCGCGACCTCCCGGACGAGCAGATCGTCTACATGTCGACCGGTTCGCAGGGGGAGCCGATGGCCGTGCTGAGCCGCATGGCCAACATGGACCACGCCATCGAGGTGAGCGAGGGCGACACGGTCATCCTGGCGTCGAGCCTCATCCCGGGCAACGAGAACGCCGTCTACCGCGTCATCGACGGGCTCACGAAGCTGGGCGCGAACGTCGTGCACAAGGCCAACGCGCGGGTGCACGTGTCGGGGCACGCCGCGGCCGGCGAGCTGCTCTACTGCTACAACATCCTCCAGCCGAAGAACGTCCTCCCTGTCCACGGGGAGTACCGGCACCTGATCGCCAACGCCAAGCTCGCCCAGGACACCGGGATCCCCGAGCAGAACACGATCATCGCCTCCAACGGCACCGTGATCGACCTGAAGGATGGTGTCGCCCGGGTGGCCGGGCAGCTCGACCTCGGGTTCGTCTACGTCGACGGCTCGACCGTCGGCGAGATCACCGATGCCGACCTCAAGGACCGCCGCATCCTCGGTGAGGAGGGGTTCATCTCGGTCATCGTCGTGGTGGACGCCGCCACCGGGCGCATCATCTCCGGTCCGGAGATCCATGCCCGCGGTGTCGCCGAGGACGACGCGGTCTTCGACGACGTCGCACCGAAGATCGTCGCCGCCCTGAAGGAGGCGTCCGGCAACGGCGTGCGCGACACGCACGCGCTGTCGCAGGTGGTGCGTCGCACGATCGGCCGCTGGGTGAACCAGAAGCTGCGCCGTCGTCCGATGATCGTCCCTCTCGTCATCGAGGCCTGACCCTCGGATCACGGCGCGCCCTCGCGCGCCGTGATCGTCGAGTTCCGCGTGGTGACGCGGAGATGTCGGTCTCGGGTCGTACCGTGGAGGCATGGCCAGGAGCAGCACCAAGACCGAGCGCGCCTCGACGAGCGCCCCGTCGCGCCCCAAGCGGCAGGCGGCTCCGAAGGCGCAGCCCGCTCCGAAGAAGTACATCGACGAGGCGGACAAGCCGCCCATCGCCGCGCGCGCCTGGAACGGGCTCGCGCACGGCGTCGGCGGACTATTCCGGGCCTTCGGGCCCGAGACGCTGCAGAAGGACGACCGCAGAGACGGCTTCCCGTTCCTGCTGGTGATCCTGGCGGCGCTCGGCGCCGTCAACGAGTGGTTCTTCATCGGCAACCAGGTCGCGGCGAACATCAGCGCCTACTCGGTGGGGCTCTTCGTCGGCCGGGTGGCCTTCATCATGCCGGTGCTGCTGCTCCTTCTGGCGGGATGGCTGTTCCGGCACCCGTCGTCCGTGCACGACAACGGGCGCATCGGCATCGGCTTCGGGATGTTCGTGCTCGCTCTGGCGGGCATCTTCCACGTCGCCGGCCCTCGTCCCCACCCGAACCAGGGCATGCCCGCGCTGAGCGAGTCGGGCGGTCTGCTCGGGTGGCTCGTGGGGCAGCCACTGACGTACCTGACCGACATCCCGGCCTACATCATCCTCGGGCTCCTCGCCGCCCTCAGCATCCTCATCCTCACGAAGACCCCGCCGAACCGCATCGGTGCGCGCCTGGGAGACCTCTACGCGTGGATGTTCGACGCCGAGCGCCCGCAGAAGCCGGCGAAGGACACCGCGGACGCGGTCGACGAGGCCGATAAGGTCGACGATCCGGACGTGCTGCCCTGGTGGCGGCGCAACAAGACCGGTCGCGAGGAAGACCCCGACGAGGGGACCCTCGCCTCGGATGACATCACCGCGCTGCTGTCCACGAGCGAGGCCACCCCGGCGTACGACCAGGCCGTCACGGTGGCGAACCCCTACGACGCGGCGACCGAGGTGCTCAGCGACGTCCGCTCGGTGACCGACACGCTCGCAGAGCAGCAGACGACTGCGCTCCTGGACGATGAGTCCGACACCGGCGAGATGCCGGAGCTCCCCGGACTCGACGGCTTTGGCACGGAGGGGCCCGGCGACCGCGGCCCGCAGGCGCCGGTGGCCCCGTACATCCTTCCGTCGCCCGGCGTGCTCTCCGAGGGACCGCCCTCGGTCGCGCGGTCCGAGGCGAACGACCGGATCGTCGAGCAGATCACGAGCGTCCTCGACCAGTTCAAGGTCGACGCCAAGGTCACCGGCTTCTCCCGCGGCCCGACGGTCACGCAGTACGAGGTCGAGGTCGGCCACGGCGTCAAGGTCGAGAAGATCCTCCAGCTCAGCAACAACTTCGCCTACGCCGTCGCCTCCAACGACGTCCGCATCCTCTCGCCGATCCCCGGCAAGAGCGCGATCGGCATCGAGATCCCGAACACCGACCGCGAGACGGTCGCTCTCGGCGACGTGCTGCGGTCGGCCGCCGCGCAGAAGAGCACGCACCCGCTCACGATCGGCGTCGGCAAGGATGTCGGCGGCAACTTCGTCGTCGCCAACCTCGCGAAGATGCCGCACCTCCTGGTGGCGGGCTCGACGGGGTCCGGAAAGTCCAGCTTCGTGAACTCGATGATCACGAGTCTCCTCATGCGGGCGCGCCCGTCCGACGTGCGCATGGTCCTCATCGACCCGAAGCGTGTGGAGCTGACGAGCTATGCCGGTGTCCCGCACCTGATCACTCCCATCATCACGAACCCGAAGAAGGCCGCCGAGGCGCTGCAGTGGGTCGTGAAGGAGATGGACATGCGGTACGACGACCTCGCGTCGTTCGGCTTCCGCCACATCGACGACTTCAACCGCGCCGTGCGTGCGGGGGAGGTGGAGGTGCCCCCGGGCAGCGAACGGGTGCTCAAGCCGTACCCGTACCTCCTCGTCGTGGTCGACGAGCTCGCGGACCTCATGATGGTCGCCCCGCGCGACGTCGAGGACTCGATCGT
>NZ_DLNJ01000035.1:85494-85801 GCF_002478345.1 Microbacterium sp. UBA7513
TCGTCACCGGCCTCATCAAGGCGAACGTGCCGTCCCGTCTCGCGTTCGCGGTCACGAGCGTCACCGACAGCCGCGTGATCCTCGACAGCCCCGGCGCCGACAAGCTCATCGGCCAGGGTGATGCGCTCTTCTCGCCCATGGGCTCGTCGAAGCCGTTCCGACTGCAGGGTGCGTGGGTCGACGAGAAGGAGATCGACGCGGTCGTCAAGCACGTCACGCGTCAGGCGCGTCCCGAGTACCGTGCAGACGTCCAGGAGGCGATGGAGCCGGCGAAGAAGAAGGAGGTCGACGAGGACATCGGCGACGA
>NZ_DLNJ01000035.1:86136-87098 GCF_002478345.1 Microbacterium sp. UBA7513
TGCGGGTCGGCTTCGCCAAGGCCGGACGCCTGATGGATCTCCTCGAGTCGCGTGAGGTCGTCGGCCCGTCGGAGGGCTCGAAGGCGCGCGATGTGCTCGCGACCCCCGAGCAGCTGCCGCAGGTCATGGCGAAGCTCCGCGGAGAAGACGTCCCGTCGGCTCCGTCGGCTCCGGCGGCTCCGGCTGCGCCCGCGGCCGCGGCGGTGCCTGCCGAACGTGATCCGTTGGAGGCGCAGTACGACGGCCTGCCGGTCGTCGAAGCGGAAGGCGACGAAGACGCCTGGGGCCTGACGGGACGCGACTGATGGCGATCCCTCGGCAGCTCCCCAACGCCATCACGGTGGCGCGCATCCCGCTCGCCGTCGTGTTCTTCGTCCTCCTGCTCCTCGGCGGGACGTACGGCCTCGCCGATCTCACCGTGCGCTGGATCGCCGCCGTCCTCTTCATCGTCGCCATCTCGACCGACTGGGTCGATGGCTACCTCGCGCGTCGATACGACATCGTCAGCGACTTCGGAAAGCTCTGGGACCCGATCGCGGACAAGCTCCTCACCGGCGCGGGTTTCGTGGGGCTCGCGATCCTGGGCGAGGTCTCCTGGTGGATCGTGGTGATCATCCTCGTCCGCGAGTGGGGGATCACCATCCATCGGCTGGTCGTCGCGAGCGAGCACGTTGTCGCGGCCGCCTGGATGGGCAAGATCAAGACGGCCTTCCAGGGCGTCGCCCTCGGCTGGGCTCTCCTGCCGCTGCACGTGTTCATCGGGCTCGGCCCGTGGACGGTCGTGACGACCGTCCTCATGGTGATCGTGCTCGTGCTCACCGTCGTCAGCGGGATCGACTACATCGTCGCGCAGGTGCGCGGCGCGCGTCAGAGCCGATGAGCGGCACGACGCCAGCCGAGGCTCTGGAAGCTCTGCGTGAGCGAGGCTGGACCCTCGGTGTCGCGGAGTCGCTCACCGGCGG
>NZ_DLNJ01000035.1:87369-88025 GCF_002478345.1 Microbacterium sp. UBA7513
GCTCGGCGTCGACACCGACCTGCTGGAGCGATACGGGCCGGTGTATCCGGAGGTCGCGCGGCAGATGGCTGCCGGAGTGCGCGGCGCCGTCGCGGTGGATGGTCTCCCCGCCGATGTCGGGGTGTCCACCACGGGGATCGCGGGCCCGGAGTCCCCGGATGGGCAGCCCGTGGGCACCGTCCACATCGGCGTGATCACCCCGACAGTGAGCCGGACCCGACCGTTCCACTTCGAGGGGGACCGCGAGGCGGTGCGAGCGCAGACGGTCGCGGCGGTCCTCGATGTGCTGGCCGCGGCGCTGCGGGAATAGCGACCCGCCGCGTCATGTTGATACGGATGTGCTCACATTTAAACCACAGAGTGCAAGGGTAGATTCTGTGCAAGCCAGGAGGACTAGACTGGCCGTCTCTTCGAGGGAGACCTCGATTCATGAACTGCGGAGGAGGTTCCGATGATTCTTGTACGACAGGAGATCGGCGACGTGCTGAGGGACTTCCGTCTGCAGAAGGGGCGGACGCTCCGGCAGGTCGCGAGCAAGGCGTCCGTCGCCCTCGGCTATCTCAGTGAGGTCGAGCGCGGACAGAAGGAGGCATCGAGTGAGATCCTCGCTTCGGTCGCAGAGGCGCTCGACGTCCCCATCTCCACGATCATGCGCG
>NZ_DLNJ01000035.1:88236-88861 GCF_002478345.1 Microbacterium sp. UBA7513
CCATCTCCACGATCATGCGCGAGGTCGGGGACCGCATCTCGGTGCTCGAAGGCATTCAGGTCTTCCCCGACGTGGTCCCGGACGACCTGGTCGCCTCCGTGGAGCCCGAGCTCTCGCTCCGCTGACACTCGGAGATCACCCTTATGCGACGCAGTGAGTTCCTGCGCGCCGTCGACGCCGAGTTCCATGCCCGAGCCTCTTCTCTGGTGAATGACCTCGTGCTCTCCGGCATGGGGGGACGAACGGCGCTCGAGGCTCTCGAAGCCGGGGTGCCTCCGCGCGATATCTGGCTCGCGCTCTGCGCCGACATGGACGTCCCCGAATCCCGTCGCCACGGCGTGGGGCGTCTGGAGCCGCGCGGCCGGTGACGGCGGCTTCCCGGGTGTGCGGAAGTCCGACACGCCCAACCGGCGTGTTGTCGAAAATCTGTTCGAACCAGGCGTAGTCTTCTGCACAAGTGGTCAGACGGTTCTGATCCCCACGATCCCCGGCTCCTCGACGCAATGTCGGAGGCCCGCCGTACCGTGAGGTCCAGGCTGAAAAGCCATACGCCTTGTCGGAGAGTTCCTTCCGCCGGAAGAGCCGCGACAGCCTACAGGCGGCAGCACACGCGCAGAAGGAGCAC
>NZ_DLNJ01000027.1:0-19530 GCF_002478345.1 Microbacterium sp. UBA7513
CCGCGTGCCGCTGCCGTGGACGACGTCCGGCAGCTCGTACGGCTTCGGCGCGGCCGGCGCGCACCTGCCGCAGCCCGGCTGGTTCGCGGAGCATGCGGTCGAGGTGGAGGACGCCGACCCCGGCTCGACCCTCAACCTGTACCGCGAGGCGCTGCGGCTGCGGCGGGTGCTGCAGACCGGGGAGACGCTCGAGTGGGTCGACACGGGCCGCGAGGACGTGCTCCGGTTCCGGCGCCCGAACGGCTGGGAGGTCGTGACGAACTTCGGCACCGAGCCGTTCGAGCTCGGCGCTGCGGCCGGCGACGCCGTGCTGTCGACCGTGGCGCTCGACGGCTCCGTGCTGCCGGGCGAGGCCACGGCGTGGATCGCTCCCGGAGCTCTCGCGCACTGACCGGGCCGATGGGGCGGGGACGCGGGTTTGATAATGGTTCTCATTAGCGTTTAGAGTGAGACTCATGAAGAAGCCCGTCCTCGCCCTCACGCTCGCCTCGGTCGCCGCCCTCTCCCTGGCCGGATGCTCGTCGACCTCCGGCGCGGCGGAAGACGACGGCGCGGTGACGGTCGTCGCGAGCACCAACGTCTACGGCGACATCGCCGCGCAGGTCGGCGGAGACCGGGTCGACGTCACCTCGATCATCGACTCGGTCACCCAGGACCCGCACTCCTACGAGGCGAGCGCTCGCGACCGCCTCACGCTGCAGAAGGCCGACCTCGTGGTGGAGAACGGCGGCGGCTACGACGCGTTCATCGACAGCCTCCTGCAGGATGCGCAGGACCCGCACGTCGTCACGGCCGTGGAGTTCTCGCACGACTACCCGGGTAACGAGGGCCACGATGACGACGAGGCCGCGACCGAGGAGTCGCACGATCACGAGGCCGAGGGGGAGGACCATGCCGGCCACGACCACATCGAGGGCTTCAACGAGCACGTGTGGTTCGACCCGCACACGATGATCCACGTCGTCGAGGCGATCGCCGACGAGCTCACCGAGATCGACCCCGACGGCGCCGACACGTTCCGCACGAACGCGGACGAGCTCGTCGCGGAACTGGAGGGCTTCGAGGGCGACCTCGAGGCGATCAAGGCGGACGCCGCCGGTGCGACGGTGTTCATGACCGAGCCGTTGCCCGGGTACCTGGCCACGGCCGCCGGGCTCACCGACGTCACCCCCGAGGGCTTCGCGGAGTCGGTGGAGGAGGGCAGCGACGTCGCGCCCGCCGTGCTGCTCGAGGCGCTGCAGGTCGTCGGGTCCGGCGATGTGACCGCCGTGCTCACCAACGCCCAGACCGGCGGCGCGGAGACGGAGCGCGTGGAGAAGGCCGCGGAGGACGCCGGGGTGCCCGTGGTCGCGTTCACGGAGCTGCTCGAGGACGGATCGTCGTACTCTGAGTGGATGAGTGACGCGATCCAGAGCCTCGCCGCCGCCGTCCAGTCGTGAGCGGAGCCCGTTCACAGGCTCAGCGACCCGCGCGGGAGACCGGTCCGGTCCTCGAGATCGCCGACGGCGCCCTGCAGCGGGGCGACCGCGAGCTCTGGTCGGGGCTCGACCTCGCGGTGCAGCCCGGCGAGTTCATCGCGGTTCTCGGTCCGTCGGGCTCCGGGAAGACGACGCTCCTGCGCAGCATCCTGGGACTCCAGCCTCTGTCCCGCGGCAGCATCCGCGTGGCCGGCGAGCCCGTGCACCGCGGCAACGCCCGCATCGGGTACATCCCGCAGCAGCGTGCGCTCGCGCCCGACACGAGCATGCGGGCCCGTGACCTCGTCGCCCTCGGCGTGCAGGGCAGCCGCTTCGGCTTCCCGGTCCCGCACCGCGGCGACCGGGCGAAGGTCGACGCGCTGCTGGCGGCGGTCGGGGCGACCTCCTACGCGGACCGCCGCGTGGGCCTGCTCTCCGGCGGGGAGCAGCAGCGCCTCCGGGTCGGACAGGCGCTGGCCGACGAGCCCGCGCTGCTGCTCTGCGACGAGCCGCTGTCGAACCTCGACCTCGCCAACCAGGTCGCCGTCACCGACATCATCGACCGCCAGCGTCGGGAGCGCGGGGCCGCCGTGCTCTTCGTCACGCACGACGTCAACCCGATCCTGAACCGCGTTGACCGCATCCTCTACATCGCCGGGGGCCGGTTCCTCCTCGGGACCCCGGAGGAGGTGCTGCAGACCCGCGTGCTGACGGATCTCTACGGCACCCCGGTGTTCGTGCTCCGGGCCGGCGACCGCCTCGTCGTGGTCGGTGTCCCCGATGCGGAGCCGCACCACGACCACGACCACGAGCACGGGGGAGCCGCATGACCGCCGCGTCCGCCCTCGTCCCGATGGTCGGCTGGGACGACATCTTCTCCTTCCAGGACTACGGCGAGCTCGTCGCCCTGCTCTCGAACTCGATCATCGCGGGTGCCGTGCTCGGCCTCGTCGGCGGCCTCATCGGGGTCTTCGTCATGCAGCGCGATCTCGCCTTCGCGGTGCACGGGGTGAGCGAGCTCTCCTTCGCGGGAGCGGCGGCGGCGCTGCTGTTCGGCGGCAGCGTCGTGCTCGGCTCCCTCGGCGGAGCCCTCGTGGCGGCGATCCTCATCGGGGTCCTCGGCGCCAAGGCCAGGGACCGCAACTCGATCGTGGGCGTGCTCATGCCGTTCGGGCTCGGTCTCGGCATCCTGTTCCTGTCGCTGTACGACGGCCGGAGCGCCAACCGGTTCAGTCTCCTGACGGGGCAGATCGTATCGGTCTCGAGCCCCGACCTCGGTTGGCTCATCGGCATCAGCCTCGTGGTGCTGCTCGGCCTGCTCGTGATGTGGAATCCGCTGCGCTTCGACTCGCTCGACCCGGAGTCGGCGGCCGCCCGCGGGGTGCCCACCCGCACCGTGAGCCTGCTGTTCATGGTGCTGCTGGGGCTCATCGTCGCGGTGAGCGTGCACATCATCGGCGCGCTGCTGGTGATGGCGCTCCTGGTGACGCCGGCGGCCGCGGCCATGCGGATCACGGCCGGCCCCGTCGCGGTGCCGGTGCTGGCGGCGCTGTTCGGGTTCGTCTCGGCCGTCGGCGGGATCCTGCTCGCTCTCGCCGGAACCCTCCCGGTGAGCCCCTACATCACGACCCTGTCCTTCACGATCTACGTCGTGTGCTGGATCGTGCAGCGCGTCCGGTCCCGGGTCACCCGCGTCTGACCCCGTTCAAATCGCGCACTTTGCTCCATTTCGGCTGCGGATGGGGCCAATCGGGCGACTTGAAGCGGGGGTGGGCCGCTCCCAGCCCTCGCCAACCGTCCCGGCCTAGAATCAAAGGCATGGCTCAGCGGAACACCTGGCAGCGCGAGCGCGTGCGCGAAGCGCTCGCCGACGCGCGCGGTTTCGTGAGCGCGCAGAGCCTCCACGCGACGCTCCGCGACGACAACACCGGGATCGGCCTGGCCACGGTCTACCGCGCTCTCGCCGGGCTCGCGGCCGCGGGCGACGCCGACTCGCTGCAGAGCCCCGAGGGCGAGGCGCTCTACCGGGCGTGCACCACTCAGGGCCACCACCACCACCTCATCTGCCGATCCTGCGGCCTCACGGTCGAGATCGAGGCGAAGGACGTGGAGCAGTGGGCCCATCGCACGGCCGCCCTGCACGGGTTCACCGAAGCCGCCCACGTGGTCGACATCTTCGGCCTCTGCACCCCGTGCGCGAACAAGCGCGACGCCGAGAGGGCTGCGACAGCGTGACCGCCCCGGCACGAACGGCCACCCGTCCGGGCCACACGCACCGTCGAGCGCCCTCACCGCGCTCGACGTGGATCGCCGTCGGCATCGGCGCCGTGATCGTCGCGGCGCTGTTCCTCATCGACGCCTTCCTCCCCACCCTCTTCCCCGCCTCGCTGCCCACCCGAGCGCAGGACGGTCTGACGCTCGCCCTCAGCGTGCTCATCGAGGCGCTGCCCTTCGTCGTGCTCGGCGTGCTGCTGTCGATCGTCGTGCAGGTCTGGCTCCCGGCGGACGTCATCCACCGCTGGCTCCCGCGACGGGCGTGGGCTCGCCGGGCCGTGCTCTCCCTGCTCGGCATGCTCATCCCGGTCTGCGAGTGCGGCAACGTGCCCTTCGCCCGCGGGCTCATGATGCGCGGACTCGCGCCCGCGGAGGCGCTGACCTTCCTCATCGCGGCACCGATCGTCAACCCGATCGTGATCCTCACCACGCACGCCGCCTTCGGATGGGACGGCGGCATCCTCGTCGCCCGCCTCGTCGGCGGCTACCTCATCGCGAACCTCATCGGATGGATCTACAGCCGCCACCCCTCGCCGGAGTCGCTGCTCACCCAGCGCTTCGTCGACACGTGCGAGCGCGTCACGCACGAACCGGGGACCCCCGTGCGCCGCAGTCTCACGCAGTTCCTCGTGGAGCTGCGGGCCGTGATGCCGGCGCTCGTGATCGGCTCCGCGCTCGCCGGGGCCGTCCAGGTGCTCATCCCGCGCGACGTCCTGCTCACGATCGGCGCCAACCCCGTGCTCTCGATCGTCGCGATGATGCTGCTCGCGATCGTCGTGGCGATCTGCTCCAACGTCGACGCCTTCTTCGCACTGTCGTTCGCGTCCACCTTCTCCTCGGGGGCGCTCGTCGCGTTCCTCCTCGTCGGGCCTCTCGTCGACATCAAGATGCTCGCGCTGATGCGCACGACCTTCACCACTCGCACGCTCGTGGGCATCACCGCCGTCGTGCTGGCATCGGCCTTCGCGATCGGGATCGGGGTGAACGTCCTTGCCTGAGCTCTCCGCCCGCTCCCGCGCCCTCGCCACCCGGTGGCTGGGGATCGGCCTGGCATCCGTCGTCGCGGTCGTCACCCTCGGCCTCGCGGTGACCGACCGCCTCAGCCTCTACATCAGCCCGGAGTCGGTGTGGTTCGCATCCGCCGCCGCCGTCGTGACGCTCGCCGGGGCCATCTGGTCGTGCACGCTGCCGCTGGGTGCCGAGGAGGACCACGGGCACGACCATGGCCCCGCGGCCTCGCGCTCCACCGGGCCGGAGGCGTCCTCGTCCGATGAGACCGCGCACCCCTCCGGGCCGTCGCGCCGTCGTCTCGCGGGAGTCGGTGCGCTGGCCGGCGGCGTGGTCGCGACCGGCGTCGTCGTCTCCGCGCTCGTCCTGCCTCCCGCCTCGCTCTCGGTGGAACTCGCGATGTCCCGCGCCGGGGAGGAGAGCGCGCTGTTCGCCGGCGCCGACACCGTCGCCCTCGGGGTCGCGGACACGTCGACCTTCGGTGTGGGCGACTGGGCGAGCGTCTTCGCCGCCGCGACCAACACCACGGCGTACGACGGAGCCGACGTCACGTTGCAGGGCTTCGTCACACCCGGCGAGGGGGACGACGTCAACCTCACACGCCTCGTGATCACCCATTGCGTCATCGACGCCCAGACGGCGGCGCTGCCGGTGAGTGTGGACGCCGACGCGTACAAGACGGGCCAGTGGGTCGAGGTCACCGGGACGGTGCGGGCGGACGAAGACGGCTCCCTGCACATCGAGCCGACCGACGTCGTGGCGATCGACGAGCCGAAGGACCCGTATGAGTACTGACGACGAGCGGCCCGAGTCGCCCGACGTCCCACGCACCCGCGCCGAGCTGCGTGCGGCCAGGGAGGCCGCGGAGCGCGCTGCGGAGGAGCAGACCGCGGCGGAGCGCGCGGCAGCCGAGCAGGCCGACGCGGAGCTGGTCGCAGAGGAGCGAGCGGCCGTGGAGCGGATGGCGGCGGAGGTCGCCGCCGAGCAGGAAGCCGTCGACCGGGAAGCCGCAGCGGAGCGCGAAGCCGCGGCCGAGCGCGAGGCGGCCGAGCGTGCGGCAGCGGAGCAGGAAGCCGCCGCACGTGCTTCCGAGGAGTCGGCCGCCGGCATCCCCGTGATCCCGCAGGCGCCCGAACCGGTGTTCACCCCCGCGGGCCCGACGTCCGCTTCCCGAGCAGACGGCGTCGTCGAAGACGCGGCGGAGCCGGGCTGGACGCCCACGACCGACCTCCCCGCCGACGACGAGGAGCCGCGAAGCGCCCCGTGGTCCCGCCGGCGGTTCCTCGTGACGATCGGCGCCGTCGTCGGAGTGCTCGTACTCGTCGGCACGGGCCTCGGAATCGTGAGCCTCCTCCAGGGCCCCCGGGTCACCGACGTGCAGGTCGACGCCGCGCAGGCCATCGAATCGTCTGGAAGCCGGGTCATCCTCACCGCGAACCAGCCGCTCTCCGCCATCGATCCCGAGCAGGTCACCGTCGAGCCCTCCGTACCGTTCACGGTCGATGCCGCCGGCCGCGGGGTGGGCGTGCGTTTCACAGTGCCCCTCGACGACGACACGACCTACACGGTGACCGTCGCCGGGGTGACGGGCGCCGGAGGAGGCCCCACCGCAGACCTGACGACGTCCTTCGAGACGCCGGCGTCGTCGATGTTCCTCCTGCGCCGCGACCCGGACGGCGACGACATCATCTTCCGCACCGACCTGAGCGGAGAGAACGCGCAGCCGGTGTTCTCCCACCCCCGTATCGACGACTTCCGGGCCACGTCGACGCAGCTCGTGGCCGCTGTCGAGGACGACGACCAGTCCCGGCTGCTCGTGATGGACAGGGACGGCTCCGACCAGCGTGAGCTCCCGCTGCCCGGCGAGGGGTACGTGGGCGCGATCCAGGTGTCCGAGCGCGGCAACCTCGTCGGCTACAGCTACTCCGATCGCGAGCTCAGCGACACCGAGGGGCGCGCCAGCGTGCTCGTCACCCAGTCGCTGAGCGGCGACGACGAACCCCGCATCATCGAGGTCGGCGACAAGGAGGTGAGCGTCTTCGTGTGGCAGTTCGTGCCCGACAGCGCGGCCGTCCTGTTCATCGACTTCGACGGGGCGCTCTCGCTCGTCGATCAGTCGACCGACACGGGCGTGCAGTCCCTCGGGCTCGCGACGACCATCCAGGGGATCTCCCGTGGCACCTACACCGCGATCGTCGAGCGACTGGACGGCTCGGTGGTGGAGCTCGACCTCGCGGACGGATCCGAGGAGCCGCTCGCCGCGTCCGAGCCGGATTACGGCACCGCCACCTCCATCACCCCGTTCCCCGGCGGGACGCTGCGCCATGTCGTCGCCCGGGATGAGGGCGGTCTCCCGGTGGGGCAGGCCGTGATCCGGGTCGACGACTCCGGAGCCGCCACGCCGCTCGTGGAAGTGAGTGCCGCCGACTCGATCCTCCAGGCCTGTGCGTCGCCGAGCGGGCAGTACGCCGCCGTCGTGATCGCGCCGGACATGGCCGACAACGCCTATGACGGGATGCTGCTGCCGCTGCCGGAGAAGCTCGAGACGCACCTCATCGACATGAAGACCGGGGACGAGATCGTCGCGCTGACCGGCTTCGATGCGTCCTGGTGCCAGACGGCGCCGCGGTTCTGACGTGACAGAGTCCGTGACGCTGCGGCGCGCGAACCGCGATGACGTGATGAGCTCCGCCGTCGAGGTGGCGCCGACCCTCCTCGGCGCGGAGCTGCGGACCGTGGTGCTCGAGGACGGCCTCCCGGTCGAGGTGCGCGTGCGCATCACCGAGGTCGAGGCGTATCACGGTCAGGGCACGGGGGAGGTGGCCGACCCGGGGTCCCACGCCCGCATGGGGCGCACGGCCCGGAACGCCACGATGTGGGGCGAACCCGGGCATCTGTACGTGTACCTGAGTCACGGCATCCACTCCTGCGTCAACGTGGCCTGTGGACCCGAAGGGCAGGGCGACGGGGTGCTGCTGCGTGCCGGGGAGATCGTGTCCGGCGTGGAGGCGGCGGCCCGACGACGACGTGCGGTCCCGCCGCTCGGCCGCACCGCCCTCCGGGACCTCGCGCGCGGACCGGGGCGGCTCGGACAGGCCGCGGGGCTGCGGCACTCCCTGCACGACGGCCTGGACGCCATCACGGGGGCGGAGCAGAACGGCGCGAAGGCGGAGCTGTGGCTCGGCTCGCCCGTGGTCGAGGTGGCCCAGGGTCCGCGGGTGGGCGTGGCGGGCATCGCCGGGACGGATGCCTTCCCCTGGCGCTTCTGGATCCCCGGCGACCCCACGGTGTCCGCCTTCCGGTGGGGGCGGGGTGCTGCCGACGCTTCGAGTCGCGCGAATGGTGGCTTCTCGGGCTGAGATGGGGCCATTCAGGCGATTCGAACGGCGGGCCGAGGCCGTGCTAGACTTACTCTTCGTCTGCGCACGCTCCTGTGCGCAGTTCGTGTGCTCCCCCTTCTTCTGCCGAGAGATCGGCATGCGGGGCGGCGTGCAGACAAGGGATCTTGGGTGAGGCCGTCCGGTCTCACGGTAATGAAGGAGTCATCATCATGGCAGCAGTGTGCCAGGTGACCGGAGCTGTTCCCGGCTTCGGTCACAACGTCTCGCACTCGCACCGCCGGACGAAGCGTCGCTTCGACCCGAACGTGCAGAAGAAGACCTATTTCGTGCCCTCGCTCGGTCGTAAGATCACGCTCAACGTGTCCGCCAAGGGCATCAAGGTGATCGACGCGCGTGGCATCGAGAACGTCGTCAAGGACCTCCAGGCGAAGGGTGTGAAGCTCTAATGGCCAAGAAGGCTCAGGACGTCCGTCCGATCATCAAGCTGCGTTCGACGGCGGGTACGGGTTACACGTACGTGACCAAGAAGAACCGCCGCAACACCCCCGACCGCCTCGTGCTCAAGAAGTACGACCCGGTCATCCGTCAGCACGTCGAATTCCGAGAGGAGCGTTGATCCATGGCTAAGAAGAGCAAGATCGCGCGCAACGAGCAGCGCAAGGTCATCGTCGAGCGCTACGCCGAGCGTCGTGCCGAGCTGAAGAAGACCCTGGTCGACCCGAACGCCACCGACGAGGCCCGCGAGGCCGCCCGCGTCGGCCTGCAGAAGCTGCCGCGCAACGCCTCGCCGGCTCGCGTGCGTTCGCGCGACGTCATCGACGGCCGCCCCCGTGGTGTCCTCACGAAGTTCGGCATCTCGCGTGTCCGCTTCCGTGACATGGCGCACCGTGGCGAGCTGCCCGGCGTGACCAAGTCGAGCTGGTAAGCATCGAGCGAAGAAGGGCGAGGATCTCGGATCCTCGCCCTTTTCGCATGCCCGGCGACGCAGGCGATCGCGCGGGATCAGGCGCGTGCGCACGGGAGCGCCTGATCCCGCGCGGGTGCCTGACGGCGCGAGCGGGCGGCCGAAAACCTGTGGCACGAGTGGCCAATGTGACGCGACACGCCGGGAAATAGGTCGAAACCCGCGAAATGACGCGGAAATCCGGGTGGCCGTTGGTACATTCGAGGCGGTCACACGACCAACGGGGAGCACCCGCTCCTCGCACCCACACACGATGCGACGGTCCGTCGTCGCTGGAGGATGACATGGCTGACAAGTCCATCACCAAGACCGAGCTCGTCGCGAGCATCGCTTCCGCCACCGGCCAGAGCCAGGCCACCGTCTCCGGTGTCCTCGACTCGCTGTTCGCCACGGTCTCCGACGCCGTCGCCAAGGGCAGCAAGGTCTCCATCCCGGGCTGGATCTCGTTCGAGCAGGTCGACACGGCCGCCCGCACGGGCCGCAACCCGCAGACCGGCGCCGAGATCAAGATCCCGGCCGGCAAGCGCGTCAAGGTGACCGCCGGTTCCAAGCTCAAGGCTGCCGTCAAGTAAGACCGCACCTTTCGAAGGCCGCTCCCACTTCGGGGGCGGCCTTCGTGCTTCCTCCCGGCTGCGCGCGCCTAGGCTGGAGGGGTGAGTTCCCGCACCGAGACGCCGCGCTCGACGTCGGCGTACCGTCTCGCCGGCATCGTCATCCTCCTCGCCGCCGCCGGCGTCGCCCTCGTCTGGGCGCTGCTGGTCGGGGGAGGGGCGAACCCGCCGCTGCTGCAGGACCCCGGGCCCGTGGTGCTGTGGGGCACGCCGCTCGCGAAGCTCGTGATGAACCTCGCCGGTGCGCTCATGCTCGGATCGCTCGTGCTGGCCCTGTTCGGTCTGCGGGCGGGGGAGCGGACTTTCGACACGGCCCTGAACATCGCCTCGGTCGGCGCCGCCGTCTTCACGGTCGCCGCGGGCCTCGCTGGCTTCTTCTCGTTCATGGCCGCCTTCAACCCGCAGCTCAGCATCGAGCGCGAGTTCGGCTCGCAGCTCGGGCGCTTCCTGCTCGAGCTTCCGCTGGGGCAGTCCTGGCTGATCACGACGATCCTGGGCGCGGTCATCACGGTGCTCGCGTTCGCCTGGCGCACCTGGACGCCCACACTGCTCACGGCGCTGCTGGCCGCGGTGTCGTTCCTGCCGCTCGCGACGCAGGGGCATGCCGGCGACCTCGACGGACATAACATGGCCGTCAACTCCATCCTCCTGCACACGATCGGCGCGGCCGTCTGGCTGGGCGGACTGCTCCTCCTCGTGCTCCTCCGAGGGCAGCAGGGCCTCGATCTGCCCACGCTCGTCCGCCGGTACTCCTCCCTCGCGATCGCCGCCTTCGCGGTCGTCGCGGTCTCCGGCTTCACCCGGTCGATCGTCGCTGTCGGGAGCTGGGAGGCCGTGTGGACGACCCCCTACGGGCTCATCGTCGTCGTCAAGGCCATCCTGCTCGTCGGGATGGGGCTGCTCGGCGCCTGGTACCGCACGCGTCTCATTCCGAAGCTGAGCGGAGCGCGCGCGTCCCGCTGGTTCTGGGCGCTCGTCCTCGGCGAGGTGACGCTGATGGGCCTCGCCTCCGGTGCCGCGGCCGCGCTCGCGCGCACGCCCCCGCCCACCGGCGAGGTCGCGGCGTTCGCGCAGACCCCGGCGCAGATCCTCACCGGATCGCTGCTGCCGCCCGAGCTCACGCTGGAGCGCTGGTTCACGGCCTGGGACATCGACGTGCTGTGGCTCGTCGCTGCGGGCTTCGGACTCTTCTTCTATCTCGCGGGTGTGCGCCGACTCCGGCTGCGCGGCGACCGCTGGCCGATCCACCGCACGGTGTTCTGGGTGCTCGGCCTGCTGCTGCTGGTGTGGGTGACCGGCGGTCCCATCAACGCGTACCAGGAGTACCTCTTCAGCGTGCACATGCTGGGGCACATGATGCTCTCGATGGCGATCCCGCTGCTGCTCGTCTCCGGGGCGCCGATCACCCTCGCCCTGCGCGCCATCCACAAACGCGACGACGGCACGCGCGGCGGTCGCGAATGGATCATGTGGGCCGTCCACTCGCCGTTCGCGCGGGTGGTCACGCACCCGATCGTGGCGGCGGCGATCTTCATCCTCTCGCTCTGGGCGTTCTACTTCACCGACCTCGTGCGCTGGTCGATGTTCGAGCACCTCGGGCACGAGTGGATGGTCGCCCACTTCCTGATCTCGGGTTACCTGTTCGTGATGAGTCTGATCGGCGCCGATCCGGTGCCCTACCGTCTGCCGTATCCCGGCCGGCTCATCACCCTCATCGCCGTGATGGCCATGCACGCCTTCTTCGGCATGGCGATCATGATGCAGGAGGGGCTCATGGTCGCCGACTGGTTCGGCGCGATGGGTCGCGACTGGGGTGCCGACCCGATGACCGACCAGTACGTGGGCGGTGGCATCGCGTGGTCGATCGGAGAGATCCCGACCCTCATCCTCGCGATCACCGTCGCGATCCAGTGGAGCCGGAGCGACACCAAGCTCCAGCGGCGCCGAGACCGGCACGCCGATCGCACCGGCGATGCCGAGCTGGAGGAGTACAACGCGCGGCTCGCCGACCTCGCCGCCCGGGATCAGCGCGCGGCGGAGCGCCAGCGCCGCTGATCCGCCGCCGGGCTCACTCCACCGGGTCGTCCGGGGAGCCGACCCGGATCGAGGCCGAGCCGTCCGGGAGGATGGCGATGGAGCCGTTGACCCGGAAGGGCACGTCTTCGGACACCGGCTCCACGGACCCGTCGAAGAGAGACTGGATCTCGACCTCGACATGCGCCACGGCTGCGGTGGTCGGGATCTGCCAGTGGCCGTCGTCGGACGGCGCGACCATGATCTCCGGCTGCTGGGCGATGGACCATTTCGGTGGCGCAGCGATCCTGTTCTCGACACGCAGGCCGAACGGACACGCAGTGGGCTGCAGGACCTCCTGCGTGGTGCACGCCGTGAGGAACTCCTCGACTCGCTCCTGGACCACGTCGACGAACTCCTCCGTCGGCTCGGCCTGCACATCGAGAGGGGTCACGGCGAGCGGCTCGTCGGCGAGCACGCCGTGCCCGGAGGATTCCGCGATCGCGGTGTCGACCGTGACGGAGTAGAGCCCCGGGGTGAAGACCAGCAGCGGCAGAGGCTCGAGGGGTTGCGCCGCGGCCCCGGCGGCGGAGATCTGGCGGCGGTCGACCTCGAACCCGTTCACGGCGAACTGGTCGGCGCCGCGCACCGTGAGCTCGACGACGGCGAGGGGGCTGGTCGTGAACCGCCAGTTCGGCGTGATGCCGGCCCAGCCGTCCTGCGCGACGTGGAAGGTGCTCGTGCCGGAGTGGCCGCCGGCGTGGTAGCTGACGGTCACCGCTGTGCCGTCGCCGGAGGGCTCCTCCGATTCGACCTTGACGTCGCTGAGCGGACCGAGGGCCGAGCGTCGCAGCATCGCCTCGGACGCGGCGGGGTCGATGCCCGCCTCATCGAGGGTCTCCCGATCGATCGCGACCCCGGGCACGCGGAGGGCGTCGGCGGCCCGGCCCTCGGCGAGCAGATCGAGATAGCGGACCACGAACGCCGACGGGCCATAGAACTGCCGGTAGAGGGTCGCGCCTCCCGCGCCGATCGCGGCCAGCAGGAGGACGCCGATGAGTCCGAGGATCGCCAGATCGGCGCCCAGGCGCGACCGCCGGGGCGCGCGCGTCCCGGCCCGCTCCATGCCGGTCAGTCTAGGAGGGCGTCCTGGGGGGACGCCGAGCGTCGGCGGACCCGTGCCCGACGGGGCACGTAGCATGGGGGAGCGTCCCGTGTCCGCCCCACCAGCCCTGTGAGAACCGTGTCCCTTCCCGCCCTGTCCGAGGAGCAGCAGGAGCTGTTCCGGCTCATCGAGGACACCGCGGAGCACGTCTTCATCACCGGACGCGCGGGCACCGGCAAATCCACGCTGCTGCAGCATTTCGCCTGGAACACGAAGAAGCAGATCGCGATCTGCGCTCCGACCGGCGTGGCGGCGCTGAACGTCGAGGGGCAGACGATCCACTCCCTCTTCCGGCTGCCGATCGGGCTCATCGGTGACGGCGATATCGACCAGAACGACGGGACGCGACGCATCCTCAACGCCATCGAGACCCTCGTCATCGACGAGATCTCCATGGTCAACGCCGACCTCATGGACGCCATCGACCGGTCGCTGCGCCAGGCGCGCGGGCGGCGGGGCGAGCCGTTCGGCGGCGTGCAGATCGTCATGTTCGGCGACCCGTACCAGCTCGCTCCGGTCCCTCCGCGCGGGGATGAGGCACGGTACGTCAAGGACCACTACCGGTCATTCTGGTTCTTCGACGCGAAGGTGTGGGCAGGCCCTTCGACAAGCCCTTCGACAGACTCAGGGACCCAGGGGGCGCTGTTCGAGGTCGATACCCGGGCCGAGCTGCACGTGCGGGAGCTCGTGCAGATCCACCGCCAGTCCGACGACGGCTTCAAGTCCATGCTCAACGCCGTCCGCTATGGACGGGTCACGGCGGAGATCGCCGGGATCCTCAACGCTCAGGGCGCGCGCACCCCTCCGGATCCCGAGCCGGGCGAGGTGCCGATGATCACCCTCGCCACGCGCAACGACATCGTCAACAGCATCAACAGCCGGCATCTCGCCGCGCTTCCGGGCAAGGAGCAGACGGCGCGGGCGGAGGTCAACGGCGACTTCGGCCGCGGAGAGGCGTCCCTTCCGGCCGAGTCCGAGCTGAAGCTGAAGGTGGGTGCGCAGGTGATGTTCCTGCGCAACGACACCGCGATGACCGGAGAGCCGCCGCGGTGGGTCAACGGCACCATCGGCACGGTGACCCGCATCCTCGGCGGGACCGTCCGCGTGGAGATCGACGGCGAGGAGGTCGACGTCGAGCCGGCCGTCTGGGAGCGGTTCCGGTACGCCTACGACCCGAGCACGAAGAAGCTCTCCCGCGACGTCGTGGCTGAGTTCACGCAGTTCCCGCTGCGGCTCGCGTGGGCCGTGACGATCCACAAGTCGCAGGGCAAGACCTACGACCGCGCCGTGATCGACCTGGGCTCCGGGGCGTTCGCGCCGGGGCAGACCTACGTCGCGTTGAGCCGCCTCACGTCGCTGGACGGCCTCTACCTCTCCCGACCGCTGCGGCCGAGCGACATCCGCGTGGACGAGGACGTGCGGCGGTTCATGCGCGATGCGTGGCTCGCCGCCTCGACGCCCGAGCTGCCGCGGACCTGACCGCGACCGCCGGCTCAGGCGGCGGCGCGGGCGCGGTCGAGGTCTTCGAAGAGCTCGGTGTTGAAGCGGTAGGCGAGGAGCACCTCGTCGATGACGCGCTCGCGCTCGGCCTCGTCCCACGGAGCGGCGTCGAGCTGCTCGCGATACACGTCCTTGAAGGCGGAGGGGTCGGCGATGTCGTCGAAGAGGTAGAAGCCGATGCCGTTCGTCTCGAAGCCGAAGCGACGCGCCATCACCCGCCCGATGAAGATGCCGCCGGAGAGGTCGCCGAGGTAGCGGGTGTAGTGGTGCGCCACGAAGCCGCCCGCCCAGGTCGCGCCGACCTGACGGATGCGGTCGACATAGCGCTGTGTGGTGGGCAGCGGGGCGATCCGCGTGCGCCACTCGGGTCCGAGGAGGAAGGCGAGATCGGCCTCGAGCGCAGGGAGGCGCGTGAGCTTGTCGCTGAGGAACACGGAAGCCACCGGGTCCTGGCGCATCCGCTCGCCGGCACCTTCGAGCGCGTCGTAGATGAAGTAGTGCTGCGCGACCAGCGCGACGTAGTCCTCGCGCGACCCCTCGCCCTTGAGGAGATCGGACATGAAGCCCGCCGTCTCGCTGCGGGAATGCGAACCGGAGGAGCGCTCGCGGAGGGCGGCGGAGAAGGACAGGATCTCGGGCATGGCTTCAGTGTAAGGGCAGCCTAACCTTCGATGGAAGTCCGAGCTCCGGGACCGGGTTCAGTTAAAACTGAGAGTGTGGCCTCAGGTCATCGATCCTCACGGTCACGGAATCGGGTCAACTGTGTGTCGACGTGATCGTGCAGGTCGTCGTGCTCACCGAAACACAGCTCAGTTGAGGTCAAGGTAATCGTGGGGGATATGAGTGTTCGGAGGCGCTGCGCCGGATCCTGGATACGTCGTTTCAATGCGAATTAGTGTGCAGGAGAGTCGAGAAATGGAACAGTCAGCTGAAGGAGTATCGCATCTTCGCTCCCGTAAAGATCGCTTCGAGCGGTGCTGTTCGGGGACACCATTGCGTTGATGAGATTGCGGCGGTTCGACCGAAGCCTCCCATTGAACGATGTCAGATCGACTCAGCGTGTGTTGCTCGACGCCTGCCGGAGCTTTCCAGCTGGCCCTAGCCCCTCGCCGGCATGAGCAGATTTGACGCCGACGAGGTCGACGAAGCGCTGAGGAACCTCTGAGACTGGTGCGAGAGGGCGCCGAGATGTGGAAGCAGGCAGGCGGAGCAGTGACGAATCGCTCGGCTTCACCCCCGCGACGCTTCGCCGGATGGACATTCCAAGCAGTTCGGCGAGCAGTGCGGGTGTCGCGTTTCCTACCTGCACAGTCTGCTCGCGATGATCTCCAGCGATTCGCCACTCATCGGGGAACCCTTGAAGCCTGAGCTGCTCTTCGACCGCCAGCGGCCGGTTTTCCCAGTGAAAAGGACCGGTCGAAGGACCGGGTGACGCAGGCAGCGTCCACGACGGTTGGTCGTGCGCGAGTTTCAGCAGGAAGTTCCAGTACTTCGTACGGTAGCCGAACAGCTCGGGGCCGCCGCCGCGACTCGTCAACCACAGGTAGTTCCCGCCTTCCGGGATCAGCGGCAGGAGCTCTGTCCACTTTCCTCGCGGGAGTGGAGGTTTGCTCGGGCGGACGTCCCACAACGCGTCCCACGCAGTCAGGGGGCTATTTCTATGCGTCTCCTCCGGCCATTCGAAGTCGCCGCCGTCCCGCAGTGCGACGACAATTGCCCGGCGTCGGTTCTGCGGTACACCGTAGTCGGCCGCGTTCAGGATCCGCACGTGCAATCGATATGCCACCCCCTCCTCGCGGTTGATCCTCGCAAACTCCTCATCCAGGTACGCCATTGCCGACCGCGGGCCTCGAACGAATCCGCTGACGTTCTCAAACAGCACGGCGTGTGGGAGGAACATCCGCACCAGTGCGAGAGTGCTCTCGACGGTTCGAGCGCGGTTGTCGAGCATGCCCCGGCGGCCTTGCGCGGCCCACTGCGCCGCCATCGAGAATGGCTGGCATGGCGGGCCTCCCGCCAGCAACCCTAGGTCCCCACGTGACATGCCGAGGTCACTCGGCTTGAGGCTCGTCGCGAGGTCGTTGACATCGCCATCACCCAAGAGCGGCCAGCTGGTATTCAACTGGATAGTCATTCGTTGCAGGCGACCGATCTCCACTAGACCGACGTGCTCGTACCCAGCACGGGAGAGGCCGATGTCCATCCCACCGGCACCGGAGAACAATGACAGAACACTTCGAGTCAAGCTCAGAACTCCAAACTTCATGCTGAGCTCACCAGACGCACCCGCGAATGTCAACCCCAGAGGCGCCTCCGCCCCCGTCTCGCCGGAGATCATCCACAGGACAGAGCGCCCGAGTGTGAACAAGGTACGGTAGCCAAAGACAATCTACCCGCCCTGGACGCGGGTCACGCGAATGGGAGCGGCGGTGCCAAACTACGTGCAGCGAACAGTCGACGCCCTGACGGGTCTTCAACTTGATCCGTTTAACCCCCGACTGCGCAAGGAAGAGGAAGGCAGCGACCAGGCTGCAATCGTGAAGGTCATGCTCGACCGATTCAAGGTCGAGGAGGTCGCGGAGTCCATTGCTGTGGCGGGATGGCTCGAGCAAGACCCTCTCATCGCCGTTGAGGAGGACGGAGCCATCCTGGTTGTTGAGGGCAACCGCCGCCTGACCGCCGTCAAGCTCCTTCTCGATCCGTCGCTTGCACCGCCGGCCAAACAGTCCCGCTGGAAGCAACTCGCGGCGTCTTTGGGGCCGGTCGTCCGCGATGACATCAAGTCATTGAATGTGCGAGTCTATCCGGACCGCGACGACCCCGAGGTGTCCGCCTACATCGGTTTTCGACACGTTACGGGAGTGTTGCCGTGGCCAGCGTTAGAGAAGGCGAGCTACATCGCGCGCCTCGCTTCGAGAGGTGCATCGTATATTGAACTGGCGGAGAAGCTGGGAAGCTATCCGGCCCACATGGCCCGTCACCATGTGGCGTTCCAGCTTGTCGAGCAGGCGGAGGAGTGGGAGATCGACGGCTACGAGCAGATGAGCAATGCATTCGGTGTGCTGCTTCGTTCACTGCAGACCGAAGGGGTCCGATCCTTCTTGGAGCTGACGCCGGCGAGCGAACCGTCCGAGAATCTCTCACCGGTTCCCGAACGCAAGAAGGACGCCTACAAGGATTTCGTAAAATGGACTTTCGGCACTGACTCGCAGGCTCGAGTACTACCCGAGTCACGTGAACTGACTAAGTGGAGTAAGATCCTGCAGAGCCCTGCCGCCGTGCGGTACCTGCAAAACGCGGAGGAGCCGAAGTTCGAGAAGGCGTGGTCGCGATCTGGAGGCGAGAGCGAATCGGTCGCTGGGGCTCTCTGGAAAGCTTCGTATTTATTGGCAGATGTCGTTCCGCTCCTCAGCGAACATGTGGGGGACCCAGCGATCCGTGATGCCGCCGCCGAAGCGCACCGTTACATGAAACAGATCAGGACGATCCTGGCACTTCGAGGCGACAAGTAGCGTGCTGGCGATTCCGCCCGGGTGCAGTTCTGAGGATCTGCACAGACTTGCTGACTGGCTCGAAGCGTCAGTTCTCGTTTCTGACGGTGCGGTCGCCAAGTCGGAAGTTATAGAGGAGCTTCGAGCCAGCGGGCTCGTCGGTCTGGCAGGTGAGTCGTTTGGCGAAGATGTCGACGAACTCGGCTCCGGATCTGACGAGATGCCCGAGGACTCGCTTGAGCGCCTCGCAGACGATATTCTCGCGGAGTGTCGGCAGCGGGAAACGGTACTTAAAGACGGATACCCGTTCCAGGTCACAGCCGATCTGCTTTCGATTCGCGAAGGCTCAGAGCCCGATAGCTACGCGTTTCTGCTCGTATCTGACCTAGGGCATCACTTTTCCCAACTCAAGGATGCGCTGAAGCCCGACAGCCATAGTGGAATGCTTATGGAGAAGGTAGTCGAGGCCGCGACAAGAGGGATTTTTGGGCGCTCGCAGCGATTCGGATGGCCCAGAGAGCAAGAGTGGCCGACGCCGATCAAGAAACGCGTAAAGAGGCTCGCAAAGGAGCTAGAGGTACCGGTCGATTCACTTAAGCGCAAAGTGGAGCCGGTGGATAACGATCGAACGCTCGATGTGGTGGCGATTATGGCTCTGGACGATACCCACGAGGCAAGCCTGATCATTCTGATTCAGTGCGCGGCGGGTCAGAACTGGAAATCGAAGCTCGGGGATCCTTCGATATCCGCCTGGGAAAACTTGCTGCACTGGCAGTCACCGATCATTCGCGCAGTCGCGCTGCCGTGGCGTCTAGGCGGCCGACGAAGCGACTGGACGTATCGGCGCGTTTACAGCATGTCGAACCACGCAATGGTGCTTGATCGTCCCCGTCTTCTCGCTGGCCGGCCAGACTCGCACCTGGACGCCCGGATTCGTCCGGAACTTAAGGAATGGTGGACGTCAGCCATCGCCAAGATTCCCGATGGTCAGCGCGTCTAGCGTTACCGTGACGCCTTATCGGTCGGGCGCGAGCCGTCCCTAGGCTGGAAGCCCGCCGGAAATCGCGTACGACGCGCACATGCTTCTGCGGAAGTACGCGGCAAGCGAGCGCTCATGATTACCTGGGTCGCGTGCAAGTGAAAATCGTGCGGTGGGCCGTGCGGAGCTGCGGCGCGACGATCCTCATCGCGCGCCTTCGACAGCGTGGCGACTCCATTGGCGATGTAGCGGTGATCATCGCATCGCCTTCCGCCGTGAAAGTGAACGATGTCGCGTGTGGCGGCTGAGCAAGGACTCCGTGCGCTCGTGTGCATGAGCTTGACGATCCGATAGGGCGGGAGGCTCTTGAATAGAGCACTAGTGGCACACGATCGCTCGCGGCCCGCGTTATTGAGCCCGATGTCAGCGGCCTGATCGGGGGGGGCAGATGGCGGTTTCGTCCATCGAGCTGGCCCAGAGCTATCGATGTCCGTGAGTCGCTTGCCGACGTGCGCGGGACTCTACTGCGGGGACGCCGAAGGTGCACGAATGCCCCTCCGTTCCGTTTCCTGCCTTCCCCCCCCCCCGAAGCGCAGCTGCGAGAGCGAGCAGCAGGGAAGCGCCCCTATGAGCCGTTGCGTGTTTCCAGGGGGACCCAAGAGACACGCAAGGCAACTGTCCCAGCGGATGTTCATGCCATCCGGCCGCCTGGAGTCCCGCGGGGTGG